>JAPKCQ010000040.1 GCA_026421165.1 Lewinella sp. | reverse complement strand
GGCTCTGCGTGCGGATTGGCGTCGGCGCTGGGCGTGCTTTCGAGGTAGTCGGCTAATTGATCTACCAGTGCATGTCCGGTGGAGCGAAAGTTTTCCACAGAGTAGAGGTCGGTTAGGCTTTTCATGGCGGAAAGATAGCCTGTTAGCGCGTTAGCTTGTTGGTCTTTTAGCGTTCATTAAAGTAGCAACAGATTGGAGGGATTTTCGGGCATATCCTTCAAAACCTCACGCCGCATCCCGCGTCTGCGCCCTAAAAAACGTCAGGCTGCAACGCATGAAAGCGCGGCAGCCTAACGAACCAATAGTCTAAGGGCCTAAGGGCCTTAAATTCCCATCTCTGCCCGTGCAGCATCAAGGATTTTACGGACCTCAGCAGCGTCGGCACCCTGAGCGTACACCCGCAATACGGGCTCCGTGCCAGAAGGGCGCACCATGAACCAGCGGTCTTCCCCATTGAGGTAAAACTTGCTGCCGTCTAGGTGGGCGACACGGGTGACGTTGTACGGGCCGATTTTAGTAAAGGGAGCCTCCTGGGCCTGCTTCACAATCTCCCATTTGCGGTCGTTTTCCACGTGGACATCGTCGCGGTCGCAGTTGAAGCTACCGATCTTGGCGTAGAGGTCAGCAACGAGTTCTTTGAGAGACTTGCCGGACTTGGCCATGTATTCAGCGATCATCAGACCGATCCAGATGCCGTCCCGCTCGGGAATGTGGCCGGAAACGGCCAGGCCACCGGATTCTTCGCCGCCAACGATAACTTCA
The DNA here is from genome assembly GCA_026421165.1 of Lewinella sp. GTDB lineage: Bacteria > Bacteroidota > Bacteroidia > Chitinophagales > Saprospiraceae > Neolewinella. Next base: position 20,375 of record JAPKCQ010000040.1, on the reverse strand, counting down.
CGCTCGGCCATAATTTCGGCGATGTACTTGAAGCCGATCTTTGTGACTTCGTAGTCCAGGCCGTACATCTCAGCGAGCTGCTTGAGTTTGTCGGTAACGGAGAAGGTGAGGATCACCTCGCCGGTCTTGATGCCTTTGTACTCAAATTGGTACATGAGTAGCAGGAGCAGAATGTGGTGACTGTCCACAAATTCACCGTCGCCGTTGAAGAGGCCGATGCGGTCCGCATCACCATCATTGGCAATACCAAGGGCAATCTTAGGATCGTTCTTGATCGTTTCTGCCAGCTCCGTCAGGTTACGGCCGATGGGTTCGGGGGCCTGTCCGTTGAACCCAGGGTTGAGCTCACAGTGCAGGTGAGTAGCGTTAGGCAGCAGCTTCTGCATGGCACTCATGCCAGCTCCGTACATGGCGTCGTAGGCGATGCCGATTCCGGAGTTGCGGATCAGGTCCATGTCGAATCCCTTGTTCACGTGGTCGAGGTAGACCTGCTCGAAGTCGTGCTCTTCAACGAGTCCTTTAGCCTTGATTTCTTCGTAACTTGGTACACCGGTAGGGACGGCGTCGGGGATCAAATCTTCCACGGCGGACACGTCTGCAGGAACGGATGGACCGCCAAGCTTAGACTTAAGCTTGTAGCCGTTGTAGCTGGGCGGGTTGTGGCTGGCGGTGATTACTACGCCGAGGTCAGCGCCGGTTTTTACTACACCAAGACTCACCATTGGAGTGGAGATGAAATTGGGCGCAACCAGGCTTGTAATTCCGTGCTTACCTAAAACGCGGGCGGTGGCTTCGGTAAACATTTTGCCGCCGAACCGACAGTCGTAACCGATCACCACGCGGGTACCTCCTTGCTTCTTTAGCCAGAGGGCGGTACCTTCCGCTACACGCATTACGTTGTCTATGGTGTATTCATGGGCGATGATGGCGCGCCAGCCGTCAGTGCCGAATTTTATTTTTACGGGGTTCATCCTGGGTTGGTTTTATGGAATGATTTTGTTTAATGTTCCTTTGAGAGGTGCCAAGGTCCGGAAATATGTTCGCAACTAAAGCAGAGAAGTGCTTAATCTGGGTTAAAAATCGATTATATTGCACGTGTTCGTTACTCATTAAAAGCTGACCGTCGATAAACTCTGGATAGTTTTGATTCGCCTTTTACCTTTGTGGTGTGGAAATTATCAACGCCTTTCTGGCTGGTCTCGGTACCGGCGTATTCATTACCTGGTTTCCAGGGATGCTCAATATGCAGGTCGTTGGCACGGCCTTGCGGGTAGGAAAACGTAAAGCCTATCTCTTTTCGGCCGGTATGGCCTTGATCATTGGTGCACAAACAACCATGGCTGTTTTGTTCGCTAAGCTGCTGACCACCAACCCGTCGGTGGTGCCCGCCATCAAGCAATGGGCGGTTCCCTTGTTTCTGATTTTAGCGCTGGTGTTCACCTGGAAGGGCTTTCGTGCCCGGGCGGCCAGGAGGGCCGAAGTGGTACAGCCATACAAAGGTGGCCCTTTCTGGCGGGGCATGATAATGAGCTCGATGAACATCCTCAACATTCCCTTTGTCTTTGCCATCGCGGGCTTTTTGATGGCCGATGGCTACCTTTCCCAGGCATTTATGTCCCGACTTTTCTACGTGCCGGGTACAACACTGGGGGCGCTGTTCATTTTTACCCTCTACGGTCGCTTATCGGGTTGGATCAATCGGAACATGGCACTATTTACCCGCAACATCAATTTCTTTATCGGCGGGCTCTTTGCATTTTTAGCGGCAGTGCAGGTAGTGCAGATGTATGATTAAGGTGCGCGGACGCGGGTGCAACGGAAGGGTATGATGAGCAAGGAGTGTACCGTAGCATCGGCGTTCTTAAGGTTGGCACTACGGTGTTTTCAAAACAACGAAAACACCTCTGACCCAATCTCCCGGGTAGTTCTTTTGTAAGTGACCATCTCTTTATTAGTCCCGTCCGAAAACTTGGGATCAATATACCTTAATGCAATTCGTTTTCTAGCCGTAGGAATAACCGGACAGTTAGCATCCGCATCGTCACAAACCATGATCGCCAGGAAGTCTTCTTCCGGGTTGTTTGCATCGTCGTAGCGCTTAGACCAACACTTCACCGGAGGATAGTCGTCGCTGAAGTACACCAGATACCGCCCCGGATCACCTCCGCCATCTTCAATTCTAAACCCAAGGTTGCTCAGGGCTGTGATTACATTCGGATGTAGCGCGGTCACTTCAGTTCCTCCGGAGTAAGCGGTGATGAACTCATTGTCGTGCCAGGCGGCGGCAACAGTAGTCCATATCTGAGCAATCTGACTGCGACGGGAGTTGTGGGTGCAGATAAAATTTAGCGCCAGCACCTTCTCTTCTTGCTGCGCCTGGCTGACACCTGCGGAGATTTCCTGCCGAACAATACGCCGCATGGGTCGGGAATAGAAATCGCTCTCTTTGAAGGTAGAGCGAAAACCGTTTACGGCCTTAGCAAGCTCAGGATAAATTTGGATTTCTGACATTGAAACTTAGATTATACCGTACTAACTCCTAGAACCTGAACCTCTCGTTCCAGCTCCACCCCAAATTTTGTCAACACTCCTGCCTGAACGGATTCACTAAAATTTAGCACCTCCCGCCCGGTAGCGCTACCGTGGTTAACCAGCACCAGCGCTTGCTTTTCATAAGTGCCAACCGCTTCGTTACGCATACCCTTCAGCCCCGCCCGCTCAATCAGCCAGCCAGCGGGCAGCTTTACGTGACCCGGGTTGATGGGGTAGGAAGGGAGATCTTCATATTCCGTCTTCAAGCGGTTATGAACGGACATTGGGACCACCGGGTTTTTGAAAAAGCTACCGCTGTTACCCAGGAAAAACCAGTCTGGAAGCTTAGACCTGCGGATATTCGTTACGGCAAGTGCCACATCGTTTGGCGTCGGATTGTCAATTTTTAAACGGGCAAGCTCCGTCTGGATGGCACCGTAGCCGGTCTTCAGCTCGTGCTTACCGTTGAGGCGAAAGTCTACCGCCGTGATGAGAAACCGGCCTGGTTCCTGCTTGAACCTGCTGTCCCGGTAACCGAATTCACACTCTTCTGGCGTGAGGACCCGTACACCAATCCCGTATTCCCAGACATGGACGGCTTCAATCCGTTCGGCGATCTCCGCTCCGTAGGCTCCGATATTTTGCACGGGAGCCGCGCCCACAGTACCGGGAATCAGGATCAGGTTTTCAAAACCGTACCAGCCCTGGTCAAGGGTGTAACGTACAAATTGGTTCCAGTCTACTCCGGCGGCTACGCGGACGATTAAAGTACCCGTGTCCAACGATGAGGAGGTTTTACGGACGGGGACTGGCGTCAGAAGTTGTACCCCTCCAAGGGAAACGTGGACCGTCAGCCCTGGCACCTGGTCCAGTAGAAGCATATTGCTTCCGCCGCCAAGGACGAGCTCCGGGGCTTGTTTGAACTCCGGACCTTCGAGCTGCCGTAGATCGGTCAACGCTAAGTACCGCTCCGCCACGCAGGGGAGCTTGAAGGTGTTGAGCCGGACAAGAGGTACGTCGTGCTGAATCATAATTTGTTTTTAACTCTGGTCGACGCTCACGGAGTGAGCCTCGACCAGGTTACTCCGCCTGAAACTGGAGACGCGCCAGCGCTGAATACGCTCCACCCATGATGTCACTTAGTTCTTCATGCGTCCCTTGCTCAACGATTTGGCCATTCTCAATCACATAGATACGGTCAACTTCCCGGATGGTGGCCAGGCGGTGAGCAATGATGATGGACGTCCGGCCTTCCATCAAGCGGTTCAGGGCTTCCTGGACGACGCGCTCGCTCTCGGCGTCGAGGCTGCTGGTGGCTTCGTCGAGCAGCAGCACCGCGGGGTCTTTCAGAATAGCCCGGGCAATGGCTACCCGCTGCCGTTGCCCGCCACTAAGCTGAACGCCACGGTCACCAACTACCGTATCGAAACCCTCGGGGAACTTCTCGATAAATTCCAGCGCGTTGGCCTTTTGGGCAGCTTCCCGGATTGCTTCTTCGGTAGCGCCCAGTGCACCATAGGCGATGTTCTCACGAATGGAGCCACCGAAGAGTAGTACTTCCTGCGGGACGAGCGCTAGGTTTTCCCGGAAGTGGTGAAGGTCGAAGTCTTCGATATTCTTACCATCTACGGTAATGCGGCCTTCGCTGATGGGGTAGAAGCGAAGGAGCAACTTCATGATTGTCGACTTGCCGCTGCCGGAAGCACCAACGAGTGCAACTTTCTCTCCCGGCTTGATCTTCAGATTGATGCCCTTCAATACCTGTACATCCGGTCGGGTGGGGTAGTTAAAGCGGACGTTTTCGTAGTGGATGTGGCCTTCGACAGCCGCCGGAGTACTGATGTCAACAGCTTGGGTTGCTGTGGTTTTGCTGGAGGAGCCTTGTGGAAGAACTTCCATTGCACCTGCGTTCGCGCCTTCTGTTTCTTCACTATCGAGAATTTCAACTACACGGTCGGAGGCTCCCAGCGCGGAAACGATCTCACCGTAGAAGTTGCCGAGGCTGGCGATTGACCCACCGATCAAAGCGGTAAATATGACGAAAGAGAACAAGTCTCCCTCCGGCAATGCACCTGCTTGCACCAGCAGCACCGCCCGGTAAATGATGTAAAACAGCGAGCCGAACATTACCGTGACGATGAAGGCGGAGAAAAGGCCGCGGGCCGAAGCTGTCTTCAATGAAATCCGGACCGTCTCGTCGATGCTGTGGCCGTAGCGCGCGCGCTCAAACTCCTCGTTGGTGTAGGCTTTAACGGTGGCGATACTGCTGAGGCTTTCTTCAACGATCACGTTGGAGGTCGCTAGTTGCTCCTGGCGGGCCTTCGTCATCTTACGCACGTACCGGCCGAAGAACATGGCCGCAACGACCACGACGGGGAAGATGGCGAGGCTGACAAGCGCCAGCTTGGTCATCGTTATTAAGATGAAAATGATCGCCCCGGTAAGGATGATGAGTTGGCGTAGGAATTCCGCGAGGGTTAACGAAAAAACACCCTGAATCTGCGTTATGTCGTTGGTGATGCGGCTGGTGATCTCTCCTACCCGGGTCCGTTCAAAGAACGGAATCTGGAGGTGGAGGATCTTGCCATAAAGATCTTTCCGCAAAGAGCCCATCGCTTTTTCGCTAACCTCCGCCTGGAGGCGAACGCGGAAGAAACTGAGTGGGGCCTGAATGATGAGCAGCACCGCAAGTAGGGTGAAGATTTCTGATACGGTCAGGTCGTATTTTCCTTTGCCGCTGATCACATTCAAGGCTTCGCCGGGTAGCTGCAAGAGTACCAAGAACACCAAACTGCTGATCGTTAGAATGATGAAGCTAAGAATGAACTTCCAGCGGTAAAGCCAGACGTAGTCGAAAATGCGCAAGCTCCGGTTGAATTTCTCCTTCTGGGTGCGCCCCGAGTCGGGTCGGTCGGTTTTGTCGTTAGTTTTAGCCATAAGCGTTGCAAAGGAAACCTATTACGAAGCATTTTGGCGTGTTCTGCACAATTTTTGGCTTAACTTTGATCTTTCTATTACGGGAATATTGCACTTCTCCCCAAAAACTGAAATTAACTTCGTTATGCGTACTCGTTTTCTTCTTTTTTCCTTCCTTTTTGTTCTCGGTATTTTCACTACAGTCCGGGCACAAGAGTTGGAATTTGGCGTCAAAGTTGGAGGTTCTGTTTACAGTGGGGACCTCAGCCCGGAGGAGTTAGGTTTACACCCTGAAGATATGAACTTTGCGGGTGGCCTGTACCTTCGGTACCGTCCGACCACACGCTTCGGCATTCGGGTGAGTGGTAATTTTGGCCGCATTAGCGCCGAGGAAGATGATGCACAGGCACCTAATGAATTGGGCGAGCGGGTGATATTCAGCCGCAACTTTCGGTCCTCAATTACCGAATTCAATGCAGCATTGGAGTATGATCTCTTCTACATTGGAGACCCTGAAGGTAATTTCTTTGCCTCTTATGTTTATGCTGGCGTTGGCGTTCTCAGCTTCAACCCCGAAGGTGAAATGGACGGCGTGTTTACCGAGCTTCAGCCGCTGCGTACCGAAGGCCAGGGTAGTGGTTTAAGCCCTAACTACGATGCTACCCCCTACGAACTCACGACCGTGGTCGGAGTAGTGGGTGGTGGCGTTCGCGTTCGCTTTGCCGACCGGATCGTTATCGGACTCGAGCTTGGCGGCCGCAGAGCAGGAACTGATTATCTGGATGATGTTTCTGATACCCGCGTGAACTATCTCGACGTGCTTCAGGGAGATAACGGTGGCTTAGCCGCGCGTTTCTCTAACCCTGCAGTAGAGAATGTGGCTGAAGTTACAGACCTCACTTATGTCCGTGGTGGTGATGCTGGAGATTACTACTTTATCGGTGGCCTCACCGTGGGTATTACCATCGGCGCTTCTAGCAGCAACCGATCTGGCTGTTATAAATTTTAAGCCAGCACCTGGGGTTTAGTTTAGGACCGTCAATTCAATAACTGTCCGTTTTACTACGCGGTGCAGCTTGCCCCCGGGGCAATGCTTTGCATTGCTGGAAAGCCTCGATAGCTATGGCTATGCAGGCTTTTTACCGATTCGATCAGTACTACGACCCTTGCGCTTCAACCAGGATAATTATTGAATTGACGATCCTTAAAGTATTTAGCACCACGGCCGATAAGGTTGTCGACTGAATACTTTTTTAGGCGCGGCCGCAGGTGCAGTGGAAGGGATGGATAAGTAAGTAGGTGCCGCAGCATCGACTCTCGGGCCGACGTTGCGGTACGCCAACGAACTAACAGTCTAAAACACTAGCATTCTAACAAACTAATCCCCTACCTTCGCCTCCATGACGGAAAAGGTCCTAATCCTCGATTTTGGTAGCCAGTACACCCAGCTAATTGCCCGCCGCATACGCGAGCTAAATGTTTACAGCGAAATTGTGCCTTTTAATAAGGTCCCCGAGCTGGACGACACCATTAAAGCTGTGATCCTGAGTGGCAGCCCATTTTCGGTACGTGAAGAACGCGCTCTGCACCCCAACCTGGAAGCCCTGATTGGAAAGCGGCCCGTACTCGGCATCTGTTACGGCGCCCAGTATATAGCCCAGCATTTCGGTGGCCGCGTGGAACAAAGCGAAACGCGGGAATACGGCAAAGCGAACCTCGCCGTCATTCATAAAAAAGAAGGCCTGATGGCTGGCCTTGAGGCCGGTAGCCAGGTCTGGATGAGCCATGGTGATACCATCAAAGAAATCCCCACACAATTTGAACTTTTGGCCAGTACGGCCGATGTGGAAGTAGCTGCCTACGGCAGCAAGCCGGGGGCTTTCCGCCAGCCGGTCTACTGCATCCAGTTCCACCCCGAAGTTTATCACAGTCTTGATGGTAAAGATCTGCTTAAGAACTTCGTTATTGACATCGCAGGTTGCACCGGGAACTGGACGCCGGCTCACTTCGTCGACGATACCGTCGCTGAGCTGCAAGCAAAAATTGGCGACGACCGCGTACTACTAGGCCTCTCCGGAGGCGTAGACAGCTCGGTCGCCGCTATGCTGCTGCACCGCGCTATCGGCGACCGCCTTTTTTGCTTCTTCATCGATAACGGCCTGCTCCGTAAGGATGAGTTCGAAGAGGTGCTGAAGAGTTACGACGGTATGGGCCTCAACGTAAAGGGTATCGATGCTAAGCAGGAGTTCTACGATGCCCTGGCCGGCATCTCCGACCCGGAAAAAAAGCGCAAAGCCATCGGTAAAACCTTCATCGATGTCTTCGACCGCGAAGCAAAGAAGCTGACCAACATCAAGTACCTCGCCCAGGGTACGATCTATCCGGACGTGATCGAAAGTGTGTCCGTTCATGGCCCTTCGGTCACGATCAAAAGCCACCACAACGTAGGCGGTCTGCCCGCCAAAATGGGCCTGAAAATTGTTGAACCGCTGCGCTTCCTCTTTAAAGACGAAGTACGGAGGGTCGGTACCCAACTTGGAATGGCCGATCACCTGATCAAGCGCCATCCGTTTCCCGGCCCCGGTCTCGCCATCCGAATCTTGGGAGATATTACGCCGGAAAAAGTAGACCTGCTGCAAAAAGCAGATGCCATATATATCAACAAGCTTCGTGAATACGGTTTGTACGATAAAGTATGGCAAGCAGGCACCATATTGCTGCCGGTCCAATCCGTTGGTGTAATGGGAGACGAACGCACTTACGAGCAAGCCGTAGTGTTACGCGCAGTGAACAGCACCGACGGCATGACGGCCGAATGGAGCCACCTGCCGTACGACTTCCTGGCCGCCGTTAGTAGTTCGATCATCAATAATGTTAAAGGGATTAATCGCGTCGTATATGACATCAGTACCAAACCGCCAGCTACCATTGAGTGGGAATAAACTCAGCATCTTCGTCGTACTGGCTCTTCTGCTAGTCTTCGTCTCTTCATGCGAACTCTTCAAGCCTGCCGTAGACCCCGGTACCGGCCGAACCACCAGTACCGATGACTCTCGTCGTGGGCAGGATGGTGAAGATCTAGATCCCGTCCAGAGTCGCCGCGTCTACGACCCCGTTACCGGAACCTTCGTTTATATTGCCAATGCCCCGACGGATAAAATGGATACCCTCCGCTGGACTACGGTTTCCGAAAACCGCAACCCGCCGATCGTGGAAGAAGGAGGCAACGACTATCAGCCTACCGACCCGAACGGTACCAATACCAACGAAAATTTAGGCACTAGACCAGTTACTCAGGTCGGGACTACACCCGAAGGCTCACGCCTCCTTTCTGGTTATAACGTCGATTTCGTGCTGCCGTTCCTCACGGATCGCTACCTGGGCAGTGAAGACAAGGTGGACGCGAACTCACTTTGGTCTCTACACTTTTACAGTGGAGCAAAACTTGCGCTCGACGATATGCGCAATAACGCTAAAGCCAGTTATAACGTCAACGTTCAGGATAGTCGTGCCAACGAAGCCAAAATTCGGACTATTACCGCCAGCCCTGAGTTTACGCAGTCACAAATTGTAATCGGCGCTTACCTGAAAAGTAACGTATCCGCTCTGGCGGAGACCGTGCGCGGTAAGGAAACCGTTCTGATCTCTCCTTACAGTGCCAGCGGCAGTATCAGCCAGAATAACCCAAACTACGTTCAGGTGAACCCGACCCTGGAGACGCACATGCGCTCCTTACTGCAGCATGCCTACAAAACACAGGGTGCCGACCGCATCGTGCTGGTTACCGGTATGGACCCGAATCAGAAGGCCCGCCTCGGTTACCTTCAGGACGAGTATAAAATCCTGACCGGCAATGCTCAGGTCGAACCCCTCGAGGAAGTTCAGGTGGATATGAACGACGCCAATACCAGCCTGGAGGATTACATGACGGGCCGCAAAACGGTTTTTATTGTACCTATATATGAGGACGAATCCTTCGTGGCCAACTTTCTCCGTGTTCTCTATTCCGATACGCGCGAGGACTTTGGTCAGAATGTGGCTGTTTACGGACTACCCCAGTGGGTCGATTTCACCCGCATCAATTTTGACTACTACGAAGGCACCAACGTCCATGTATCCAGTAGTGTTTTTATCGATAAGCTTAATCCAGCGGTACGTGAATTCCGCCGCAGGTTTTTTGAACGTTACGCTGCCCTTCCGGAGGATGAAGCTTATGTGGGCTACGATGTTACCCGCTACTTCCTGCGCATGGCCGCTGAGCACGGTACCCGTTTCCAGTACGCTCTGGAGGCCAATCCGGAAGACCTGATGCATACCCGCTTTCGTTTTCAGCCGGTGGCCATTGTTCCTTCCGGAGCGACCAACTTTGAGCAGGCTGCGGTGGACCGGTTTGAAAATAAATTTGTCAACATTCTGCGCTTCCAGAATTACGCGTTTAAGCGGGTTAATTAGTAGGCGGCGCGAACGCAGGTGCGGAGAAAGTTTTTGAAACTGGCCCCGGTCACCGTTCTGGCCGAGCCCCTCTGGGGCGGGTTCTCGAATTGCGGAGCAACAAAAGAGATGGTATTTAGTCGCTTCACGATTCTGGAACTCACCCGGGGTGGTGTCTTAACGCGAGGTGAAGCGGTGGATATTCACTTCAGCGGGGATATCTTTATTCTCAAGAATAGACTCTACCAACCAACGCGAACCCAGCGGTGCGAGCGAAGCTCCTTTAGTCCCTAGCCCATTTAATATCCAAAGCCCTGGTACTTTAGGATGCTGCCCGATGAACATCCGGCGGTCTTTGACGGTGGGGCGTACTGCTGCCTTATGACTGCTGATATCGTAATCCGTACCCGTGAGGATTTCGGCTAGGCGGTCTTCGAGGAACTTACGGTTGGCGGGAGTGGGGGAGTCGTCGTCGAAATGGTTTTCGCTGGTGGCGCCAACCCAATAAGTGTCATCGGCTAGGGGGACTAGGAAGATCCGGTGCTTAAACATCCGATCAAGAAGTGGTGCTTTGGTTTTTACGATGAGGACTTCCCCTTTGTTACCGCCGTGGGGCAGGTAGCGGAAGTACGGGTTATGGCGTACGCGCCAGCCTTCGCAGCAAATTACGTGGTCGTAATCTTCACTGCTCTTTATTCCTTTCTTTGCACCTGCGACCGCGCCCAGAAGAACTGGAACCTGAGCGTAGTCAGCCTCTTCGTCCTGAAAGCGATTTTCTTGAATCAGTTTTTTTCGGAAGGCTTGCACGAGACCGGCCACATCTACCCGGGCGGCATGGCGGACGCCGGCGTAGGCAAAAACGGAGTCGGTCAATTCTGGGATTTTTCCGGGGTCGGGCTGGTCCTCCATGTATTCTGGATAGCCGGGATCTGCGGACCGGGCCTGCCAGTCGTTGAGGTCACCTCTATTATATAAGGTACGGATGAGTGGCTGGTCGTACCAGAATTTATGACCGAGGGTTTGCTCAAGCTGAGAATACAGCACCTTTGCTTCGGGAATAAGCTCATCGATACGCCAGCTTTTTACGAAGCGTCGGCCGGTGATGGGGTTAACAATTCCGGCGGCAACGGAGCTTGCTGCCGTTTGCTCCGGCGCATCAGCATAGTGCACGAGGTGGCCAGCTTCTTCAAGGCGATGGCCGGTTAATGTGCCAGCTAGGCCTTGTCCGATAATCAGAAATTTCATAATTGAATTGATACTACTGGCTGATGTACTCATACCGTACGCTCAAAGGTCGATGAAAACACCCGCTTTGCTTGTATTTTTGCCGACGCTTCGAGGGGCTCATTTTTTGGAAGGCCTCGAAGCGTTTATTTATGAGAAAGCCTGAGGCTGGTGCAGAAATATTCTGTTCTCTTTGGGGCTACCTCACGGTAAGCGGCTGGCCATAAATATCACGAACTACTTTCACGTACAATAACTTTGGGCAAGAGCACGAGTTTAGGTTCCGTTTTCGCGGGGGTGGAGTTATTGTTAAGTGCGGCCATCAGCCGTTCGGCAGATCGACGCCCCATTTCGAGGGTTTGTTGGTCGACACTGGAGAGTTGGGGGGTGATGATTTCCGTGAAAGGCTCGTTGGAGAAGCCCATGAAAGCCAGGTCTTCGGGGACTCGGAGTCCGAGTTTTAATGCGGCTTTTAAACCTACTGCCGCACTATAGTCGCTGGCACTGAAGATGGCATCCGGAGGGTTAGGCCGTTCCCAGAGGCGGCTGAAAATTTCGGGGCTGGTGTCGAAGTGGGAACCGATCTCGACGATCAGTTCATCTTCTACGGGTAAGCCTGCTTCCTTCAGCGCCCGGGTATAGCCTAGGTAACGGTCGCGGTAAATATGGAGGTGTTGCGGCCCACAAAGGTGGGCGATACGGCGGTATCCGGACTTAATAAGGTGGGTGGTGGCATCGAATGCTCCCTTTTCATCGTCGATAACTACAGCGGGGGCCTCAATCCCTTCGGGGATGTTGTCGAAGAATTGAACGGGCAGACCCCCGTCGATGAGCTTGCGGTAAAAAGCGGTGTCGGTTTTTCCGTCTTTAGCGACGGAGATAAGGATGCCGTCTACCTGAACACGGCGTAAGGTCTCCACCATGGTCCGTTCCCGCATGGAGGAGTCGTAGCTTTGGCAAACCATAATATGGTAGCCTTGCTCGCCGGCTTTTTCTTCGATGCCCCGGATTACGCTGGCGAAGAAGGCGCGGTCAATGGCCGGGACGATGACTCCCAGAATATCTGACCGGCCACGGCGGAGCGCTGCGGCCATATGGTTAGGCCTGTAGTTGAGCTCTTTAGCTTTGGCCAGAACCAGGTTACGGGTTTTCTGACTTACGACCGGTTTGTTTGCTAGAGCACGACTTACGGTACTCGCGTTCAGCCTTAACTCGAAAGCGATATCATGGATGGTTGTTTTGCCGGATTTCCTGGCCATAGCTCCAAGGTAGGCACTTTTGCGTCTCTTTGGGTAAACTTGTTTACTTTTGCGGCAATAGCACGCTTGGGGTTCTTTTTGTCGGCTGACTTACTAGGAGTTGATCGGCGCGGAAAATCTCAGTTTAGTGCACCACATTTGTAGCTAAGGTGACCATTCGGTTATCAGGCACCATTTAGATTAAACTCACTAGGTATGAAAAGAACGCTACTTCTCTTTTTATTTGTGTTTATTTCCATTTCTGTTTTTGCTCAAACCGCCCTTAAGGGTAAGGTGACGGATCCGGATACCGGAGATGAACTTCCGTTCGCTACGATTCAGCTCTTTAAAGATGGCGCATTCGTTAACGGCGAAACGACAGACTTTGAAGGTAATTATTACTTCTCCAATATTGATCCTGGCACCTACGATATCCAGGTAGACTTCACGGGCTACCGAGGCATTCGCCTTACTGGCATCGTGGTAACGCCGGGTAAAACGAACGTTGCCGACGTTGAAGTGACCAGTGCTGGCGGCGTATTGATAGACTTGGACATTGTGGTCAAAGCTTTTCGCAAGCCACTCATTGAACAGGATAATACTACCTCGGGCCAGACGGTAACCTCCGAAGAAATTCGAAACCTCCCGACGCGTAACATTAACCAGATCGCTTCCATTGCGGCTGGTGTCTCTTCTGCGGATGAAGGCTCTGAGATCAACTTTCGTGGATCGCGCGCCAACGCCACCAACTACTACGTTGATGGTGTACGCGTAAGTGCCACGAGTATCCCCGATTCGGAGATCGAAGCGCTTCAGGTCATCACCGGCGGTGTAGAAGCTCGTTACGGCGACGTAACGGGTGGTATCATCTCTATTACTACCAAGGGCCCGGCTAACCGCTTTAGCATAAACGCTGAGGCTGAGACAAGTGAAGGGTTGGACAACTACGGCCAGAGCCTGGTTGGGCTTTCCGTGAATGGCCCCATCCTTAAAAACGCGAAAGGAAGCTCAATACTGGGCTACCGCCTTAGTGGTCGGTACTCCTACAGCGAAGACGATACGCCCTCCGGCATTGCTGCTTTCCGGGCAAAGGACGATGTGATTGCGGGGCTGGAAGCAGATCCACTGCGCGTAGTAAACTCGGGCAACCGCCTGATTGAGTTTAACTCTGCGGACTTCATCGACAACGACGACGTAAACGTGCTGAAAACGCGCCCTTTTGAGGAGTCCAACCGGATTAACTTAAACGGTAAGGTTGATGCGCGCCTTAGCGATGCCATTGACATTTCCTTTTCCGGTGCATACGGTAAATCTGAAAACCAGTTTACACCTGGTAACTGGCGCTTGCTGAATGCCGCGCGTAACCCTACACAAAACAATCAGAACTACCGTGGTAATTTCCGTTTCCGTCACCGGCTTGGTGGCTCGGGCGTTGCGGACGGAGGTGACGGTAGCCGCAGCATTATCCGTAATGCCAGCTACACCCTCCAGCTTACCGTTGAGAACATCCAGAGTGATACTGAGGACCCCATTCATGGAGATAACCTGTTTGCTTACGGTCACGTAGGAACTTTTGACATCGACTACATCCCCGTATTCGAATTCAATGACCGCATTGACTCTGCTTTTCAAACTGATTACCGGGAAGTGATCCGGTCATTTGACGCTTCTACCTCAAGTAACCCGATCCTTGCTAACTACAATAATATTCTTGGTCTTTCCGGAGACCAGGAGTTAACCCTTGGGACTTACGGTATTCAGGGCGAAGGGAATGAATCCACTTTCTTTGATTTCCGTGAGAACGATATTGCGAACATCAGCCTTGACCGTTTTTACGCAATCAATGGTCGTACGAACAGTGCTTACGTGAATACTTGGTTCGACAGCAATGTAGGAGCCGTGTACAATACCTTTAATAAAGGCAGCAATGACCTTTATACCTTCCAGGCCAATGCTTCGTTTGAGATTGTACCTGGTAGTTCTGACAAGAGCCGCCACAGCATTCAGCTGGGGGTGGTTTACGAAGAGCGCATCAACCGCAGCTACGGCGTTGCGCCCCGCGGTCTTTGGAACGCGGCCCGTAGTCGGGTAAACCAGCACTTGGTAGCCGTTGAAGGCGACAACCGCGTGATTGACTCCATGAGTGTAACTGAGTTCGGTGGGTTCTTCGATCAGAACGTAGCGGTACTTGCTCCAACCATTCAGGACAATGACGGTCAGTTTTACCGTGCCATTCGCGAGCGCCTTGGCGTTCCACTGGACCAGTTCGTGAACGTAGACGGCCTGAGCCCGGACCAATTGAGCTTGGACATGTTCAGCGCTCGTGAACTTACCTTTGATGGCCTTGTCGGCTACGCCGGTTATGATTACCTGGGCAATGAGTACGATGGTACTTTCGATGATTTCTTCACGGTTGGTGCTGACGGAGAGCGCTCCTTCAACGTTGCTCCCTTCCGGCCCATCTATGCTGCCGCTTACCTGCAGGATAAGTTCACGATCAATAAAATGATTTTCCGCTTAGGTGTCCGTGTTGACCGGTATGACGCCAATACTAAGGTGCTGAAGGACCCTTACAGTCTTTACGAGATCCTTGGTGCAGGTGATTTTCATACCAATTTTGGCGGTGAAAGGCCAGGTAGCATCGGTGCTGATTACAAAGTGTACACTGACGTTGCCGACGGAACAAATGTGGTAGCTTACCGTAGTGGTGACGAATGGTTCCGCCCCGACGGAGCTCCTACGAACAGCCCCCTTGAAATTGACGCACTTCGCGGCTTACTACCGACACCGAAGTACGTTAACTCCGCTATTTACGAAACTCCCGATTTCATCAAGGATGATGGATTCTCTGTAGATGACTCCTTTAAGGATTATGAGGTTCAGTTCAACGTGATGCCACGTTTGGCCTTCTCTTTTCCGATCTCCGATGACGCCAACTTCTTCGCGCACTATGATGTACTTCTTCAGCGGCCGCCTAGCAATAGCTACGCAACTCCGCTGGATTACTACTTCTTCAATGACCGGTCCAACGGCACCTTTAACAACCCTTCCCTCCGTCCGGAGCGTACGGTTGACTACGAGGTTGGTTTCAAGACCCGTCTTTCGGAGACTTCAGCACTCACGATCACTTCCTACTATAAGGAAATGCGTGATATGATTCAACTTCGGACCTACCTGCCGGTACCGACGGTAAGTTCTTACGAGACCTTTGATAACCAGGACTTCGGTACGGTAAAGGGTTTCAGCCTTACTTACGATCTGCGTCGTACGGCTAACTTCACGATCAACGCCAACTACACGCTTCAGTTTGCTGACGGCACCGGTTCCGGCTCCCAGTCTCAGCGGGGCCTGACCAACCGCGGTAACCTGCGGACGCTCTTCCCTCTCAACTTTGACGAGCGCCACCGGATTAACCTGGTACTTGACTACCGTGTCGGCCGCAACACCAACCTGCCTGGCATCTTCAAGAACCTTGGTGCTAATCTGCAAACATCTGCTGTCTCAGGCCGGCCGTACACCGCTACTTCCGTACCAACCCAGTTTGGTGGAACCCTTTCGGAAGGTACCATTAACGGGGCACGTAAACCATTCAACTTTACGATGAATGGCCAAATTAATAAGGACATTAAGATTGGTGAGAACTCACGTATGAACGTCTACTTCCGGGTGTCTAACATTCTGGATCGCCGTAACGTGCTGAACGTTTACTCTACCACCGGTTCTGCAGAAGACCCCGGTTACCTGCAGTCCAGCTTCGGCCGTGATGAGATCGAGACGATTTCTTCCGGTAGTCGTTCGCTGGATGGCTTTCTGGCCTCTTACCAGTGGAACGTGCTTAACCCTGGCTTCTTTACGTTGCCTCGCCGTATGTACATTGGTGCTCAGTTCAGCCTATAACCTTACTACCAGCAACTAATAAAATTTAAGTTATGCGAGTTAATCAACTCATACTTTCTCTGATCGCACTGGTGGGGTTTGCTGCCCCAACAGCGCTGTGGGCTAAAGAAGGCCCCGACCGTGGCCGCCCAGCTACTACCACTGCATCCCAGCAGCAGCAGATCGATTTCCGGGACGCATGTGACAACGCTACCGCCCAGACCGATATGGACATCAACAACGTGCGCGCTCGCCTTACTACAGGTGGTGACGTTTGGTGGAATGGTGACGATGGTCGTTATATCGTACCCAAAGTCCCGCCCGGGGTCCCTGAGGTAAGCTCTATTTTCGCTGGTGCCGTGTGGCTCGGCGGTAGAGACCCCGGTGGTGGCCTTAAAGTTGCTGCTCAGCAGTACGGACGTAGCGGAGGTAATTTCGACTTTTACACCGGTCCGTTGACCGATGATGGTCTGACCTCCAAAGACACCTGTGCCCGTTGGGACCGTTTCTTTACCGTATCCGGTGACGCTATCCGCGAGGTTCGCGCTGCTTACGAATTAATTCGCGGTGAGCCTAACGCGAGAATTGATGTTAGCCAGATACCTAACGAAATTCTCGGTTGGCCAGCTACAGGCAACGAGTATTTCTTCGATATTCATCGTTTTGAACTTCCCAATACGACCCAGGGCCTTGCTGGCTTTTGGGACGAAGACTTGGACGGTGTGTATGACCCGACGGTTGGTGATTACCCCATCATCGAAATTCGTGGTTGTGGTGAAACGCCGCAATTCCCAGAGGAAATGACCTTCTGGATCTACAACGATGCGGGCAACACCCACCGGGAATCCAATATTCCCCAGCAGATTCAGATGGAGATACAGGTACAGGCGTTTGCTTATACCAGTTCTGATGAGATTAACAGCATGACCTTTCAGCGCTACAAGCTGATTAACCGAGCTCCCGAGGACATCTTCGATACCTACTTCGCGATGTGGGTAGATGCTGACCTTGGCTGCTTCCAGGATGATTACGTTGGTACGGATACTTCACGCTCGCTGGCGTATGTGTACAACTCCGATGTGCTTGACGGTATTGGAACTGGTTGTGACTGTGATGGTGTGGAAACGTACTGTGACGAAATCCCAATCTTGGGTGTTGATTACTTCCGCGGCCCAATCATGCCTATTTTCGATGCTGATGGCAACCAGATAGGAGAGGAAGAACTTGGTATGAGTTCTTTTATCACGATTTATAACGGTGGTATCGGTAGCCCTGATCCGGGAACGACCGACCCTGGCACAGCTCAGGAATATTATAATTACCTACAGGGCCGCTGGCTCGACGGTAGCGCCTTGCAGAATAGTGGTGATGGTTACGACGAAGCTGGTGGAGTAGAAACTCGCTTTGTTTTCTCCGACCCGCCCAACGAGGCCGGCGGTTTCAATATGGTAACGGCTGACCTTGGTGTACGTGACCCCCGGACCCTCCAGGCTTCCGGTCCCTTCACCCTCCAGCCTGGTTCCGTGAACGAGCTCATTGTTGGTGTTGTGTGGGTTCCGAACCAAACTTACCCTAACCCGTCGATCCAACGCCTGCAGCAAGCGGATGATTTGGCCCAAGCGCTGTTCAATAACTGTTTTGATGCTTGTGACGGGCCGGATGCGCCGGATGTGGATGTGATTGAACTTGACCGGGAAGTAATCCTGTTGTTGAGTAACAGCATCTCCAGTAACAACTTTGAAGAAGCTTACGTAGAAAAAGGCCTTGGTATTCCCGAGGGCTTGGATAGCTTATACCGTTTCGAAGGCTACCGCGTTTACCAACTCTCTGGGCCTAGAGTCGGCCTCGACGAATTAGATAACGTAGAGCGCGTGCGTGAAATCGCACAGTTTGACCTCAATAATGGCGTCACCAAGCTATTCAACTGGGATGAAGTAATTCCGGAAGATAACCCACTACTTGAGCCCTACTTGGCACCTGAACTAGTGGCTTCTGGTACGGATAATGGCATCCGCCATAGCCTCCGTATCACCAAGGATGCTTTTGCAAGTGGTGGAGATTCTCGCTTGATCAACCACCGGCGTTACTACTTTACGGTAATTGCTTATGGCTATAACAACTATAAGAACTACGACCCCTTCGACAACGATTTGCCAGGCCAGGCTACGCAGTATAAATCTTCGAGCCGTAATATTGGTGACAAACTCGCCAATACGGATTTCTACCAGGTTATCCCCCGTCCAATTCTTGATCGCCAGCTCATGGCCAACTATGGTGATGGTGCTACGGTAACCCGTATTTCTGGCGAGGGTAATAATGGTACTTTCCTTGATCTCAACACGCAAACTAAGGAAGACATGGAAGCCGCTTTTGCCGCCGGTGAAAACACCTTCCCTGAAATTACTTATGAGCCTGGTGCCGGGCCGATCGACGTCTTTATCGCTAACCCGCTTGATGTGATCAACGGAGAATACGAACTCACCTTCGTCGATGCTGATATGAGCGACGAAAACTTTGACGAACCCGTCAACTGGATTCTCCGCAGCCTGAGCGATCCGGCGGCCATGACCGTGATGAGCGAACGGCCGATCAGCCAACGCAATGAGCAGATTATCGGCGACTTTGGCTTCTCCGTCAATATTGGCGACGTGGCAGAGCCTGGCGACGCAGCCATCCTCGAAAAAGGCAACGGAGCAATTGGCGCTAGTGTTACTTACGGCGATCCTGATGGTGACAACTGGTTGACCTGGTTGCCCGATGGCTTTGATCTCGGAGGTAACCTGGGCGTACAGTTTCGCCAAGAACTGTTCAACTACGTGAACACCGGTGAAATGGAAGCGCAGCAGGAAAAGGATCCTGAACAGGACTTCAGTAACCTTCTCCCCGGTATTTACCCTTACCAGCTCATGAACTGGGAGGAACGCTCCAGTGCTTTCCCCTTCCTCTCTCCCGTATGGCTCAACCGTACCAACGCGAGTGCGATGAACCGGGCCACGATGGGCGATCTGATGGACGTGGATATTGTCTTTACCTCTAATAAAGACCTTTGGTCCCGCTGTCCTGTCATTGAGACGTCGAACCTATTCTACGAAGACGTGATTTTGGACGGAGTACCGGCCAAGACTGATGATGATCGGCCGATGTTCGATACCCGTGACGCACCGAGTGTAACGAAGAATGCCGGAGCCGACGGCTTGCCTGAAGTAGACGCCAACGTCGACCCCGACCAGGAATTTGGTATGGGTTGGTTCCCTGGCTACGCAGTAGATGTGGAAACCGGTCAGCGCCTCGAAATTTTCTGGGGAGAGAACAGTCTTTACGACGGTCGTAGTATCGGAGGTGAAGACTTCACCGCAGATGATAACGGTAACGACATGATCTGGAACCCGTCCGAAGTGCTGTTTCAGCCTACACCGGGTGCTCAACTCAATGTTTACAATTTCTCTGGAGGTGCTCAGCACTACTTCTACGTAACGAAGCTACCCTACGACGGTGGCGAGTACCTGGAGAGCCGCCTGAACCCTCACCCATCCCGTAGCCGTAAGGTGAACGGTATTCGGGAGATTATCTATGCTGGCTTCCCACTGCTGTCTCCCGGATCGCAACTACTCTCTTACGAGAACGGTATCATCCCGAACGACGCTACGATCAAGCTGCGCGTAAACAATAAGTACGATTACGCTGATGGCACTGAAGATGCTACCGGCTACCCAACTTACCGCTTCAGTTTGGACGGCAAAGCTGCCGGAGACAACGATGCGGCGGCTATAGAACGGGAGATGGAGATGATCAACGTAGTCCCTAACCCATATTACGGGTTCAGTAGCTACGAAGACGATGGCTTTGAGACTACCGTGAAGATCACGAACCTACCGGCAAAGGCAACGATTACGATCTACACCCTCGACGGTAAGTTCATCCGTGAGTACGACCGCGATGAAACCCCGACCATGCTGCGGGGTGCAGGCCGTCCGGTTGGCACACGTCAGATCTCCCCAGCATTGGAGTGGGACCTTAAGAACTTCCGTGGCATCCCGGTTTCCGGTGGTGTTTACCTCATTCACGTCGACGCGCCTGGCCTTGGTCAGCGCACGTTGAAGTTCTTCGGTGTTCAGCGCCAGTTTGACCCTACCGGCCTCTAGAGGCTTTAGCTTCCGC
>JAPKCQ010000271.1 GCA_026421165.1 Lewinella sp. | reverse complement strand
GCAGTCAAAATTCACCAGATCAAGAAACACGTTTTATTTAATTCGCGTCCCTCGGGGACCAGTACTGGTACAGAAATTAGAGAACTGGACAAAGTGTACGTTGCGGCCAGCGGTATTATCCCCGCCTTTGGCTTTCTCTAGTGGAAGCAGTACCCTAAACTCAACGAGGTGTTACTGTATAGGACTTCGTTCCGGGAAGGAGACTTCGCCACCACCGGAGTAGATCGCCGCATCGCCGGGATGGTGGGTGGAGGCTTTTGAACGGTAAACTCTTGCTGTCCCGTCGATGATGATGGTCACACAGGTTAAGTCTACGGGCACAGGGCACGGCCGCGTGCTTAATTATTGATCCGTCGTGTGCAAACATTGCCCCAAAGACACCGTTAAAAATAGTCGGTAGCGTAACACACACGAATGCCTTCCAATATTTTCCGCGAATGATTAAGGACCTCCGCCAACAGCACAACGAAAACTTTACCGAAGAAACCTATCAGGCCATGCTGAACTGGCTCAGCGAGCAGTATGAGCACCGGCCTAACTTCCACGTAGCCGAAACACCAGTTTTTATCCCTGATTCATTGAAGAAGGACCTCCTGGCAGCTTGCGACGATATCCTCGACGTGGTTACCCGCGCCGACTTCGCCGAGCGCTCCCGCGCTGCGATTCCTTCCGATGAGTTCGTACCCGGACAGAACGAACACCCACTTTTCATGCAGTTCGATTTCGGACTCTGCGATGGGGGAGGCGGGACTATTATCCCGCAACTAATTGAGTGCCAAGGATTTCCTTCGCTATACTTTTTCCAGTACCTACTCAATAAAAGCTACCGAAAGTTCTTCTCCATACCGGAAGGCTACACCTGCTGGTTCGGAGATGTAGACGAAGCAGAATACCTCAGTATTTTCCGTAAGGCTATTTTGGGCGATCAAGCGCCGGAAAATGTTATTCTCCTGGAAGTAGACCCCGTTGCCCAGAATACCCGAATCGATTTCATCGTCTGCTGCGCCGAACTGGGTATTGCAGAGGTATGCATCAGCGATGTGGAACTAGATGACGGTAAACTGTTTTACCAACGGGAAGGTAAGCGGACCGAGGTGAAACGTATTTTCAACCGCGTAATTTTTGACGAACTTAAAGACCGTTCGGATCTTAAGCGCACCTTCAATATGATCGAGAAAATCGATGTGGAGTGGGCTGGCCACCCGAACTGGTTCTTTCTGCTGAGTAAGTACACGCTGCCGATGATCACCAGTAAGTACGTTCCGGATACCCGTTTCCTGCACGAAGTAACGGAGCTGCCAGCCGATCTTGAAGACTACGTTATGAAGCCACTCTATAGCTTCGCAGGAGAAGGAGTGGACCTGCATCCGACGGCAGAAAAAATTGCTGCTATCGAGAAACCTGAACACTGGATCCTGCAGAAAAAAGTAAACTATATGCCCCTGGTGGAGACACTAGACGATCCGGCCCGGGTGGAAATCCGGCTTATGTTCGTTTGGCCGGAAGATGAAGATCGGCCACGGCTGGTCAATAACCTTGTTCGCCTTTCCAAAGGAGAAATGATCGGGGTCAAGTACAATGAAAATCGGACGTGGGTGGGCGGATCACTTGGATACTTTAAGGGGTAAACTCCCGGCGAGCTATCGCGTAGCGATTATTTAATAGTAACCCGGAACGCAGCGAAGCGGAGTCCCGGGTCACTATTGTGGTGATATCTTGCTAGTCGCAACGCGAAGCGTTGCTTGAGGTTGGAGCAAAAAGGCTAACGAACTAAAAGCCTATCTTGCCTGCCTAAACAACAACCGTAAGATGAAACAAAATAGCCGCCGTAACTTCCTTAAAAAATCATCGCTCTCCGGTGCAGCCCTCGTGACGGGAGGCCTCCTGACTGACTGCGCAACCCCAAACAAAGTACCCGCGCGCGAAGGCGAATACATGGGTGACTACGCCGCTCCGCCGATCTCCAATCTGCGTGCCGCCTTCATCGGCGTAGGTGCCAGGGGAGGCTACCACCTGAAATTCCTTGCCGGCCTTCCGAACACCCAGGTTGTGGCCATCAGCGACCTTTACGAAGATAATGTGGTGAAGTGGAAGAAGGTGGCTGAAGGTGTAGGTAAGGGCTCTCGCCACCAGGAAATCAAGACTTATCACGGAGCGGACAACCTTTGGAAGGTGATGCTGGCTGAAGTGAAGCCCGACGTAGTCTTCATCGCTACCAACTGGGCCAACCATGCCCCGATGGCCATCGCGGCGATGGAACAAGGCGCGCACGTGTTCGTCGAAGTCCCCATCGCTGTCACCATCGACGAGATGTGGGCCATGGTCAATACCTCTGAACGCACCCGCAAGCACTGCATGATGATGGAGAACGTGAACTATAGCCGCGACGAGCTGATGTTTCTTAACATGGTGCGCCTCGGCGCCATCGGAGAACCACTGCACGCCGAAGCTGCCTACATTCACGAACTACGCTTCCAGATGGAAGAGCAGGAACGCGGCACCGGCTCCTGGCGGACTTCCCATTACGCCAAGCGCAACGGTAACCTGTACCCAACCCACGGCCTCGGCCCGGTTGCCCAGTACATGAACGTTGGCCGTACCGACGATACCTTCCAAACCATCGTCTCCTATTCCACTCCCGCACGCGGCCGCCAACTCTACGCTGAAAAAAACTACGCCGCCGACCATAAATGGAATAAGCTGGACTATAAAGGAGGAGACCTGAACACCTCCATCATCAAAACCGATCTCGGCCGCACAATTATGGTGCAGTGGGACGAAACTAGCCCCCGGCCGTACAGTCGCCACAACCTTATCCAGGGAACCAAAGGCTGCCTTGCCGGTTTTCCGACCCGCGTTGCCCTCGAAGACGGTGTGCCTGGTGTAACCGACAGTCACCACAGCTGGGCTCAGGGAGAACAACTCGCTGAACTACGTGAGAAGTATGATCACCCGCTCTACAAACGACTCGTTGCCGCCGCAGCGGGCTCCGGCCACGGCGGGATGGACGGTATCATGATGTACCGTATCGTGGAATGCCTGCAAAAAGGCTTGCCACTTGACCAGAATGTCTACGAAGGTTGCCTGTGGAGTGCTGTTGCGCCGCTGTCCGAAACATCAGTAGCTACCGGTGGTGCGCCGCAGCAGTTTCCTGATTTTACGCGGGGGAACTGGAAGGGCACTTTGCCTTTGGGCATTATTAGTTAGTCAAACCTCCGATGCAGTAGCAGCGAAGCTAAAACCACTCCGTATCCCGAAGGGGTACTTCTTCTAGTGACGGGTTGATTGACTACCGATAGGCGTCGATCAGCCCATCACGCGTTTCGTCGGGGCGGGGCCGCAGGTGCAAGGAAAAGGTTGAGAAGCAGGGACCTGACGGTTCGTCGCTTAAAATCTGGGCTGTTGACTAAGCAGTTACTTTTGTACGCTGAACCCACTCAAGAAGCGTAATGTACTGTGTGTAAAAAATAAAAGTTAGCCTAGACTAACTTTTATATTAGACTAGTATGCATCTTCGGTTCAAAGGTGGTATGTTTGCACCCAAATTAAGTTCTGAAACTATCTTTGCACCTGCGTTCGCGCAAAATTTAAAATACTAATGCGTTTATACTTTTTACTCCTGCAGCTTTTTCTTGCAGGTACTATGTTTGCACAATCAGCTTCCATTACTGGCCAAATCACCGATGATGACGGTACACCCATTCCGTTTGCATCCGTCGGCATTCCCGCCGCCGGGGTAGGCACACTTGCCGAAGAAGACGGTTCATTTCGCCTGGAGAACCTTTCTGCCAGTCGGGTAAAACTGACCGTCTCCGCCCTCGGCTTTGCGCCACTAACCAAGTCTGTAGACCTGAGCGAAGAAGCCACGGTAACGGTAGAAATTGTCCTCTTCGCCACTGGCGCAACGATGGATGAAATCGTAGTAACCGGCACAATGAAAGCGGTGAGCCGTACAAATAGCCCCGTTCCCGTAGAGGTGTACACCGCCGATTTCTTTCGTGCTAATCCGACACCGAGTGTCTTCGAAAGCCTCCAGAACGTCAACGGCGTCAGGCCTCAGCTTAACTGCGCGGTCTGTAACACCGGAGACATCCACATCAACGGTCTCGAAGGCCCCTACACGATGGTGCTGATTGACGGGATGCCGATCGTCTCTGGCCTAAGCACGGTCTACGGCCTGACGGGTATTCCGCAGAGCCTCATCGCCCGTGTTGAAGTGGTGAAGGGACCAGCCTCAACGCTTTACGGCTCCGAAGCGGTGGGCGGACTCATCAACGTGATTACCAAGGATCCGGGAAGCGCTCCTGTCTTCTCCGCAGATGTGATGGCTTCCGGTTGGGGTGAACTCAATACGGATCTTGGCTTCAAAGCCACGGTGGGTGGAAAGGCACATGCTCTCGTAGGCGTAAACTACTTCCGCTACCAAAACCGAATTGATAAGAACAGTGATGGCTTCACCGACCTGACGCTGCAGGACCGGATTTCCGTTTTCAATAAGTGGTCGTTTGACCGGGCGGAAAACCGGGTCTTTACCATCGCTGGTCGCTACGTCTACGAAGATCGTTTCGGAGGAGAGATGGACTGGGACCGTGAAGAACATCGCGGTGGAGACCAAGTCTACGGCGAAAGCATCTTCACCAACCGCTGGGAAACCTTCGGTACCTACCAGTTACCGGTAAAGGACCGGGTAATGTTCCAATTCTCCGCCAACGGCCACGACCAGAACTCGGTCTACGGCGAAACCATCTACAATGCGAAGCAGTACGTCGCCTTTGGCCAACTGACCTGGAATAAGGTCTTGTTTGAAAACCATGATATTCTGCTCGGCGCGTCTTACCGCTACACTTGGTACGACGATAATACGCCGGTGACCGCAGGGTTTGGCGACGATATGGGTACAAATCAACCCTCCCTGGTTCACTTACCCGGAGTATTCATCCAGGATGAAATTCGCCTCGGCCGCCGCGATGTGCTGTTGCTCGGTCTGCGGTACGACTACAACTCTCTGCACGGCAGCATCCTCACACCCCGCCTTAACTACAAATGGAATTCGGAAAGCATGAAGGACATCGTCCGGATAAGCATCGGTAACGGTTACCGCGTCGCTAACGTATTCACCGAAGACCACGCCGCCCTCTCCGGTGCCCGCGAAGTCATCTTCGAAGACGAACTCCTGCCCGAAACGAGCTGGAATGCCAACCTGAACTACACCAAGAAGGTCTTCAGTCGGGGAGGTACCGTTGTAAACCTCGACGGTTCGGTCTTTTACACCTTCTTCAATAACCGCATCCTACCGGACTATGAGACGAACCCGAACGCCATCATTTACGCCAACCTCGACGGTTCGGCCGTTTCACGCGGCTTCAGCCTGAGCTCGAATGTGAGCTTCCGCAAAGGAACCAACCTCAACTTAGGACTGACAGTTCAGGATGTTTATACGGAGGAGGAAGGCATTAGGGAACGGCAGTTGCTGACCGAAACGGTCTCCGGCGTCTGGCGGCTGAGCGTGCCGCTACTCCGCTACCAAATGAAGTTTGATTACACTGGCAACGTCTACGGTCCAATGGACTTACCCCTGCTCGGTGCATTAGATGAACGGTCCGCCCAGTCGCCATGGTTCTCTACCCAGAACCTGCAACTAACGAAGACCTTCCTCAACGGAATGGAAATCTACGGTGGAGTAAAAAACCTGCTGAACTATACGCCGCCGGCCAACAGTATTGCCCGGTCGTTTGATCCTTTTGACCGCGATGTTTCCTTTGGTGGGGATGGGCAGGCACTGGCTACTCCGGGTAACCCGCAGGCGCTTACTTTTGATCCTGCTTATGTCTATACCTCTAATCAGGGACGGCGGTTCTTTATCGGTTGGCGCTGGGCGCTGAAGTGAGTTGCCTTCGGCAACTAAGCTTTTAATTACTGCGTAATTTTAGTGTAGGTAGGCGCTGTTATGTACACATTTGAGATTGAACACTCACATTGCCGCTACATACAGCTGGGCTAGCACCCGTATCTCTGGTTTACTACAACTAAGGGACGCCGCACAAATAACTTACACCTTTTGACCGCCTTATTTTGTCCTCACCGAACTTAGAAATCATCTCCGTAATTACGGCTTGTATCATTATGATATGGCAAAGGATTTGTAGGTTCGGTGAGAACAAAAAAAATGGGTCAAAACCCATCGCTCCGCCATCGTGGAATACCCGTTCGGCACCATCAAACGAAACTGGGGCGGCTATTACATCTTATTAAAAGACCTCCCGAAAGTAGACGGGGAACACAACTTGATAGCTTGCTGGTAACTGTTTAGGTCGATTCGTAAGACCGAAAAAAAACTATTAACCAGCACAAGTGACTAAAGACGAAATCA
>JAPKCQ010000039.1 GCA_026421165.1 Lewinella sp. | reverse complement strand
GCGCCCTAAAAGTCATCGAGGGTCAACAAACACCCGCACGCCTAATTCCAGTGTTGCCTGCCAGGGATGAATCCGCGCCGTCCCCGTCCGGTTCACCGTCCGCAAATGTTGTTGAAAAACAGCCATCCCGTAAAGGGCGATATGCTCGTTGAAAACGTAGTTTGTCCCAAAACCCGCCCGTCCTAAAAAACTTACGGATCGGTACCATTCGATGGTTTCAATTTTAAGCCCTTCTGCTGCACCATCAGGCACGACGTCATAGTCAACACGGCCACCGGTAGTTACGTACTTGCCAACGCCCAGGCCGATTTCAGTGAAAGGTTTCCACGCTGAGCGTGTCCGTAGCTGATAACCGACGGACAGCATTCCTTCCCCATAATAGTCCCTGTGCTGAGCATGAATGGAACCCGTTAAATCCGGATCAGTACCGGGGTCAAAACCGCCGTCACCATCGTGTTGGGTTCCCCACCGTAAACCGTCTGTCTGCCAGCGAAAACCGTACTGGGAAAACTGAAAACTTGTACGAGCATAAGTCTGTCGGCCCAGTTTAAAACTTGCACCGAAGCCAAATCTACTTACGTTAATCGGGTCGTAATTGTCTTCTAAGTTAAGTTCACGAAGGATGCTATTCGGCTCGTTGGATAAGCCGTGCGCGCCAAAGACCTCAAAAGATCCATAACACTGCGCCCCAAGGCAAAAGGGCAACAGAAGAAAACAACAGAAAAAGTATTTCATAATTCGTGGGTGTAGGCATAAGACCGGAAAATACACCTCATTGGTACCCTCCGATAAAATTTTAACGTTCGCTGCCCACTTCCGCGGCCTTAAGGTGTT
The DNA here is from genome assembly GCA_026421165.1 of Lewinella sp. Lineage (GTDB taxonomy): Bacteria > Bacteroidota > Bacteroidia > Chitinophagales > Saprospiraceae > Neolewinella. Next base: position 20,514 of record JAPKCQ010000039.1, on the reverse strand, counting down.
AGCATCGCCATGACGATGCTCCAACTCCTACGTACCCACCCCCGCTACCTGACTTACGGCTTCCTCCATTTCTTCTTCAGTTCGGTGGGGCAGACCTTCTTCATTAGTCTTTTTGTTGTCAGCGTGACGGCACGAATGGGCTGGCAGGAAGGCACTTTTGCGGCGCTTTATTCCGGGGCTACATTGGCGGCGGCCTTTACTTTGCCGTCCATCGGTACGCAAGTGGACCGTTTGCGGATTCGGTACGTGAGCACGACCGTTGCCGTTTTACTGGTGCTTGCTTGCGTAGCGATTGCTTACACGGCCAACATTTATCTCTTCGTGGTAGCCTTGTTTTTCGTCCGCTTAGGCGGGCAGGGAGTAATGAGCTTGATTGGGTCTACGGTAACCGGGCGGTACTTTACGGAAGGACGGGGCAAGGCACTTTCCGCCGCCATTCTTGGTATTTCTCTGGCGGAAGTCACCATTCCGTCGCTCGCGGTATACGTGATGGGTAAGTATGGCTACGGACCGGTTTGGATGGGCATGGCGGCTTTGTTGCTCGTAGTTTTCATCCCGGCCGTCTGGCTACTAATCTCCCGCTACGATAACTTTCAGCGGGGAGATACCGTCGCCGAAGAGCAAGCCAAAAAAGATCCCGCTCAGGCCGGATTAGCATCGTGGACGCGGGGCGAGGTCCTGCGCGACCGGCGCTTCCAGTTGCTGATGCCCGTCTTTGTTTTCCTACCGTTTGTTTTTACCGGTCTGGTCTTCAACCAGTCGGTAATCGCTGAGCTGCGCGGCTATTCGGCGGAGTTGATGGCGATTGGTTTGAGTACTTACGGTGCTTCACGGGTGGTCTTTCTACTGGGTGCCGGAGGGCTATCGGACAAATACGGGCCGGCTAGGCTACTCCAACTAGCCTACATGCCTTTACTGATTGGGCTGGTGTGTTTATTACTCATCAAAGGGACCTCGTCGGTACCGATCTTCTTCGCCCTCGGCGGTATGACGGCGGGTATGGAGTCGGTCCTGATGCCAGCCTTGTGGGCGGAGCGCTACGGGCCTCGTTTCCTGGGCAGCATCAAGAGTACGGTCCGGCTGGTGGTGGTACTGGCTTCGGCGGCGGCACCGATTGTGTTTAGCTACGGGTTTCGGTTAGGATTAGAGACCTGGCTTGGGTTGATGGTGATTTATGGAATTATTTGTTTGGGTTTGCTTTGGTTTGAGCGGCGGGTTTGAGCTTCTCTGAAATAGGCTCACAAGCTATGGGTCAATTCCTGATTAGAGCGTTAGCAAGTTAAATGAAGTTGCTGAAATAGGTTCACGCCATCGATTCATCGTCCCTTACAGCAAGCCATTCGTCACAACCGCCCCAACCGGCAGCTGTTGCTCCTCCAGCCCATTATCCGCGAGGAAGCCGAGGAAGCGGGCGATAGCGCTTTCGTCCATCCGGCCCCAACCCTCCGCATCGCCAAAACTAGGGGCGGTGATGGCCAGCGCTCGTTCCAAGTCAATATTCTGGTCGTGTTCGGGGACGAAGCGGGCGAGAAGCGCAGCGGCGGCGGCCTGGTGCTTGCTGGCGTAAAGGTATCCCCGTTTGGTGGCGGCCAGAAAGGCGGTGTAGGCCTCCTTCTTTTCCGTCAATAAAGCCTCGTTGGCCGCAATAATTGGCGAGTAGGAATAAGGGATATCGTAATCGGCCATCTTGAAGTAGGTCAGGTCGTCGGTAGCGTCGTTGGCCTGAACGCCCTCCCAGTTGATAAATACCCAGGAAGCGTCGAATGCCCCACTCAGCAGGGTATTCCAGATGCCCAGCTTGGCGGGGTAGTCGATACTGATGTTACCGCTACCGCCGTCGTTGGTGATCATCCGCCGGACGATGCCGTCTTCGTAACGGGCCTGGTAGGAAGCGTAGCGTTTGCCGTCCAGATCTGCTGGTCTGGTGATGCCGGCGGCCCGGCGACAAGCGATGGCGCTGAGGTCGTTTTGTAGCACAGCCGCTACGGCGATGAGTGCGAAAGGGGTCGTCTTCGTCCGGTAGCTAATGATACTTTCGGTGGGGCAGAGGGCAAAGTCGGCCTGGCCCAGCTCGACTTTCTTGGCCGGAGTTTCGGAGTAGTTGTCTTCTGACGGGTCGGCTAGCGTGACGTCGAGGCCAGCGTCGGTGTAAAAGTTTTTTTCCTGGGCGACAAAGAAGCCGATATGATTAATGTTTGGCGTCCAGTCGAGGGCGATGGTGATTGGAGTCATGCGTAATTATTACAGTGGTTGATATTTAAGGAAAACATAAGTCATCCCGATCCCGAAGGCGCAGCGAATTGTTGGCGTGCAAAGTACAGTTTCCAGTCGATTACTAAACGCTAATTACATCGGTAAATCGAGGAATCTCCGGATAAAGTCTGGAATAGTCCCTGTTTGCCCCGGAGCCCTGGGGATAGGAAGCTTAACACAAGCTCGGCGAGAAACCACATCCCATAACCATTCATCGCACCAGCGTCCGCGCCACTTACTCCACTTCCATCCCCCGCAACCGCCGCTTAGTATTGAACGCCTCGATGTTTTCCAGCAAACTACCCGCCTGCTCAATCTCGCGCAGGGTATAAAAGTTCAGGGCAAAAGACACGCCCCAAATCACGAACAGCAGGCCGAACAGGAAGAAATATAGAATGGACTGCAGCACCACATTGGCGTTATCAATGGTAACTACATCGGCGTAAAACACCCAGTCGAGGAAGGCGAACAGGAGACCGCCGATGGTCGTATCCACCAGCCACATCGTCGGGATGGCCATGAGGAGGAGGAGAAAGAAACTGTCGTAGCTTTTCACCAAGTTGGTGTACACAAACCGGAAGGTTTCCTTAATGCTGGCCAAGCCCGCGTAACCTGAGTAAGCGAAGGTGAGCGTAAAGGGCAGTGCTAGAAAAACGAATAAACAGGCAATTGCTCCGCTGAAGGCCATAAAGAAAGCAATAGCCAGGCAGACGAGGTATAGGAAAGCCTCAGACCGCCAGTTGGCCGGCAGCAACTCAATAGCAGATGCCCGCCAAAAGACCTCGAAGGCTAGCCGCATAAAGCCGTATAGACCACCTCCGACTAGCAGCATATACAGCAGCCCCCGATCCCGCGAAAAGGAAGTCAACAATTCATGCGCATTGTAAAAATCACCCCAAAAGTCTCCGCTAAAATCGTAACGGGTAGCGGGTATCGAATTGTAGAACAGAAACGACAGCAGCACGAACAGCAACGTAATGCCCGCCAGCCCTCCGAACAGCAAACTGGTGTTGCGGCGCAGAATACTGAACACATCAGTCATGTTCTCTCCAGCGTTGCGGATGAGGCTTAGGTTTACTTTTCCTTCTGTCGTATCCCGCGTGCGGAGTGCGTCGGTTTGGTACCGGCGGGGGCGGGCGGCCACCGCCCGCGGATACAGCACGTAGTACCACAAAATGAAGGTAAAGCACAGCAGAATAAACACCCCACGAATGGCGTCGGGCAGTTCGGTATGCCTTGTCAGGTAGCCCTCCAGAAAGCCTGCGATGATGAATAGCGGAACGGTGCCAAGCATGATTTTCAGCCCGTCGCGGGCAGACTCTTTAAAGGCTTCAAAGCGAGAAAGTGTGCCGGGGAACAACAAGCCGCGGCCCATCGCCAGGCCCGCTCCGCCCGCAATCACGATGCTGCTGATCTCCAGCGCACCGTGAATCCAAATCGTGAGGAAACTTTCCTGAAAGATGCCCTGGTCGTAAAAAAAGTACTGAAAAACACCCAGCATCACCCCATTTCGGATGAGCTGCACGATAGCCCCAACGGCAAAGAATGCCCCGGATACGAAGGTCACCAGCGCAACCATAATGTTGTTCAGCGTGATGCGCAGCGACATCGAAAATGGCGAAATCTGTTTGTACACCGCCATCGGGTCACCGTTAGCGATGTTTTCCTGCGTCATGTTCATGTAGGCTTCCCCCATGATCGTTTCGGCGAAAACTGGGTCGATACGGTAGCTGATGATGCCAACCAGCATGGCCAGCACGAAGGTGATCAACGAGATCAAGAGTGGTCGCCGTTGGGCGTAGACTACGCGTGGCAGCTCATCTGTCCAAAAAGTAAAAAAGCGTCCCGCTTCCCCCCGGCGGCCACGGTACACCTGCAAAAAAGTACGTTGCGCCAGGGCATTGAGGTACACGCGCACGGAGCGGTTGGGGTAAAATGTACGGGAGTAAGACAGGTCATCAGTGGTGTGAATGTAGAGCTGCTTGAGTAACTCAGGATCCTGCTCATCACGCTGTAGGGCGCGCTCGTAGCGCTTCCACTTGTCCTTGTTTTTGTCGATGAAGTCGGTTTCCCGCATGCTGCAAGGTACTAGATTAATAGTGTGATAGATTAGTCTATTCTGGGCGCGGCCGCAGGTGCGATGAAAGGTTTTGAAACGACCGACGGTTCCGAGAGGTCTCTTTCCTCCTTCAATGCCCCATTTGCGGAGCCGAAGGCGGAGGTGAAGTACTCATCGGAGGCGTAAAACGGGTTACGATCAACCACTTGAAGATATTCACCACCACGTTAAACCCATATAAAACCCGGAATAACCAACTCTTTGCCCGTATATTAACCAGCAGCAACGTATCCCACAATTAAAAACCATGATGAACTGCGCTACGCTTGGCTTGGAAACCTACGTCCCCTCCGAAGAGCAACCCTGGGATATAGGCCGCGTCCAACACCTTTACCGCCGTGCCGGATTCGGTGCCCGGCCCGCTGATATTTCACAAGCCATAATGGACGGCCCAGCAGCCACCATCAACAGAATTATAGACGCCGCCGTAGCGCGCGAAAGTCGACCTGACCCCGAATGGGCCGGTTGGGACCATGATGAATTCATAACCAATGAGGTCGATATTTTTGACAGTTTCATCTCCCTCTATTACAACTGGATCGACGACGCCATCGCCTACGGTGTGCGCGAAAAGCTCTCCCTCTTCTGGCAGAACCACCTCGTTACCATCTACGAAACCCACAGCTGCCCCACCTACCAGCTCCAGTACCTTAAACTGATCGATCAGTACGGCTTCGGAGACTACCGGGAGTTCGTCCGGGAAATGACGAAGACACCCGCCATGCTCTTCTTCCTCAACGGTTTCGAGAACAACCGCGAGAACCCCAACGAAAACTACGCCCGCGAACTCTTCGAACTCTTCACCCTCGGAGAAAACAACGGCTACACCCAGGAAGACATCGTGGAGGCCAGCCGCGCCCTCACCGGTTGGAATGGCTGGACGTCCTACTGCGGTAGCGTAGATTGGGCCGACTGGGGCTACGACAACACCGATAAAACGGTCTTCGGCCGTACTGGTAATTTTAATTATAGTTCCCTGATCGACGTCCTATTCGAAGAGCGTGGAGAGCTCATCGCCCGTTTCATCTGCGGTAAACTCTACCATTACTACGTTAATAAGGCCGTGAACGAAGACGTAGTGGAAGCTATGGCACAGACCTTCGTCGCGAACGATTTTCAGATACTCCCGGTACTGCGCGAACTCTTCTCCAGTGCTCACTTCTTCGAAGCAACCAACGTCGGTGTGCTCATCAAGAGCCCGATGGAAGTAATGGTATCCTTCCTGCGCCAAGGCGATTTCGGCGACTTTGAGAACCGCCAGGGCTGGGGGTTATGGTCCGTGGCCAACATGGGACAGTACGTCGGCCATCCTACCGACGTAGCGGGTTGGAAGGGAGACCGTGCCTGGATCGACTCCAACCGGCTCACCCTCCGTTGGGATTTCATCGACGGCTTTTCCTGGGGTATACACAACGCCAGCGAAACTACTTATCCCGACTTCGCAAAACTACTAACGGACAGCAGCAACGCTCCGCAGGTAATTGCCCGCACGATCGTAGACTACTTCGTCCCCCGCGGCCTGGTGAGTGAAACGGCCTACGAAACCGCCATTGACGTACTGAAATGGGACATCCCCTCCAACTACTACGATACCGGAGAATGGAACCTCAACTGGGACACTGCTTCCTGGCAACTCACTTTGCTATTGCGCCACATCGGCCGCATGCCCGAAGCCCAGCTCAGCTAAACCCAATTCGCTCCATCCGGCCCCCAAATACTTTCGGCGGGGCTGTAAAATATAGTCCAACCATGGGACACCAGAAAAACACCTCCTCCGGTAACCGCAAAGGCGCAAAACTGGCCGACGGCCTCGCTCACGACCAGGACCACAGCCGGCGCGGCTTTTTACGTAACCTCGGCATCCTGGGCACCTCCGGCTTCCTCCTCAACAAACTACCGATAGGCTCGCTATCTCTTTCCTCCCCGCTAACCGCCGCACTGGCGGACGGCAACGAAGACCGGGTGCTCGTCCTCATTAGGCTTAAGGGCGGAAACGACGGCCTCAACACCATCATCCCCGTTCACGATTTCGGAACCTACCAAGCCCAGCGCCCCGATATCTACGTGCCGCGAAACGAAGCAGTAGACCTCACCTCTACCCTTTCGCTTCACCCCCAGCTTCAGCCACTCTCCACCCTGTGGAACGACGGGCAGATGCGGGTGATCCAAAATGTAGGGTACCCCGATCAGAACCTTAGTCATTTCCGCTCTTCAGACATTTGGGCAACCACCTCGGATGCCGAAGAAACCGTGAGCAGCGGCGTCCTCGGCCGTTACATCAACGATCTTTACCCTGACTTCCTGAGTACGCCGCCCGAAACGCCCCCGGCTATTCAGATCGGCGGTGTAGGAAACCTGCTGTTCAATAACGCCGATGATTTCAACTACGCCATCTCCACCGAAAATCCGACGCAGCTCTACGAAATCGCGCGCACCGGCCAGCTCTACGACGTCAACGACGTTCCGGAATGCACCTACGGCGAGCAACTTGGCTACATCCGTGCCGTAGCCAATACCACTTTCCGCTACGCTGGCGTCCTCTCCGAAGCCTTCGACGCAGGCGTCAATTCCGCTGAATACGAAAATGATCGGCTGGGGGACCAACTAGCGCTGATCGCCCGCCTGCTGCGCGGTCGTCTCGGCACCCGCCTCTTCGTCGTCGAGCTGGAAGGCTTCGATACCCATGCGGATCAAGTTAACGGCCACGCCTACCTGATGAACAGCCTGAGTAAAAACATCACCGCTTTCTACAATGACCTCGCAGACGGTGGCATCGACGAGCGCGTGTTGGGCATGACCTTCAGCGAGTTCGGCCGGCGGAGCTACCAAAACGGATCTCAGGGCACCGACCACGGCGCGGCGGCCCCACTTATGCTATTTGGTAAAGGCCTTAACGGCAACGGTACCACCGGCGGCCTGGCCGATCTCCAGAATACAAACAACGGCAACCTAAATTATCAGGTAGACTTCCGCTCCGTCTACGCCACGGTACTAAGCAACTGGCTATGCATCGATTCCGATCTGGTGGACAGCGTGATGGGCCAGCGTTTCGAGCGCATGGAAGACCTTGGCCTCTACTGTCAGGGCGTTACCAGTACCCGTACTCCCGATCGTTCCGCAAGCATCAACATGAACGCTTACCTAAGTGGCGGCGATGTCGTGATTGATTACAACCTGCCCGCCGCCGCGAACGTAGGCATTCACTTTTTTGATGTATCCGGGCGAAAAATCAGCTCCCCGTTCCAGGGGCGTCGCTCTGCAGGGCTGCAAACGCAGCGCCTAGCGATGAGTAGTATCGGCTGGGCATCAGGCATATACGTCGTCAGCCTGGAGGTTAACGGGCGGATGTATAGCCAGAAGTTGGGATTCTTTAAGTAGGTAATAGTAGGTAGTGCTGAGTAGAGTAATCCACAAACAAATACTTAACCACTACCCACCTAATCCCGTAATTTAGGATTATCCCGGTGCCGGACCGCATCCCTTTTAGTCTTTTTATCAAGGTTCTTACGCAGGGCATCCGTAAGGTCGACCCCGGTTTGGTTTGCCAAACAGATGAGAACGAAGAGCACATCGGCAAATTCGTCGGCAAGGTCATCTTGTGCCGTTTCCGCATCTGCCGGGTTTTTAAACGACTGCTCTCCGTACATACGGGCCATGAGGCGGGCGACTTCTCCCGTCTCCTCCATCAGGATAGCCGTATTGGTTAATTCACCGTAATACTTCACCCCGATGGTGGTAATCCACTGATCTACGGTCTTCTGGGCTTCGGATAATTGCATATTGTGATTTTTGATTTTAAATGCCCGGGCAGGATCAATGCGCGCGCAAAAGCGCAAATAAAACGTACTTCTTCCAGGTCAAAAATGCACCTCAAACAGCGTTTTTCAAGCTTTTCCAAAAGAAATCGAAGATTTTCCACCGATTAAAGATGTGAATAGAAGGCAGTAGCACAATAAATATTTCACAAAAAAAGTGTTTAACAATATTGACAATCAATTAGTTGTGATGTTAATTATTGTTTATTTATTCACAAATAAGTAAATCTGTTCTTTAATTAGCCTTATTCCTGCCCCATATTTGTATTGTCGGAGGGAGAAAGCTCCTTGATCACGACAAGAATTATGTTCATGGGATTATGATTTATAAGTGGCGTCGTCCTGATGTTTGAGTCAGGACGACGACCCTTTTACTACATACTCGCACGCTTTGAGAACACCCACAAAAAAAGCCGGGCCCAACGGGGGCACCGGCTGTATACATTCATGGGATCAAAACAAAAAACACTAAAGATAATTCGAAGATAAGCCGTATTAATGTACAGTGCAAACTTCGAGTTAATGTTTTTTCGTGAGATTATGATGTAGCCCCTCCGGATTATGGTTCTGGTGGGGCCTTTTCGTGTCTTATCACCCCGTTAGTAGCTACTCATCAAAGTGAATTTATTATCGTTCAGGGTAATAACGTCTCCGTTTTTCTTCCCTTTAAATGTTCGAAACAAGAACCTCTTCGTAGAAGTTCCGCGGCAGTATTTTCCTACAGCTGTAAATTCATCAGCGGCGACGGCGACGAAAAAATCACCCCGGTCGGCCTCAATCACATCCTCTAACTGCACCTCTTCAGTTGTCTCAATTGAATCGATACCGCTCAGGATATTAGTATTGCGCTGCAGCGCCTCCACAACAAATGCGTGAGCCTCAACGCGATTAAGTGCCTCGCCGGTTTCTCCGCCATGAAACACCACGCCCCAACTCTCGCTGGACTTTTCAGCTCCGGAAAGCTCAGACTCCTGTATCGCCACCATGTTATTGTAAGATGCCTCTTTCTCCTCCAGCAGGTGAGCAACGATTGCCTCTTTAACAGCATTTTTGTCTTAAATTGACATAATATTATAGTTTGTCGACCACCGTCTGCGCTTTAGGACCACAAGGTTTACACGACTAGGCTACTGTTGGCTGATGAAGCCTCAGAGCTTACGTATAAAACGAAGCTATTCGACAGGCTGTTCGCCTATCTCTTCAATCTGGTCTGACGCTGAAATAGGTTTCATAATGATAAAGCTTGCCTTAGGGACGTGAAACAAATAAAACGTGTTTTATTTAATTCGCGTGCCTTAGTGTGCTTCCAACCAGTTAGCCCCCTGATCCGTCTCTACAACAATAGGAACAGTAAGATCAGGAATCGCCTCACGCATCAGTTGCTCAATGATCGGGATCACGCGATCCACCTCATCTTTCGGCGCGTCGAAAACCAGTTCGTCGTGCACCTGCATAATCATCTTGGTCTTGAAATCGCCTTCGATCAAGGCCCTGTCAATGCGAATCATTGCGACTTTAATCATGTCCGCCGCAGTACCCTGAATCGGGGTATTCATCGCCATCCGTTCGGCGATGGAGCGGGTCAGGCCGCTTTTTGAGTTGATGTCTCGGAGGCCGCGTTTACGACCGAGTAGCGTCATGGCGTAGCCTTCCTCACGGGCGGTTTCCACGCTGGCGGCCATAAATTGCTTCAGGCCTGGGAAACGCTCGTAGTAGTTTTTGATCAGTTGAGACGCTTCCTTGCGGGTGATCTCTAACTGCTGCATCAGGCGGGTGGCGCCAGCGCCGTAGAGGATAGCGAAGTTGATCGTTTTTGCTTGGTTACGCTGATCGCGGGAGACGTCCTCGAAGGGAACGTCGAAGACCAAGGCTGCAGTAGCCGTATGAATATCCCGGCCGTTCTTAAAAGCATCCACCATACCCTCGTCGCCGCTGAGTGCTGCGACTAACCTCAGCTCGATCTGGCTGTAATCCGAAGCGATCAGGGTGTGGTTTTCGTCGGTCGGGACGAAGGCTTTCCGGATTTCTGCGCCCTGCGGCGTCCGCATCGGGATATTCTGCAGGTTAGGGCTTGAGCTAGACAAACGGCCAGTGGCCGCTACCGTCTGGTTAAAGCTAGAGTGTACGCGACCGGTCTCTTTGTTCACCAGCAACGGCAGCGCATCAACGTAAGTACTAAGTAATTTCGACAGGCTACGATAGCGAAGAATCTTCTGCACGATGGGCGCTTCACCAGCAAGCTCCAGCAAGGTGGCCTCGTCGGTTTTAAACTGGCCCGTAGCCGTCTTCTTGCCTTTATACGGCAGTTCCATACGGCCGAAAAGGATCTCCCCGATCTGCTTCGGCGAGCCGATGTTGAAGGGTGACCCCGCCTCGTCATAAATCTCGTTTTTCAGGCTTTGGATTTCGCCACTCAGCACTTTGCTGTAGTCTTCAAGGAAGGGAACATTAAGTTTAACGCCGTTAAGTTCGATATTTTTCAGGACGGGAATCAGCGGTGCTTCGATGGTTTCATAGAGTTCCACGAGACCTTCTTCTTCCAGTTCGGGCCACAGTGCTTTGTAGAGGCGCAGGGTAATATCGGCGTCTTCACAGGCGTAATCCACCACCTTATCCACAGGAACATCCCGCATCGTGAGCTGCTTTTTACCCTTACCAATCAGGGTTTCGATGGGCATCGGTTTATAGTTCAGATACTCCTCGCTGAGAATGTCCATTTTGTGGCGCTTATCGGGCTGCAGCAAGTAGTGCATCACCATCGTATCCAGTAATTTCCCACGTACCGGCGCGCCGTAGCGTTCTAGCATCGTGAGGTCATATTTGATGTTCTGGCCCACTTTTTCGGTACTTTCATCAGCTAGGATTTCGGCGAATTCGGCGACGATGGCTTCGGCTCCGGGGCGGTCCGCTGGAACGGGGACGTAGTAGGCCTCGCCTTCTTTCCAGCTAAAACTAAGGCCTACCAAATCGGCTGAAGCGGCGTCTACGCTCGTCGTTTCGGTGTCGAAGGCGTAGGTTTTTTGCTGCTGCAACTCGGCGATCAAAGCGGCGCGTTCTTCCGGCGTATCGACTTTTTTATAAGTCTGTTCGGTGTTGCCGAGGTGGTGATCGGCGATGGCGTGGGCGGCGGGTTTTGCGTAGCGCGCATCTTTTTTTTGCGCGGCCGCAGGTACAGGGGAGCTTGAAGGAGCAAAGAGGTCACCCTGAGCACCAAGCTGGTTTTCATCTTCGTCTTGAATCCCGAGGATATCGCTAGAGAGTTTCCGGAATTCGAGCTCCCGAAAAATATCGGTCAGGTGCTCCCGGTCAAAGTTCTCGATTTTATACGCTTCGGCGTGAAAAGTTACGCCGGGTACGTCGATAACGATTGTCGCCAACACCTTACTCTGCATAGCCTGCTCGCGAAACTCACGAAGACGCTCCTGGTTCTTGCCTTTTATTTTATCGGTATTCTCCAGCAGATTTTCTATGTTGTCGAACTCCTTGATGAACTTCTCGGCTGTCTTCGGCCCGATGCCGGGTACGCCGGGGATATTGTCTACTTTATCACCAATCAGGCCCAGCATATCGATCACCTGCTCAGGCCGTTCAATGCCCCATTTGGCCTTGATTTCCTCTACGCCGAGGATGTCAATTCCGTTGCCCATCCGGCTGGGCTTATACATATAGATGTTCTCTTCCACCAGCTGGCCGTAGTCCTTGTCGGGCGTCACCATGTACACTTCGAAGCCTTCGCGGGCGGCCTGTTTAGCCAGGGTGCCAATCACGTCGTCGGCCTCATAGTTGTCGATAATGATGATCGGGATATTGAAGCCCTGCAGTATCTGGTGTACGTAGGGAAAGGCGACGTTAATATCTTCCGGGGTCTCCTCACGGTTGGCCTTATAGTCCGGGGCGATCTCGTTTCTGAAGGTTGGCCCGCTGGGATCAAAGACGACGGCCAGGTGGCTGGGTTTTTGCTTTTTCATCAGGTCCCACAGCGTCCGCGTAAAACCAAACATAGCCGAAGTATTGATCCCCTTGCCGTTGATCATCGGTCGGTTGATGAAGGCAAAGTGGGAGCGATAAACGAGGGCGTGGCCGTCGAGGAGAAAGAGTTTTTTATCGTTGGTGTCGGACATGGGGCTAAGGTACGGTCCCCGGCCGATTACACCACCTTCTTCAGCGCCCAGTGCGCCAAGCGGTTCCCCGAAGCCAACCACATCAGTCCATTAATCAGCCACGGCCGGTCCGCCAAAATGCGTTGGCCAAGGTGCTTCATCTTGAAGTCGAAGCCCATCTTTTTGGTAACTGCCTTGTCGTAGGCGCGGAGGGATTTTGCGTCAAGTCGTCCGGAGGCAAGGCATTCGCGGGCGACGGCAGCGGCCATTTCCGCGCTCATCATCGCATTACCGATACCTTCTCCGGTGAAGGGATCTATCAGCCCGGCGGCATCACCAACGAGCATGAACCCGTCTCCAGAGCGGGGAACGGTGCGGGAGCCGAGCGGTAAGCCGAAGCCTTCATTCTTACCAACCTGCTCCGCATGAGCGAAGTGGCTTTTCACCTGGGGAGATTCAGCTACGATGCGGTCTAAACTGTCGCGCAGGTCAATTTTGCGTTCAGAAACCTGGCGGGAGAGCATGCCGAAGCCTACGTTAAACAGGCCATCTTTAAGCGGAAAAATCCAGAAGTAGCCAGGGAGGAACCCATCGAGGAAGTAGAACATCATCCGGTCGTCCTTGATGTCGGTCAGGCCACGATAATAAGTGCGGACGGCAGCGCAGTAATGGTTGCGGTCCATCTTGGTGTCCGTTAGTTTTTTGGCTACTACGGAGTGCGCACCGTCGGCTCCGATGATGAGTGGGGCAGAGAGCTGTGTCCCGTCGGAGAGCGTAGCGATGTTCTGTCCATTCTCGCGGACCAGGTTCTTTAGCTTCGTCCCGAAGTGCGTATCGAGCCGTGGGTAAGTGAGTGCTTGCTCTAGCAGGTACTGGTCAAAATCAAGACGGGGGCAAGTGTAGCCGTCGTTAACATACTCAACATCGAGAATAGTGCCAGAGGGCGAGAATCCGCGAGTGCGGCGTAGGGGATTAAGCGCAGGGAGCCCATCCCAGTAGTCCCGGCTCCTACGGCGACCCACGCGGATGGCCGTTCCGGGAATCGCGTCACCACAAATCTTATCGCGCGGGAAGGTCGCTTTATCAATCAGAGCAATGCGCAGGTCCGTATCCGCAAGGCAGCGGACGAAGGTGCTACCGCCCGGGCCGGCGCCGGCTACTATTATATCGTACTGCTGCATATAGCTTAATGATTTTCAATGAGGTTGCAAAGTAACGTAACTGGAGCGAAACCGGTGTAAAGTTTCTCCTACGGTGAATACTTATTACCGAAGGTAATTCGGTCCACTTTAGTTGTCGGAGGCAAATCATTCCAAAAAAATAAGCCGCACTAAAAGCACATCCAAAAAATAAAAGTGCTGCAAAACACTCAAGGAAAATGAGCTCTAGGTAGTCAGGTAATGAGAGCTATCAATTCGGCTAACTATTCACTACTCTTAAAAAACACGCCATTGCATCCTGCGTCCGCGCCATAAAATGAACATAACTCCCCCAGGCTTGCTTTTCCTTAAGGACCCTCCTGCTTGCGGTAGCCCAACAGACTAACGAACCAACAGACCAACGAACCAATGAACGAGCTAACTCCCGAACGCCTCTTCGACCTGGAACTCCGCGAACGCCCAGAACACGCTGCGGGCCTGAAAGCCGTCGCGATCAGCGTACAGCACGTAGAAGAATACATGCACTTCGGCGAAGGCATGCACGCCCTGCTGAAAATGAACCAGAAGGACGGGTTCGACTGCCCCGGCTGCGCCTGGCCCGACCCCGACGGCCGCCGCAGCCCCATCGCCGAGTACTGCGAAAACGGTGCCAAAGCCATCGCCGAAGAAGCCACCAATATGCGCGTCACGCCCGAGTGGTTTGCTAAGCATTCCATCAATGAGATGGGAGCGATGACCGATTTCGAGCTCGGAAAATCAGGCCGCATCACCCAACCGATGTACCTGGCTCCCGGCGCAACGCACTATGTCCCCATAAGCTGGGACGACGCCTTCAAAACCATCGCCGAAGAACTCAACGCGCTGAACTCCCCGGACGAGGCCACCTTCTACACCTCCGGCCGCGCCAGCAACGAAGCAGCCTTCCTCTACCAGCTTTTCGTGCGCCAGTACGGCACCAACAACCTGCCCGACTGTTCGAATATGTGCCACGAAAGCACCGGTACAGCCCTAAGTGAAACGATCGGTATCGGCAAAGGCACCACGACGCTGCAGGATTTGCACGACGCCGACCTGATCATAGTGATGGGCCAAAACCCCGGCACCAACCACCCGCGCCAACTCAACGCCTTCGAGAAATGCAAGAAGAATGGCGGCCGCATCATCAGCGTCAACCCCCTTCCAGAAACCGGGCTGATGAAGTTTATTGACCCTCAAAGCCCGCTTGATATTCTAAAGCGCGGCACCAAACTTACCGATCTTTTCCTGCAGGTGAAAATCAATGAGGACATGAGCCTCGTGCGCGCCATCTGTAAAATTCTCTGGGAAGAAGAGAAGAAGGCTCCCGGCACCGTATTCGACCAGGAATTCATCGAGACCCACACCGCGGGCTACAACGCCTGGACAAAAATGCTGGAAGATACCAGCCTCCAAGAATGCATCGACGGTTGTGGCGTAAGCGCAATGCAAATCCATGAAGCCGCCGGCATGATTCATGGCTCCGAAAAGATCGTACTCTGCTACGCAATGGGGCTAACCCAGCACGAAAATTCAGTCGACGTCATCCAAGAAATGGTCAACCTGCTGCTCCTGAAAGGCAGTATCGGAAAGCCCGGTGCCGGCATTTGTCCGGTCCGTGGCCACTCCAACGTACAGGGCGACCGCACCGTTGGCATCTGGGAAAAACTGAAGCCTGAATTTCGGGATGCGCTGAAGGCCCACTTCAACTTCGAGCCCCCAAAGGAAGATGGCTTCGACGTTGTAAACAGCATCAAAGCGATGCACGCGGGCACCGTAAAAGTCTTTTTCGCCCTCGGCGGAAACTTCATCTCCGCTACCCCGGATACATCGTACACAGCGGAAGGCCTGCGGCAGTGCAACCTCACCGTTCAAATTAGCACCAAGCCGAACCGGAGCCACGTTGTCCACGGCAAAAAAGCGCTAATTCTGCCCTGTCTCGGCCGTACGGAAAAAGACATTCGTGCTACCGGAGAGCAGTTCGTAAGCTGTGAAAACTCAATGGGCGTCGTCCAGATGAGCAAGGGCGTACTGAACCCTAAGAGTCCACATCTACGTAGCGAAGTCTCCATCATCTGTGGCGTAGCAGCCGCCACCCTCGGCGACAAAAGTACCGTTGACTGGGCAGCCATGGCCAACGACTACGACAGCATCCGCGACGCCATCGCCAGCTGCGTGACGGGTTTCGAACGCTACAACGAAAGAGTCCGCGAGCCCGGCGGGTTCTACCTGCCCAACGGACCGCGCAACCGCAACTTCGGAACGGACGACGGCAAGGCCCACTTCACCGTTTCTCCCCTCAGCACCCACCAACTCGCGGAAGGCGAATACCTGATGATGACTGTCCGTAGCCACGACCAGTACAATACTACTATCTACGGCATGCACGATCGGTACCGCGGCATCCACAACGAGCGCCGGGTGGTGATGATGAACGAAGAAGACATGAAGAAAGCGGGGCTTAAAGCCGGTGAGAAAGTCGACTTAACGAGTGAATACGACGGTGAGGTTCGTCATGCCCGTCTGTTTCAGGTGGTGCCGTATTCTATTCCTTCGGGGAATATCTGCACTTATTTTCCTGAGGCTAATACGCTGGTGCCGATTACGCGTTCGGCGAGGAAGAGTAATACGCCTATTAGTAAGTCGGTGCGGGTGAAGGTGACCGCCAAGAAAGACTAAAAGAATACTTTTTAGGCGCGGACGCAGGTGCAATGAAAAAGGCGGAGTGAGGCTTACCTTAGCGATAGAACTCGTTAAAAAAACCATCTTTGCGTCCATATTTTCTTATCAATGAACCTAGCAATCTTCGTCTCCGGCAGCGGCTCCAACGCCCGCACTATAATCGACCGTTTCCAGGCGCATCCGGAATACGGCATTACGGTGGTCCTCTTGGTCAGCAACAAAGCGACGGCCGGGGCACTGATGATAGCCGCCGAGCGCGACGTTCCTTCGCTGGTCGTAAAGCGCGACGCCTTTTACCAATCGGAAGAGTTACTAGCTGATCTTAAGTTCTTCGACGTAGACTTCATCGCTTTGGCCGGTTTCCTCTGGCTCATACCGCCTTACCTGATAAAAGCCTTTCCCAACCGGATGCTAAATATTCATCCGGCCCTGCTACCGGCCTACGGAGGAAAGGGAATGTACGGCCCCAACGTCCACCGGGCCGTAAAGGCCAACGGGGAGACGGAAAGCGGGATTACCATCCACTACGTTAACGAAGCCTACGATGAGGGTGATTACGTTTTCCAGGCCGCCGTCCGTCTCGATGCGGAGGATACGCCGGAGCAAATCGCCGAGCGGGTGCTGCGGTTGGAACACGGTAATTATTGGCGGGTGCTACGCAGGCTTGCCGCTTCTTCGCGAGAATAAAAAGACTAGGCCCAGCGCAATAAAGCCGTGAGTAAAACACGGTATATAGCTCTGATGTCCCAGGGTGTCTCCGATGGGAAAGAACATAGCAGTGCCAGCAAGTAGAAGGTAGTGCGTAGTGCCTTGTAGTGTGCGTTATAAGTTACTGGCTGCTACGCTACATTTTAGAAGACTTGATGATACGAACCCCCAGGCGGCGGTCGGCCGGGTCAATCTTTACCCCTGCTTCCGGGTAGGGATTAAGGCTAAGAAATTCTACCGTCGCTCCCTCCATGCCGAGGCGGCTGATGCGTTTGAGGCCTACGTCGATCCGTACTTTTTGCGGCGCTCCGCCACCGACCGAAACCATCACGAAGGCTTCTCCTTCGGTAATACAGTTTACGTTCCGCGGGCACCGGCTATCGGACGC
This sequence comes from Lewinella sp., assembly GCA_026421165.1. GTDB lineage: Bacteria > Bacteroidota > Bacteroidia > Chitinophagales > Saprospiraceae > Neolewinella. The sequence continues at coordinate 3,274 of JAPKCQ010000039.1, read as the reverse complement.
AACATCGAGAAAGGTCACTGCCGCCTTCGTTTTCTCAACCCTAGCGGTCTCTCCGGGCGCCAGGCTTGCTACTTCATTGAAGGCGACTATTTTGGTCACTCCATTATTAGCCGTCTCGGAGGTAGATGTTGAAGCGGAGGTACTAATTTTTTTGTTACATCCCAGAATGAGGGTTAGGCAGAGAAAGGAGAAAAGTACGGTAAAGCGCATGCGTAAGGTTAGTTTCTGGGGAAGGTACGTAATGTATAGTGGCCTTAGTCGTTCAAAGCTATTTTGAATTCAGTCGTTCGCTGCGCGAACGCGGCACTTCAAAAAGTCAGAGCGTACGAGCGTATTACACCGCTATTCGTTATCCAACTGCAGCCGCAGCATATTCAGCGCTTGGTATACGGTAAAGGTGATGTTCCGCTTACGGTCTTTGCCTGAGCTCAAGAGTCGGGAGCGTACACCATCAGGCCCGGCAACGGCGATCCAGATGGTACCGACGGGTTTTTCTTCAGTGCCGCCGCCGGGGCCGGCAACGCCAGAGGTAGCGATAGAATAATCTGTTTTCAAAGCTAGGCGTACGTTCTTTGCCATGGCTTCTACCACCTGTTTACTGACGGCTCCGTGCTGAACGAACAGTTCTTCAGGCACGCCGAGCAATATATTCTTCACCTCGTTATCGTAGGCGACCACACTTCCACGAAAGTGACCGCTGGAGCCAGGATGGCCGGTGATCATACCGGCGATAGCTCCACCCGTGCAGCTTTCGGCCGTCGATAAGGTGAGGTGCTTTTTTTGCATTCGGCGCTGCACCGCCAGCGCAAGGTCTTCCTTGCCGTAGCCATACACATACTCGCCGATGATGGCTTCGATTTCTTCCTTGTACTTTTTCAACTCCGCCTGCATAGCGGCCTCGTCGGTGCCACGGGTGGTTAGGCGCAAACGCACGGTGCCCAAATTAGGTAGATAAGCAAGGGATACGTGATGAGGCAGCGCGTCTTCTACCTCCTCAATAGTTTCAGCGAGGGTAGATTCGCCTATTCCGGCGGTAAGAATCGTCAGGGATCGTTGACGGTTTTGGCTTACGTTACCAGCTACCAGGCGGGGAATGACCTCATTCTCGACCAAATACTGCATCTCGTAAGGAACTCCGGGCATAGAGACGATAATTTTGCCTTCGTGCTCGAGCCACATTCCCGGCGCGGTACCGACCTTATTGGCAATAACGGTCGCCGCAGCGGGAAGGTCACACTGAACACGATGCTGCGGCCCTGCTTCCCCTCCGAAGCGAGCATACAGCTTAGCCAGCCGTTCCCAAGTCTCTTGATGAAAAACCAGTTCGGTGCCAACGTATTCAGCCAGTACCTTCTTGGTAATGTCGTCTTTGGTTGGCCCGAGGCCTCCGGTCATCAGCACTACATCCGCTACCGCGAGGGCCCGGTCGAGGCCGTCCCGGATCCCGTCCCGCGTATCAGCAACACTAAGGTGCTCCACGGTTTCAAAGCCTTCCACGTTGAGTGCTTCGGCCATGAAAGTGGCATTGGTGTCGGTTACCTGGCCGATAAGAATTTCATCGCCTATTGTTAGGATGTATGCTTTCATAAAGAGTTAATTGGCAAATTAGTGCGTCACTAAGTTGCTACCGCACGGGCAAATATGATACGCTACCGCATATTACAGGCGCAACGTATTGCTCAAAGGTAAGCAAGCGCAGCGCCGCGAACGGTACCTGCGGCCGCAACTCAGTGACTCCCCAACCTAACGACTCACCAGTTCTTCCCGATCAGGGCCGGTAGAAACCATGCTCACCCGTGTCCCAAGCTTCTCTTCAAGGAACTTGACAAAGTCGATACAAGCAGCCGGCAGGTTGGTCTCCTCCTTCACACTGGTGAGGTTGGTGTTCCAGCCAGGGACAGAGGTATAGACTGGCTTGTAGTTTTCGTGCACCAGATCAAAAGGAAGGCTCTTGGTAATCGTACCTTCCACATCGTAGGCATCGGCAGCTTGGAGCGTCTCAAAATTATTGAGCACATCGACCTTAGTGACGACAAGTTGGGTTACACCGCTGAGCATGATGGTGTAGCGGAGCTGGACCAGATCGATCCAGCCGCAACGTCGAGGCCGACCGGTGGTAGCCCCAAATTCGTGGCCTTCCTTACGCAGAAACTCGCCGGTTTCACCAAGCAGTTCAGTAGGGAATGGACCACTACCTACACGAGTACAGTAAGCTTTGGTGATACCGATCACCTCGCCGATTTGCTGCGGTGCAATGCCCAGTCCGGTACAAACACCGGCGGTGATCGTGTTGGAGCTGGTGACAAAGGGGTAGGTGCCGAAGTCGATGTCGAGCATAGACCCCTGGGCACCTTCAGCTAGAATTTTATCGCCGCGCTTGATGGCGTCGTTGATCCAGTACTCACCATCAACGATCTCCAGACTTTTCAGCCGTTCAATAGCGATGAACCAGGCTTCCTCTTCGGCGGCCAGGTCAAACTGGATGAATGGGTAGAGGCCGACCAACTGCTTGTGCTTCTCCTTCAGTTCTTCGTAGCGTTCGCGAAAATCCGGTGCTTCGAGGTTACCGACGCGGAGACCGTTGCGGCCAGTCTTGTCCATGTACGTTGGTCCAATGCCCTTGAGCGTCGAGCCGATCTTGCGGTCACCCTTGGCGTTTTCACGAGCAGCATCAAGCAAGCGGTGGCTCGGCAGGATAAGGTGGGCCTTACGGGCTACGAAGAGGCGACCGGCGTAGTCGACCCCAGCTTCATCAAGCTTGTCCAGCTCCTTGCTTAACGTGATGGGATCAATCACTACACCGTTGCCGATGATGTTCTTAAGCCCAGGCCGAAAGATGCCCGAAGGCACCGTATGAAGCACGAATTTTTTGCCGTCGAAAATGAGTGTATGCCCGGCATTAGGGCCGCCCTGAAAGCGGGCGATAATGTCGTATTGAGGCGCAAGAACATCAACGATCTTGCCTTTGCCTTCGTCTCCCCACTGGAGACCTAAGAGTACGTCTACGGCCATTGTATATAGGCTTTATGCGGAGGTGCCGGGGTATTCCGATGATCGTCCGCGAAAACGTACGCGAAGGTACGGCTTATTGGTAATGTATATACTACAATCGGCCACATGAGACACGTAATAGCAGCGTAGCTGAGATGTGGCCCAGTAAGAGCGCATAGTGTAATAATGTAGTTTGGTAGCAATGCAGTCACTGCCACATTACTACACTACTATCTGGCGGAGCCAGCTGACAGATACGTGCGCAACTCCTCCAACTGCAAAT
>JAPKCQ010000270.1 GCA_026421165.1 Lewinella sp. | reverse complement strand
TTTTAGACGCTTCGCTTTTAGGCGGGCTTTGCCCTTTTAGACGCTTCGCTTTTAGGCGGGCTGTGCCCTTTCAGACGCTTCGCTTTTAGGCTGCCGCACGTTGCATGTACCACCGGAGCCATGCGGTAGCCTAAAAGCCGAAGGCGTCTAAAAGGCCGCAGGCCGTCTAAAAGCCGAAGGCGTCTAAAAGGCCGAAGGCCGTCTAACCCGGTTTACCGGTCTTTAAGCTAAACGCCTCAATCCCCCCATCATGCTTCCGAATCTGTGAGGCCAGCATGAGGCTGAGCTTCCCGGAGTTGCAGTAGATTAGGTATTTCCCACCAGCTTCCATCCGTTCAAGGCATTGGCCGAAGGGGTTGCGTTTGGTGAGTCGGATGACGCCATCGGGTAGTTCTGGTTCGCGCTGTTCGTCGAGCATACTGAAGACCAGGTCGTAGTTGGGCAGGTCGGCAAGGGTGGCGTCGGTTTCTAGTTTGGCGCGGGTGATGGGGGCTTTCTTCCAGGGTTCGGGTACGGGCATGGTGTAGGTTTTTTTTAGCTTGAGGCGGTGCTGGTGATTGTCCAGCGCGTTGTAGGTAAGGAGTTGGCGTACGGGTGGGTTTCCAATTTGAAGCAGGTAGCAGAGCGCGGCGTTGGCTTGCAGGAGGGCGATGATGCCGACGGCGGTGGGGAGTACGCCGACGGTCGCGCAGTCGGGTAGGGTCGGGTCGGGCGCGGGGAAGAGGTCGCGTAGGTGAAGGTCGTCCTTACTTTCGTTGGGGAATACGGCCAGGTAGCCTTCGTATTTGTGTACGGCGGCGTAGACGAGCGGTTTGCCGAGTAGGTGGCAGGCGTCGTTGACGAGGTGCTTGGTCAGGGCATGGTCACTACATTCAACTACGAGGTCAGCGGCTTCGACGAGGGCTTTGGCGTTGCTGGCTTCGAGGTAGCTTTCGTGGGCGCACACGCGGGTGCCGGGGTTGAGTAAAGAGCAGTGCCGGGCCAGTAGTACCGCCTTATTCTCCGTCGCTCCGGTCTGGAAAAAGACCTGACGGTGGAGGTTGGATGCTTCGGGCTTGTCTCCGTCGACTAGCGTTAGCGTCCCAACGCCGGCACCCGCGAGGTACGCCGCTACCGGACCGCCGAGGCCACCGCAGCCTACGACCAAGACGTGGCTTTCGGACAGGCGCTGCTGGCCGGGTTGTCCTATTTCTGGTAGGATGGTTTGGCGTTGGTAGCGGGACATGGTGGAGTGTTGGGAGAGAAGGAGGTACTATTGTCCGTCTGAAGGGAGATGATAGTCTGATTTTCCGCCGGTTTTGGACACCAGCCGCAAGCCGGTGATCTCAATATCGTGGCTCATGGCTTTGCACATGTCGTAGATGGTGAGGGCGGCTACGGAGGCGCCGTGGAGGGCTTCCATTTCAACGCCGGTCCTTCCTTCCGTTCGAACCTTGCACCTAACGTTCATTGCACCTGCGCCCGCGCCCTGAACCTCAAACTTGACGGAAGAAATATCCAGAGCATGACATAAAGGGATGACCGACCAGGTCTGCTTCACCGCCATCGTCCCAGCGATGATGGCCGTCTGGGTCACCGAACCTTTCTTCGTGGTGAAATCGTTGGCGCCGAGCTCAGCCATGATCGCTTCACCCAGGACAACGGTACATTCCGCCTCCGCAACGCGGGAAGTGATGGCTTTATCGCCTACATCTACCATTTCGGGGAGGCCGTCTTTGTTTAGGTGTGATAGCATATTACTTGTTTCGCTGTGCTCGCGGGAGTCACTTCCTTGTCAGGCTCTACCCTCGCTGTGAAAAAACCTCCAGGGTTAGCCGCCGATGGACGTCATGCTCGCAAAGATATTACCCGACTGTTCCAATCGCTGCGTTTCGTGCCCGTCTTTGTGTTTGCCCAGGACAAAATCGGTAATCAGGTCCGCCAAATCCTGCCGGCCGATGCCCTGCCGGAGTAAGGGCAATAATTCGATGCCCTTGGTGGAGTATAGGCAGTTCAACATCGTTCCCTTCGGCGTGAGGCGTAGCCGGTTACAGCTGCCGCAAAGGCTCCGGCTGAAGGCGGGAATGATGCCCACCGTACCCAGAAAACCGGGTACGCGGTAGGCCACCGAACTACTGTTTGCCTCGCCCCGATCCGGCTCAATATCGGGGAAGCGTTGTTGGATGTTGGCCAGCATGTCTCCGTGCGAAAGGTAGAGGTGGTGGTTGCCGTCGTCGTCGTTAAATGGCATCGCTTCGATGAAGCGAACGTCGAGTTTGCGGTCTTTGGTCAGGGCCACAAAATCGCCAAGTTCATCATCGTTGGTCCCCTTCAGGACCACTACGTTGATCTTCGTTTTGATGCCCCGTTCCAGCAATGCTTCCAGGGCGTTCCAGGTGCCGCCGAATTCGTCGCGGCGGGTAATCTGGAAGAAGCGGTCTTCGTGCAGGGTATCCAGGCTGAGGTTGTAATGATCGAGCCCGTAACCGACGAGCTCATCAAGGACGGGCGGTAACAGAATGCCGTTGGTCGTCATGGCCATTTTAGGAAAAATATGCCCGAGGCCTTCGACAAGACGGGGCAGGCCCTTGCGGGAGAGCGGCTCTCCGCCGGTCAGCCGGACTTTATTGACGCCCAGCTCGCCCAGCACTCCGCAGAGGTATATAATTTCTTCGTAGGTAAGCAGCTCTTTCCGCGCCGCAAAGTCGATTCCTTCCTCCGGCATGCAGTAACGACAGCGCAAATTGCAGCGGTCGGTTACGGCAAGGCGGAGGTAGGTGGATTGGCGGTTATGTTTGTCTTTTAGCACATTGTAAAGGTAGTAATGTAGTACTGCAGTAACGTTAATCAAGGGGCTAAAAGAGTAAGTACGGCTTATTTCTAGTCCTTCTCAACATCTCCGAGCGTCCGTTCTTCTAGGTCTAGCTCCTGAGTCGCGTTACTACTTATGTCTATAAACCCGCACCCAATCTACCATAAGCCGTTGGGGCCAGATCGTTTCATCAACGCCTTTGCGTCCGCCCCAGTTACCACCAACAGCGAGGTTCAGGAGTAGGTGCTGCGGTGCATCGAACGGCCATTCTTCTACCCCCACGTTCTCGCGCTTAACGAAAGTGTGGTAGGTCTCGCCGTCCATCTGAAACGCTATGTGGTCACCGTACCAGTCGATACTGTAAATGTGGTAATTGGTTTCCAGGTCTTCTGCTGTAGTGTGTCCACTTACCTGGTTACCGATCATACCGTTGGAGGCCTTGGTGTGCACCGTTCCGAATACAGAATCAGGACTAAAGCCGACGTGTTCCATGATGTCGATTTCGCCGCTGAGGGGCCAGCCGGCTTCCTTTAGGTTGTCCCCTAGCATCCAGATGGCGGGCCAGGTACCACGGCCGCTCGGAAGCTTGGCTCGGATGGCGATGCGGTGACCAGGACCCCAACTTTGCTTGCCGCGCGTTACCAGGCGGGTGGAGGTGTATTCGCTCTCTTTGTACGTTTCTTGGTGGGCTTCGATGATGAGTTTACCACTCACCAAACGCACGTTTCTTGCACGGTCAGTGTAATATTGCTTTTCGTTGTTGCCCCAGCCCGAATTACCCACACCTAGGTCGTAGGTCCATTTATTCTCGTTCGGCGGCTCTTCGCCTTTGAACTCATCCGCCCAGACCAGTTCAAGGTTCGTCTGGCCTTTACCTAACCATTTATTGCAGCTACTAACCCCCAGTACAACCAGGATAAAACTAAGGAATATTAAGGCGCGGCCGCAGGTGCGAGAAAACGTTTGGAAGAGCAGCGTAGGAGAAGTCATAGTCATAATCTTTAGTCGGAGTAAGCAAATATACGTTGCTATTAAAAACTTTGTAGTAATTGTTTAAAAAATAAACAATTAAAGGTTTAATTCGTACATTTGCTGTAATTCCGGTATAGTCTAATAACGCTAATCAAGAGTTAAAAGCCTAAGTACGGACACTTGGAGGTTAATTCTTAGATTGATCGTTTCGCATCATTTGAAAATTCACACTCCGCGGTCTTCTGCCCGTATGAAAGGACAATGTAACCTCCGATCGTCCGGTCTCCTAGTTTTAGCCCTTGATTCTCGTTAACAGTCTAACTACTTAACAGCAGATCAATCCATCATGATCCTCCGCCCCGCACGGGAATCTGACTTTCTCCACCTGGAGACCTTCGTTTGGCAAGCCATCTTTCCGGCTTTTGACCTGCCCGGCTTGTCCGTTGAGCAGCAGGCGGAGAACGACGCGTTGGTGGAAATGGCCCGTCAGGAGGTGCTGTTGGCGTTGGATAAGCGGGACTCTGTCGTATTCGTAGCTATTGACCTGAAGGCCCGCACACTGGCCGGGTACATCACCGCCGACGCTGCGCCAAAAGCCTATGCAGAAATTCAGATGCTGGTAGTTAAGCGTTCATTTTGGGGAAAAGGGGTAGCGGAAAAACTATTGGCCGAGGCGACCAATTATATCGGGGTGGACCGCGCTGTTTCTCTTTCGGTTCGTAACTTCAACAATCGTGCGAAAGCCTTCTTTAAGAAGCATGGCTTTACCGACACTGGCGAAACCACCGGCAATCACGCCCTTCCCCGCACTCTTATGCTGCGGGAAGCAAACGAAGTAACGGAAACTCCCACCATGAATGATAAAAAGAAGACTGGTTACGCGGATGATTTTCCCTCCAGCGCCAACGAACCTGTCTTCGAGGCGCTGCCGGATTACCGCCTGGCCACCGATGAAGCGCCCCTCTTCGAAACCGGAGAAAACAAACTCTCTACCGTAGCTCCGGAAGACCTACTCTTTTCAGAAACCACGCTTGACGAGAAAACGCTCACTGAACTAGAAGCTTTCATCGCCCGCGCCCGTGCGCTGAAGGGGAGTTCTGCTCCGGCGAAAGGCCTCCAAACCGTTCCTACCAAGCCGAGGGCTAGGCAGGAGGAGCCACAACCACCCCTCAAACCACCTTCCGCTTCACAGGCAGCGCCGTCTTCAGAGAAAGATTACACTTACAACTCACGTAATATTCCTTTTGAAGTTGATTTTGGTGACGGCAGGGTAGAAGATGTGAAATTCACACCTGCTGACGACTTATTGCCTACCACGTCTTCCCTTTCCCATGGAGAGGGCTCTGGGGAGAATCAAAAACAGTCAATAAAAGAGGCAAGTATCCAATTTCAGGGTACACCCGCTAACCCCGAGTCTCAACGAACGTCATCCTCTGAAATCAGGAAAGTAAAACCATCCTTTGAGTTTGCTTTTTCTGCGGCTACCGATAGTACGGAAGCATCGTCCGATACCGTTTCTCCGAAGGCTCAACCGATTGAAACAAAACAAGACCGACTAGTTGCCACGGCAAAAAGACAACCCGCGGCAAGTACTTCTCCGGTAACGGAGGGAAGTGTCCGTAAAACCAAAGAATGTCCGGATTGCCAAACCGAACTCCCGCAGGCCGCCCGTTTCTGCTTTAGTTGCGGCTACCCCCAACCGGAAGTAGGCGATTCGGTTCCAACTGGAACTAAAGATCCTGAAGAAGATATCCTGGTACTGGAAGAATTGCCTCTTGATCCGCCCCAGGGCCCCAGGGTAAAAGTCAGCTCAGAAGGGTCCACCAAAGCCGCACCGGATCAAAAGTCCGAGGTAGAAGCAAAGGAGATGGAGAGTGGTGAGCGTACGGCAGCTGCGACAGGGGTTTCCAAGAGCCGCGCGTCGAAATCTGCTCCGGGAGCGACCTCTTCCAAGAAATACACCATGGCCGAGCTCCGGTTGGCCTTCCGGGAATACTTTCAGGAGCGGGTGATTGCTTATTTCGGAGTACTTAAGCTCAAGAAATACTATACCGCTCTGGAAGAAAGTAACAACTTTCAGCAACTGCGCGACGGCTCGCTAACCAACCTCCTGAACTGGATCAACGGTGGAGAGCGGACCTACGCCAGCGTAGCCCGTCGCATCAACGATACGATGGCGGACCTGACCGAATATTTCATCGTTGAGGTAGCTGGTGAACTAAGTAGCAATGTACTCCCCCAACGGCTCCTCCGGCACCAAAGCGTTAACTGGGATACGGTCGACCTGTTCAAATTAGTTATGGATTACCTTGACTTCGAAGCGGAGACTGAACGGGTCTATACTGATTTCGTCTCCATGCCTGCTCGTGCCCTGCGCAACGCCACGAACGCCTTCCTGTGCGCCGGCAAAGACGAACGCATCTTCTTCATCTGTGATCAGAGTCTGATCAGTCAGGCGAAGAACGGATTCGCGGTTACCGACGCCGGTATGTACTGGAAAAATGTGCTGCAACCCGCCGGTAGTGCACTATTCTCCACAATGGAAAGCGTCTCCCTGGGGCAGGGCCACCTGGAGATTGACGGTCAGTTCTTCAACGCCGGTGCGCGGCTGAATTTGAAGATGGCTGTTTTA
>JAPKCQ010000269.1 GCA_026421165.1 Lewinella sp. | reverse complement strand
TCTAAAAGGCGAAGCCGTCTAAAAGGCGAAGCCGTCTAAAAGGCGAAGCCGTCTACTCAACGTTTCCAAACGCAACCCCCGCCCACTCCAACCTTGCCTCAATCGTACGCGAGGTCGTGGAACCGGGACGGAAAACGAGTTCTATCCTGACGTTATCGTTGCCGAGGAAGAGGTCCTTAAAGTTCAGTAGTTGAGGGCTGAGGTCCACGGATTGTTGGCGGCGGCGGAAGAGGTCGCTCTGGCTGAACATGATCGTTGCTTGATCGCAGCCTCCGGAAGTGCCGACGGGGCAGGCGCGAAGTTCGATACGCTCGATCTCACCGAAGTCTTCGCCGGTCAGAGAAACGACCCGAGCACGGAGGCCTCCGTAAACGTCGACCTCATCGGCCGTGACGCTGGCCAGACGCATAGCTTCCACGACGCCCGTGGGGACGCTATTTTGCGCAACGACGAAGGTCTGAAAGCTTGGCACGCCGGCAGGGACAATAAAATCTACAATGGGGTAGGGGACTTCGAAGAGGCGGTCGCCGTTGATGTCCCGCTTACAGGCGGAGATCAGGAGCAGGCAGGGAAGGGCGAAGTAGAGGAAACGGGCGATGGCGGAGGGATTTATTTGAATGGTTATAACGGTGGTTTAGGTTGGGAAGGTATGTCATGGGATATGCTACTTTGCCGTTCAACCTACCCTGCACCCGCGACCGCGCCCATGTGAATAATGACAGGAAGGCACCGTTACCGTCCTACAATTGCAACTATCCTTCTATCTTAGCGCCGCCGGAACTTAGCGGCACAAAAATCCCTCCTCAAAATGGCCCTTAAGTACCGTCGCGTAATGCTAAAACTGAGTGGTGAGACCCTAATGGGCGACCAACAGTACGGCATCGACTCCAAAATGCTCACCTACTACACGAAGCAAATAAAGGAACTTATCGACATCGGTGTAGAGGTGGCCGTAGTGATTGGTGGCGGCAATATTTTCCGTGGCCTTTCTGCCGCCGAATCCGGTGTGGAGCGTACCCAAGGCGACTATATGGGTATGCTCGCCACGGTCATCAATGGCATGGCACTGCAAAGCATGATGGAAACCCACGGCGTGTATACACGCCTGATTTCGGCCATCAAAATGGAGCAGATTGCTGAGCCATATATCCGCCGTCGTGCCGTTCGCCACCTAGAGAAGGGCCGCGTGGTTATCTTCAGCGCCGGCACTGGAAACCCTTACTTCACGACCGACAGCGCCGCAGCCCTGCGCGCCAACGAGATCAAGGCCGACATCGTGCTGAAGGCCACCCGCGTAGACGGTATCTATTCCGCCGATCCCGAAAAAGACCCGACCGCGACGAAGTATGATCAGATTTCTTTCAATGAAGTAATCACCAAGGGACTAAAAATAATGGATCAGGCGGCTTTTGCCCTCTGCGCCGAAAACAACTTGCCGATTATCGTTTTTGACATCAATGAGCCTACCAACCTGCGGCGCATCATATTTGGTGAGCAGGTGGGGACTTTAGTGACCAACTAGAATCAGGGTTGTTAATCCGAATTCTTAGTCAGCCTCAAAACGAGACCTTTAGGAGTTAGTAGTTAGAATTTAGCTGAGAGGATTGTTTCTCTCGTCCTAAATTCTAACTACTACTACCGGTGTGCTGCCGTAAGGGCAAAGCAAGGATCAAGGAGCGGGGAATCCGTCCCGAAATCTTAACAAGTTTTTAATTGAGGAACTTTTTTAGCCAGCCCTCCGTTATTACTATAACCTTAACCTTAATTACACCCTTATGATACTTTTTATATTAGGCTTAGTCTGTATCGGTATCGTATATCTGTTACAAGCCGACCGTGCCAGCCAGTAAAACTTCGGCCCGATGCGTAGCGCACTTTTCTTCCTAACTCTATTCTTACTCACGGCCTGCGGAAGCATTCCTTCTTTACCCCAAAGTAATTTCTTTCCGGTACCACCAGTCCCTGATTACGACTTGCCTCAAAACTGGGCGGCTTCACCTTTCGCTGAAGATGAAGCGGACCGAACGCCAGGAACGGAGCTAAAAAATCTCCAGTCCACGGCCTCGGCAGACATCTTCTACCTCCACCCTACTATCTACCGGAAGGCTGTCAAAGGCAATGACCTCTGGAATGCTAATCTCGCCGACGAAAAGTTGAATCAGTCTGTAGATGAACTGGCTATGCTCAACCAGGCATCCATCTTTAACGCGGCCGGTAGGGTTTTCGCCCCTCGTTACCGCCAGGCCAACATTGCTGTTTTCTATAAGGAAGGGCGTACCGTGAATCAACAGGCTCTCGATACCGCCTACAACGATGTTCTTGCCGCCTTCGATCATTACCTCAAAACCTGGAACGACGACCGTCCCATCATCATCGCCAGCCACAGCCAGGGAACTACTCACGCTAAACGATTATTGTCCGACCGTTTCGACGGTAAGCCGCTGGGCAAACGACTGGTTGCTGCTTATCTTATTGGAATGCCGATTTCGGTGGATGCCTACACCACAATCCCCGTTTGCGAGAACGCTACCCAAACAGGTTGCTTCGTAAGCTGGCGCACCTACCGGGAAGATTTCGTTCCCAAACCTACTTACCGTGATAAGGTCAACAACATTGCCGTAGTCAACCCGCTGAGTTGGACGACGGACGAGACCAGGGCACCCGCCAGCCTGAACAAAGGCGGCGTACTCTATAAATATGATAAGGGGCCAATGCCCGAATTAGTCTGGGCTGAGCGCCGGGGCAATGGTCTGTTTACAAACAAACCTAAATTCTTCGGCGACATCTTCTTCCGCACGAAGAATTATCATGTTGCTGATTATAATTTATTTTGGGTTAACGTGCGGGAGAATGCGGTGTCCCGGGTGGAGGCCTTTAAAAGTCCATCCCCATACTAAGGTGTAATTTCCCATCCCCTCGGATACCCGTCTCTACTCCCCATCCATAATCTGCTCGGATGAAGTAACCGAATAGGCTGGTGCGGGCTCCAAACCCGTAGCCGTAGATAATGGGGTCCCGGAAACGACGTACCCGAACCGTTACCGGAACGGTTCCTGCTCCGGTGGTATTAGGGTCCGGGTAAGTGGTGATATTGACGGGGTTGTCCTCATCAAACGGATCGCTGCCAGACCAGGCGGTACCTACATCAAAGAAGGAAACGATCTGGAAATCACGCAGTAGCTTCGACCGTAGATTTTGGAAGATGTAGTTGAACACGGGAATGCGGACTTCGGCGTTACTCAGTAGGTAAGTACCACCGTTACGAATGTTGGCATCGAATCCACGCAGCGGGTTGGCGAGGTCCTGGAACACGAAGTTACCGGTTGTCGGTGTGGGGATCCCATCGTTAAACCTGTTCAGCAGGCTATTGTCCGCCCCTCCGAGGTAGTAGAGTAATTTCTGTTGGCCGAAGTTGGTGGACCCGGCCATGCGCACGGCCAGGATGCTTCGCTTGTCTAATCGGTGGTAGTGGCGGATATCGAAACCGGCGATGCCCAGAAATCCGGGCTCAAAACCGGTTTCTTCTCCTTCGGAACTAAGGCTTATGTTGAAGCTTTTGTAGAAGTCGGCGTAGACCTTATAGCGTGTTCCCATTCGCAGGTTAGTCGCTAGGTTTAGGGTGTTGTCAAAGACGTATTCGAGCCTTGCACCAATCCGAGCCTGGCTTTCTGGTCTGGTTTGCAGGGCGGCGAGTTCGGTGGGTAGGGTTTGTACCCGGTCACGACGAACAGTACCTGTTGCCCGCAAGGAGCGGAAGACATCCAGGGGATAACGAACGCCGTACTGTGCGAGGATGGTGTTTTCTTCTATCAACCGCGGAGCGTTTGGTCGGAGGACATCGTAGAAGCCTGATTCCAGCCGGCGGTTACGGCGGTAGACCGAAGCAATTTTGTCCAGCCGGTTCTTACGGTTTGATGCGGTAGCGAAGTACTCCGTTCCGTTGAAACTAGTGGGTACGCGCAGGCCTCCCTCAATGGTGTAGTCTTCAAAGAGATCGATGATGTTGCCTTTGAAGAGAATGCCCAACGGCTGCTGGGTATAACCCGTAGGGTTGGCCGAGAAGTTGTTGAGGCCAGCGAAGAGCGGGTCGTTATCTGCTTCCGTCTTTACGTAGTTTACCCGGAAGGTTAGGCGGTAGGGTTTGATTCGGCCACGGATGAATTTGTAGGTTCGATTTAGTTCTGAAATGGGGCGTTCGCCACGCAACAGTCTATTAGAGAGTATGCTGCGTCGTGCTTTGGGTTGCTTACTTACCACCGTGAGATTAGGGCGGGTGCCCGTCGTGTCGGGCCCAGCGGGGCTGATGGGAGTATCTCCCGTATCGGGGTCGCGCAGCAGAATATTTTCTTCCTCGGGCCGGGGCGGATCGACGAAGTCCTCGAAGCGGGTCTGGAAAGTGTAGGCGTCTTCATCGGCAGGGCTGACTTGCTCCGAAAGGTTGGCCTTGTTCGGAGCGATGAGGCTGCCGGTCGCCGTGCTTCCTGGACGGGTAAAGACGGGTACTTTTTGCCCGGTAGCTTGGTAGCTACGTACACGGAAATTAGTGGGTACTACCCGTACGTTCAGTGTAGTATCGAAGCCGAAAGTACGGACGATTTGATTTTCTTCAGCAAGGTAATGGGTTACACCGCGGGGTATTTTTCCACTCGCACCTTGAAGGTTGATGTTGCTGTTGCCGTTAGTAACGGCTTCCACCACTGCCCGCTCTTTGATAATGGGGAATACGATGATGGAGTCGATCAGGAAAGTATCCAGCTTTTCAAGCGTACTGTCTGCGTGGAGGGTTATTTCGTCTCCAGTAGAGAGGTAGATCGTTTTTTCGTAGTGGTCGAGGTAATCTTCCAGATGAGCCTGGTAGCGGTTCACGATTCCGCTTACGTCGGAGAGGAAACTGAAGTGCTCTCCGTCGATCGGGATGGGCTGGCGCTCGTTGCCTAGCGGCGTGTCGGAGATTTGAACCATTTCGCCGGACTTGCCGTCGAGGTCGTAGTAATAAAGGTCGTAATCCCGGATGGGAAGAACGGTGTCGAGCCGGGCAGGAACCAGCTTGGTATCTACCCGATTACTGGAAAAGACGACGCCTCTGCGGCCGCGAATGTTGACGGGCATCGCGTCCAGGTCGTCCCAAAAGTCATTGGTAATGCGCCGGACTTGCTGCACGTTTGGGGTATAAAAGTACAGGTCGGTCTGTCCCTTCGCCGAAGCGGAAAGGATCATATTACCCGGGTCCTGGTAGGCCATGCTGAAGACCCGGTCGAAAACGGAGGTGAGTTCTTCGGTTACTTCTTTACCTGAGTTCAGGTCGTGGCGCAGTAGCTTCGGCTTGTCTCTGAATTCGTACAGGATGGCTAGTTCCTGATTACTCGGGGAGAAATCTAGTAGGGGGTAGTTGTAATCGGTGGCCTGTAGTAGGTTGCGTTGACCGCCCTTGGTGATCACCTGCCGCTTTCCGGTCTGTAGGTTCTGGAGGTAGACCTTGTAGCGGCCGATCTCGTTGAGCACGTAAGCGATGTGCGTGCCATCCGGGCTAATCTTCAGCTGGGTCATCGGCAGCTGGTGTTTGTTTTTAATGGCGACTTCTTCGCCAACGGGAATGGCTCTCCCGGCCGCCTCTTCAGTGTAGCGCTTCCGGTAGAATTCGCCCCAGTTGAAGAGGATATTGTCGTAGTTACTACCTAGTACGTAAAGAAATCCGTTCTCTACCGAGCGGTTAATGCGGGTGAGGTAGAGCAGATTAGAAACTGTCGGCTTACCAAAGTTCTCCGCAACGTAGTACCAGAACGAATGGCCGGCCAGACGGGGATAAGCGGCGGCCAGCTCCTTAAAACTTTCGAATTCTTCGTTGGCCATAAGCTGGCGCAACTCATCGTCGTTAGTTGTATTCCAGTCTTCACCGAGGTAGCTGATGAGGCCATCTTTGAACCATGGCGGTAGGTTCAAAAGTACGGCATTCTGTACTACCTCCTGTACCGAAGAGCCGTAGAGCATGTTTTCGATGTAGACGCTGGCCATGGCTTCCCGCACCTGCCGACGCAGGTCCGAATGGTCTCCGTTGTAAAAGACGAAGGCTTTATTGCCAAGGAATTTGGTCTGCGTAGCCGAAATATAACTCGCACTGCGGCCCAGATTCTGGTTGCCGGGTAGGGTGAAAACTTCCTCGCTGCCGATGTTGCTCTGCTTCAGGTCCGTCACGTCACGGTACACGATAAGTTGTACCTTTTCGTTCATTCGGTGCTCCAGCATCTTCTGGATGTAACCAAAGTCGTACTCCGCTATCTGTACCACCGATTGGCCTAGCTCTCGGCCTTCGCCGTACCAGTAGGTGATGAAATTATCTGATTCGTACTGCTCCCAACTGTCGAAGTCTTTATGGTACTGCACACGGTTTTTACCAAACTCCACCTGGGAGGTCTGGGCGAACAAGCCAGTACC
>JAPKCQ010000268.1 GCA_026421165.1 Lewinella sp. | reverse complement strand
AGCCTAATCCGACTAATTCTACCAACGAAAAAAGCCCCTACTTAACGTGTTTAAGGAGGGGCTTTTTCGTGAAGTTTTGACGCCATCTCGTTTGACGTGGCAACATCTCCTCTCTCCGTTTCCAAAGGCCTTATTCTTGATGAGGCAACAGCGCGGTGAGGCCAGAAAAGCCCGAATAGGTCAACCATCGGGAACGAAGTGGAGCACTAATAACAAGGTCGTAGCAAGGTAGCAGGCCTCTGTAGGAAAGTCCGCTACGCAACCACTAAGAAGACGGATGTTCTTATAACCGGACAACTTCTGCCTTGCCCGAGCCACCATTGCGGGCGGAAGGTCGTTACCTTCCGCTTCGGATACGCGTTGGCACGCGTACAAAATCGCCGTATCCAGTGGCACGCTGACTGCTAGGAATCACGGGTGTAGAAGTATGCGTGAGCTAAAAATTCTGCTAAAATGTGACTTTATAGCTGAGTTCTTCCGCTCCCCTCTTCACCACTACGGTTGTTTGGTCTCCCTTCTCGAACATTCCCAAACCTTCCATGTAGTCGTAAATATCCTTGACGACGAGGTCTCCGATCTTGATGATAACGTCACCATCTTTAATTCCTGCTTTTTGGCCCGGCCGGTCGTCGAGTGCCGCGTCCAAACGCATACCGTCACCAGAGTAAGCGTAATCAGGCATCACGCCCAGACTGACTTTGAAAGAACTGGCCTGACGCTGGCCGGTGTTCTTGGTTTTGGTGAAGGGAATTTTTTCGACTCCGTCTAGGTCTTTGAGTAAGACGTACATCCACTCCGCGACCTCTTGAACGCCTTCAAAGTTGACCTTCTCGCTGTCGTCACTCGGTTTGTGGTAATCCTGGTGGTTTCCGGTAAAGAAGTGAAGAGCAGGAATATCCGCTAGGTAAAAAGACGTATGATCGGAAGGTCCGATACCACTATCGGTAGTTGTCACCTTCATTTTTGGGGTGGTGATTTTAGTGAAGGCATCCTTCCAGGTCGGAGACGTTCCGGCACCGCCGATGATCAGCGACCTTTCCTTGTCCAGACGGCCCACCATATCCATATTCAGCATGAAGGAGACCTCGCTCAAATCAATAGTAGGCTCCTTAACGAAGTATTTCGAACCGTACAGCCCCATTTCCTCTCCTGAGAAAGCGATGAAGAGGAAATTGTGCCCCTTCAGGTCGGATGTCTTCAGGCGTTCTGCGAGGTAAAGCAGCGCTCCAACACCACTGGCGTTATCGTCTGCTCCGTTATGGATGATCGGGCCGTCGAGAAAACGAGAACCGAAGGCTCCCCGACCGATGTGGTCGTAATGAGCTCCGATGACGACGGTTGTTGCGGCTCCGTTATCGAGGTATCCGACGATGTTCTGGCCCGTGCGGGCTTCACCGGTACTTGCGTGAGGATTTGCCGTGTAGTTAAAATCGAAAGGTTGAGCGTATTCGCCGTCAAGGCCTTTGGGCAATAGGCCAATCTTAGCAAAGCGAGAAGTGACGTATTCGGCCGCGAGGTCCTCCCCGCGCTTGCCCGCTTCACGGCCTTCGAGGTAGTCGGAGGCGAGATAAATCACGTCTACACGAACATCTTGAAGGGTCTGCGCACCCAAGAATTTGAAGGGGAGGAAGGCAAGTGCCAAGCATAAAGTAGTCAATCTGAATTTCATGGTTAATTAGTTTTAAGTTTCGTGACGATGGCACCAAAGAGCAATAGTAGCAGGCCCGTGGAACCTCTTGGGCCGCAGGGGCGAAACAAGACGGTCAGAAATCTGGCTTTATTTTGTTTCACGTTCCTTGGGAACGCGAATTAAATAAAACGTGTTTTTTGACCTGACGCTTTTGCACTCATTGTTCTTGAAAAATTCTTTGCGTAGCCATAGCTACAGAAAGAATTTTTAAGTGCAGTGGGGGTAAAATAAGGCGGTCAAAAATCATGATTTATTTGTTTCACGTTCCTTAGTTGTTCATTGCCTGGTAGCGTTCGTCGTAAACCGCGCAGGCACTGCGCAGCATCAATCCGAAACTGTGCAGATCGTTAACCGAGAGTAGGAGGCGAACACTGGTACAGGGCGTACCGATTTCCACGGAGCGGTGATCGGGCATGGAGGTCTCTTCGTAGCAAGTATGGTACGCTTCGAGGCTACTGGCCAGGGAGTCGAGCGAAGACCGGATCAGGTCAATGCTGATCGTGCCGTAGTAGACGTGAAAGAGCCGGCACTCGTAACAATAGATCACCCGGTTGGTACCGTTTTCAAAGAGGGTTTCGAAGGAGGGGGCTCCGCTAGAGGATAAGGTCATAGTTATATTATTTAAGAGGTTTCAAAAAAGGTATTTATAAGGGCGAGGCCGCAGGTACAAGGAAAGTTAGAGGAGCAGTGAATCCGGCCTTCGGAGCTCCCCCCACCCTGCTCCTTTATCCGGTATTTTTCACCCGCGGCCGCGCCCTATCTACCATCTGCTTCAAACGATACACGAAAAGGTACCAGGCGCCCAGGCCCACCAGCGCCCAGCCCACCAAAATGAGTAGTAAAAGTGGCCAGTCGGCCTGATAGCGAACCATCAAATGCTGATACATGAACCCGAACATCAGTAGCACCACCGCCCAGTTGAAGTACTTCCAGCCGCCCAGGCGCTGTGCTTTACGAGCTTCCTCCGACTTGACCTTGCGCTTCAGGCTGATCCAGATGCCGGTGAGCACCAAACCGGATATTCCCAGACCCGCCAGAAACCAAAGTATCTTGGTTGGCAGCCCGCCAAAGTTGCCGAAGTGCAGCGGATCGGCAATATTGTTAAGCCAGGCAACCGTCGGTATCTCGTCGGCCCGCTGCACCTTAATCACCTCGTAAGTCAGTGGGTGGACGTACACCTGGTTGGCCCGGTTACGAACCAGTGCCACGTCGCTCTTCCCCGTTAGATAAATAGGTCGGTCGTGCTTGCCCGGTGGCGATATTTGCTTGATCACCAGACCAGGAATATGCGCCCGGGCCGAGTCTGCCGCCCGGTCGTAATCAAGCGACCAGGCAAATTGCTTCAAGTCTATAGAGTCCGGTAATGGGTGCTTCAGTTCCGGCGCCCTCGTGTTGGCTATCTTAGAAATCCCACCGATATTACTCCGTTCCAGAAAGTACCAAATACCCGTGACGGAAAAAAGCATAACGAAGGGAATCGTCCAGATGCCCACCAGCCGGTGGAGACTGCGAAAGAGGACCACCGGCCCTTTGCCCCGCTTTAGATCAAAGATTTTGCGGTACCATTTACGGTAGAAGTAAAGCGCCGTAACCATAGAAAAGAGCAACAGAAAAGAAAAGGACAAGACAGTAAAATGCCCAAACTGAAAGGGGATAAAAAGGAAGTAGTGTAAATCCCTGAAGTAACGTTGCATGGTCAGTTTCGCCGAGCCCTGTACTTCCGCGGTATAAGGATTGACGAAAGCATAAGTCCGTTGGTTATTAGCGTCCCTGACGTGAACGATGTCACACAGGTACGACTCACCCGCGCTCGACCAGTAAGCGAGGCTACTCTCGGGGAAGGCCGCTTTCAGGTTCCGGACCATTAAATTCTTACCGGCCAACTCCTCCTGCAGGCCCGCACGAATGGCGGGTGTCACAAGCCAGTCCATTTCACTACTGAGCGTGGCCAGGGTACCGGAAAAGCAAACGATAAAAAAAATAATGCTCAATTTTACCCCAATCCAACCATGGATTTTAAAGAGCCTCTTGCGGCTAAGCATCGCTATCTTTATTTAGACTAATTATCAATAGCACAAATCTAAGGCCTATTTATCAAATGATCAGCGATCCGACTGAAGAATTTCCCTCGAGCCTTTAAAGTGTTTAAACACCGATATGTTTTCCATTCTTTTTCCCCGTGCCTTTTTGGTGTCGATAGCGTGGAACACTTCTGCTTAGCTACTTTCTCTTCCTGAAGCTTCTTGCCGGCGGTGTCGACCAGGTTGTTGGTAAAAACCGTCTTTTGCGGGTAGCCGCCCACCTTCTTGATCTTATCGTCAGCTTTCATCTCGTTTAAGGGGTAGCTGATGCCCTGCCGGATTTGATCCGTCGGATACTACTGCACCCGTTTGCGGACGGTGGAAGCGACCACCCACTCCCTACTTGCTGCAGGAAGCGGTTGGCGTGGCGATCTTCATCGTTGGCGCTGACAAACGGAAGCTCTGAAGTAACGTCTTCCAAACCCAATGACTTCATTTTTACTTACCATGAAAGTAATGGCGGTGATCTTGCGACCAGACTTCACCAGCTCAAACTCTTTTTAGCTAAGTACTTTTGATTTAGACTCAAGAAAAGCACATGAATAAAGCTTCACAAACTCCCCTCGGTTGGCCGGTCCTTCTCTTCGTTACGGCAAACTTCGTCTCTAACGTAGGTACCTGGTTATTTACTTTAGCGTCTAGCTGGCTGATGACAGAACTCGATGGCTCCGCCCTGATGGTTTCCCTTGTGCAGTCGGCTAGCACCATTCCACTCTTCATTTTTGCCTTACCAGCAGGTGCGTTGGGTGATATATTCGACCGGCGGCGTAGCCTACTCATTGCCCAAGCCTTTCTGACAATTTCTACCGCCATATTCGCTTACGTCGTTTACTGTGACCTGGCTACTGTTCAGCTGCTCCTATTCTTCACCTTCTTAAACGGAGTCGGTGCCGCATTTTCCCGGCCGGTGATGGCGGCCATCATTCCTCAGTTAGTCGACAAGGTTCACCTGCGAACAGCGGTAAACCTCGGTGGTATATCCTTTAACCTCAGCCGATCAGTAGGGCCAGTGGTGGGTGGCTACTTGATTACACGCTTTAATATCGCACTACCCTTCTGGGTAGATGCCGCGACTTTCCTGGCGGTACTGATCTATCTATTCTACTGGCGTGACGATCGGGCAGGAATTAAAGATGGTCAACAACCTCCGCTGACACTGGCGATCGGGGATTCGTGGCGATTTTTCCGGTATACCCCTGCCTTACGGCATAGTATTCTAAAGGCGGCTACCTTCTTTTTTGCGAGTGGTGCGCTTTGGGCTTTATTACCGCTCGTGGCGCGCAACCAGCTTTCGGGTGATGCTGACCTTTATGGCTACCTGGTTGGAGCCGCCGGCGCGGGAGCAGTTCTAGCTGGTTTCGGAATTGGGAGGCTAACTTCCGGTATCGGAGCAAATAACGTTATGCTGGTTGCCAGTGGCATTATGTCCGTAGGGCTTTGCTTACTTGGATGGTCAACTTCCGTTCCGTTAAGTTTAGTCTTTTCCGGGCTTTGCGGAGCCGCGTGGCAGTCTGCTTATACCACTCTAATGACAAGTGCCCAGTACGCGCTGCCCCGATGGTTTGGAGCCCGCGGAATGGCATACTATATCATGTCAATTTCTCTTTGCCTTGCCGTTGGTTCTGCTCTTTGGGGTTGGATAGCAGATTTGTCCAGTTTATCGGTAGGGTATTACTCGGCAGCTGGCACCTTGGTCGTGATGGCGCTATTAGGACGTTCTTTCCACCTCGACCAGGCAAAAGATGTAGATCTAGACGCCGCTAGTGAGTCGCTATTTGACTACGTGGAAAAAAAAGATAATCAGACAACGATATTCAGCTTATTAGCAGTGAAGTATTCCATTGATCATAAATTACGTGAGGAGTTACTGCAACGATTAACGTCACTTCGGGGAAGTCGTTATCGTTCCGGCAGTTTACGACGGGAGTTGTACCTCTCCGAAGATGCCGGTTACGTGAAGGAGCATGTCCTCATTATAGCCAACCAGAACTACAGCCGCAGTCGTTTTCAGACAACTGCGCACGATGCGAAAATGGAGGCACAATTTCAGTCCTGGCTCAAAGAGCATGGGGGTAAGGTTGAAAAAGAAGTCTTGTACCGGTCGTAAGGCATTGAAAACGTCAGACCGCCCCTGGCGTCCGCCGCAGTAGGGAAGACTGAAGAGTAGGTTTCCGGAGTAGTAGAACCAGTGGCCAAAGTAAGGCAAGCCGCTTTGGCTACGCTCAGCAGAACTACGGAGTGAAGATGAAAAAATAAGACCTACAAGACAGGCCTACTACTCATATTTGAGTAGCAGGGCTGTCTTTTTCCGGTCGAGGCGTTCGCTTCAACCGATACTATGGCTTACTTGATGACGATCATCTGCTTGGTGGCAGTGAACGTACCAGAAGTCAGCGTGTAAGCGTAAACACCAGCGGCACCGACCTTCTGCACTTTAACCACTACTTCACAGTAGTCCGGCGCAGTGCCGTTGTCGTCAAAGGCGTAGACACGAACGCTTACCGTGCCGTTGTCGAAGTCATCACCGTCGATATCCTCGATGCCAATGACACCAGCGACAGGCGTGAAGCCGGCAGCACCAGCTTCGCTGGAGCGGTACAGGCTGTACTTGTCTACTACGTTACCGAAGCAGTCTTCGATCGGAGAAGCGATGAAGTCAGCGGTCCAGATAG
>JAPKCQ010000038.1 GCA_026421165.1 Lewinella sp. | reverse complement strand
CCATCCACCCCGCCGAGGTAGAACGAACGCTTAACGACTGGCAGATTATTAGTTTAGAAGGGTATTCAGACTTACGACAGTATTAGTAAGTACTCGTTAGTAATTTAGTCGCTGTCGCACGCTACAAAAAAGTGATGCTCGCTTAGGAAATGAGTAATCCGCACTACTTATACGATAGCGACTACAGACTACACTACCGACCACCATTAACCGTTTCCTAATCAAAAGCTACCGTTCCCCAACGTATATTTGCACCCACAACTGCAAAAACCTTGTTCAAGACCATTCCTATCTTCCTCATTTTAGGCTTCATCGCCTGCTCGGTTTTAGCTATATCATCCTACAGGGCGGAACAACCGGGTGTGCGTCTTTTCACAAAGTACTTTAGCGCTGTGCCTATGCAGGGCTACTCAGCACAGCGCAGTCTGGCTGCTGGAATGAAGGATGCTGACGCATCCATCATTCGGCAAGCATATGTTTACCATGAAGCCACGAATTACGATTTGGCGTTGGTCAGCTTCCGGGCCTACCTCGAGAGTAACCCCGTGCCGAAAAGCGATGAGACACTGCTGCTTGCCGGTACCGCCGCCGTTGCTGCCGGCGAGTATGCCGAAGGGGCTGAATACCTGGATCAGATTGAGAAAGGCGGCGAATTTACAGCCGAAGCCTGGTGGCACCTTGCCCTGATCGACCTTCAGCAAGGTGACCTGGCTGCCGCGCGGGGTGAACTCAAGCGGGTAACCGGAAGTAATTACGGCCAGCTTTTTCCGGTTAAGGAAGTCTTAGGTAAGATTCCTGTGCGGTAATTTCTTAACGTTAAAGCACAAATCTTCCTAAATTTTTCGCGGGTACTAAAGCCTTTTGGTTATTTTCCGCAGTAATTACAAAGTTTATGAGGCGCGGCCGCAGGTGCAATAACAAGGTTTTTAAGTGCATTGGAAGACAATTACACTCCTTCGGAGGCATAGCCTTCTTACCTTGCGTGCAAAAGCTTCTTACCTTGCACCTGTCCCGAGAGCTTTCGGGAGCCACAAACTGCCGCCAAGCGAAACCACCCGTACCAATACCTGAATACTTATGCTGATTCGTTACTGCCTTTCCCTGCTACTGTTCGCCGCTGGCCTGAGTACGCTCACCGCCCAAGATTGTAATTACCAGCTCCTGATGGGAGACACCTTCGGCGACGGCTGGAACGGGGGTGAGGTCACCGTTCGCGTCAACGGCGTTTCCACGATATATACGCTGGAACGGGATGATAACGACGGCTTCTTCCGTGCCGTATTCTTTCCTGTAAGCAATGGCGACGTGATTGAAATCGACTATGTTCGCGGTGGCTTCCCCAACGAGACTTTTTTCTCGGTCCTAAACAATAACGACAGCCTGCTTTACAGCAACGGTGAAGTTGTTGGCGAAAATGTTATTGAAGGAATGAACCTCACCAGCATCGTTGTGGAATGTGAAGCCTGTGCCGCCCCTTCGGCCAACAGCATCGAGTTCTTCCGCATCCGGTCTACCTCCGTAGACATTCGCTTCCTCAGCCTCCCCCCGGCCGTTGACCCCCTCTACCGCATCCAGTACCGCGGTGGCAACTACGACCCCGCCGTCGATATGGACGGAACGACCATTACCGGAATTGACACGACCTACCGCATCAACAACCTTCCGCCGGACAGCCTCTACACTTTCTGGATCGACGCCATTTGCCAGGCGGAAAACGATACAACTGCAATCCGTGGCCCTTTCCGGATCATGACGCAGAAACAAAAGGACGTGGGCGTAACTCAACTCTCCTCCCCCCTTACCGGCTGTGACTTGGGCGGCGAGTTCGTCACCATCGGCATCACCAACTTCGGTGGTGAACCACAAGCCTTCTTCAATGTAGATTTCAGCGTCAACGGAGTAGCCGGCGGGGTAGCGATGCCCAACGACGGTATTTTTACCGGTATCGTCGGCGTAGACAGTACAGAGTTTTTCACCTTCGATATCCGGGCCTTTGTGAATACCCCCGGCACTTACGAATTCCAACTCTGGACCGAGCTGGAAGACGACGAAGACAACACCAACGATACCCTGACCATCTCCGTCACCCACATCCCGCTCATCGAAGATTTCCCCTACGTCGAGAACTTTGAAGAAAACGACGGCTTCTGGTTCGTTGACCGCCAGGGCCGCGGGGCCGCCAGCTGGGAATGGGGTGAGCCGAACGGCAACCTAATCGACCGTGCTCCTCAGGGGCGCAGCGCCTGGGTGACCGAGTTGAACGATAGCTACTTCAACCAGGAAGAATCTTACCTCGTCTCCCCTTGCTTTGACCTTTCCAGCATGACGACTGATCCGCTGTTCAGCTGTCAGCTCTTCGTGGAAAGTGAAGAGGATTTTGACGAACTTACAATAGAGTATACCATCGATGAAGGTGAGAACTGGCGCAAGGTGGAAACCAGCCCCGCCGGCATCAACTGGTACAACGACCTGGAAAACCAGCGCTGGACGGGCGGCGGAGGGTTTGGTGGCCGCTTCGTGACCATCGCCAACCTCATCCCCGGTGTAGCGGGCGAAAGACTCCAACTACGGTTCGCCCTAAGAACTTCCAACTTCACCCGCCGGGAAGGCTTCCTGGTGGACGCCGTTACCCTGACCGAACGCATGGGCGACAACCTAGCCGCAGCCGAGGCTTCCAGCGTTAATCCGGAAACCTGTAGCTCGCCGACCGATTCGGTAAGCTTCCGCTTCACCAACCTGGGCCTCAATACCGCTGAAAACGTGAACCTCAGCTACCGCGTAAACAGAGGTGCTGTGGTAACCGAAGTATTTGCTGGCCCCCTTACCGCCGGGCAGACCGCTACCTACGTTTTCTCTACTCCGTTCGACGGTACCTCCGCTGCCGAAAGTACCGTAGAAGTCTGGACAGACCTGACGGATGATTTCCAAATCAGTAACGATACCACCGTTTTCTACCTCCGCACCCGCGAAGACATCCCATTCTTTGAAGGTTTCACCGACGGTAATATCCCCGAGGGTTGGGACATCAGCGACAATAACATCCGTGACCGCAGCTTCGACGGCGACATCAATATGCACGATAACGTCTGGAGTCTCGACACCTCAATGACCTTCCGCACCGCCAACTATGGTCTGATTGAAAACGGAGACAGCCTCCGTTTCAAAGTTGAGCTCTACAACTTCGGTGGTCAACAAACTCCCTACAGAGTACCCACCGAAATGTTCGTCTACGCCTTCTCCAACTGCTCACCCGACACCATCCTCATTGAAGAATTAACCGTTTTGGGAGATACCTGTGTAAGCGTTAGCCTTGAGCCCTACATTGGCGAAGCGCTTCAGTTCAGCTTCATTTTGTTCTGGCCAGGGGAAGGTGACTTCTGGGCCAATTTCGACGACGTAGCCATCCGCCGCTGCTCTGCTGATCTGGGTCTTTTTGCTGACATTGACGATTCCAATACCTTCGGAGATAACGGTGTGGTAACGGTTATCCCCGGCAACGGTCTCGCACCTTATACCTTCAACTGGAGTTCAGGCGACTCTACCGCTACCGCAGACAGCCTAGCCGTTGGTGATTACACCGTAACCGTAACCGATGCCGTTGGCTGTGCCGATGTCATCACCTTCACCGTTGATCTCGACGTTGCCACAGACGAAGCCACCGAGGTACTCGAAAGCCTTAGCGTTTACCCAAACCCAACCTCCGGTCTGCTGGAACTCCGCCTCAATCTGAAGCGCGCCACCGAACTCAGCGCCGAAGTGTACGACCTGACCGGCCGCAGAATGCTGACCAAAAATCTAGGCCAGCAACTTCGCCTGAACGAACAACTCGATTTCAGTTCGCTACCTAATGGTATCTACCTGTTGCGTTTGCGAGCAGGAGATGCCGCGCGGACTATTCGGGTGATCAAGCAGTAGACGTTGAAATTTCTTGCGAAAAAAAAAGATACCCCACAGTTAGCTACCTGTGGGGTATCTTTTTTCCCGCAAGAAATTCCAACTATATACCCACTTCAGACCTTTATCCAGATATGAAGATTGGAGTAGTCTGTTATCCCACTTACGGTGGCAGTGGCGTGTTGGCCACAGAACTCGGCCTCGGCCTAGCGCGTAAGGGCCATGAAGTCCATTTTATCACTTACCGTCGTCCGGCGCGGCTCGGTGGTTTCCAGGCAAATGTTTTTTACCATGAGGTAGATAGTGGGTCGGATTATCCCTTGTTTGAGTTTGCGCCTTACGAAACGGCACTAGCCTCTAAGCTGGTGGATGTGATCGAGCACCACGGCATCGACCTCCTACATGTCCATTACGCCGTCCCTCACGCTTCAGTAGCCTACATGGCGCGTAAGATCCTGATCAGTCGGGGCAAGTACGTTCCCTTCGTGACGACCCTGCACGGTACGGACATTACACTGGTGGGAACCCATCCAGCTTACGCACCGACCATCACTTTTGCGATCAATAAATCCGACGGAGTTACCGCTGTTTCAAAGTCGCTGCGCGAAGACACCCTAGCGAATTTTGATATTTGCAACCCGATCGAAGTAATCTATAACTTCATCGATTTCAAACGCTTTCACCGCGACAATAAAGACCACTTCAAGGCTGCGATCGCACCCAACGGAGAGCGCATCCTGATCCATGTCTCCAATTTCCGGCCGGTCAAACGGGTGGACGATGTGATTTATATTTTCAAGATCGTTAACGACGAAATCCCCAGTAAACTTCTCCTCATTGGAGACGGACCGGAACGCAGCCGTTGCGAAGAACTAAGCCGTAAGCTTGGCCTTAGTCAGGACATTCGCTTCCTCGGTAAGCAGGATGCTGTGGAAGAACTCCTTGCGGTATCCGATCTGTTCCTCCTCCCCTCCGCCAGCGAGAGTTTTGGGCTTGCGGCGCTGGAGGCGATGGCCTGCCAGGTGCCGGTTATCAGCTCCGACGTTGGCGG
This sequence comes from Lewinella sp., assembly GCA_026421165.1. Lineage (GTDB taxonomy): Bacteria > Bacteroidota > Bacteroidia > Chitinophagales > Saprospiraceae > Neolewinella. Next base: position 16,625 of record JAPKCQ010000038.1, on the reverse strand, counting down.
CATCCCCGAGGTAAATATCGACGGGCAAACCGGCTACCTTTCCGGCATCGGTATGGTGGATAAAATGGCCGAGGATGCCCTCAGGATCCTCAAGGACGATACAATTCTCAGTCGCTTCCGGGCCGCAGCCCTGGCCCAGGCTGCCCGGTTTGATATTGAAGAGATTATTCCTAAGTACGAAGCATACTACCAGGAAGTTATTGACCGGACAAAAGTTAAGCCGGAGGAGCCTGTGTTTGATTGCTAGAATCAAAGCAACCTTTTAGACTTGCCTTACCGTTAGGTAACAAAGCAGCCGTTATGACCCTTATCACCGTTTCCAATCCAAAGCAGTTGAAGGGTATCGTTCTTGACGTACTTCGGAAAAATCCTGAAAGCAGCCACCAAAGAATTATTAGCGCCGGAAGAAGATGAAACTGCAGAAGCCCGACGAGAGCGTATGCGTGCGCTCATCCAGGAAGATTTCGATCGCCACGAGGTCGTTTTCAAAGCCCTGGCATGAAAACCCATTACCTTCAATTTGAAGACATCGTACTGGTCAATGAAATGAGTATTGAACAGCACGGTGGTAATTTCGTCCCTCCCCATAATTTTCTTCACGAAGATGCGCTATGTTTTGGAGTCGGTTGCAGCAGAAATGTTTGGCGAGCCCCTTTATCCAACCGTAACAGATAAAGCAACTGTACACATGTTCAGCATCATCAGCAACCGTATCTTTTCTGATGGAAATAAGCGGACGGGACTGGAAGCTAATTTATTATTCCTCTGGCTCAACGGATTCGGATTATTCGACTCCGTCGGCAGCAGCGAAAAGGCACCTATACCCTCAGACCAATTATACGATTTCACCATAGCCGTGGCCTCCGGCGAGCGGGATTCAGATGCGGTACGGGTGTGATTTGCCGAGCATACCGGAGAACGTTAACCGAGCTTCCATACCCTGCTCCTTTCATCCTTTCCATTGCACCCGCGTCCGCGCCACAAAAAAGATGCCCCCGCCACAAACAAAGTGACGGGGGCATTCCCTTGTCAGCCCAAAGGACTAACAATCTAAAACACTAACAGTCTAATCAACGTCCCACCAAACCGGAGCAGTGATGACGTCGCCACCGCTCAAGCGGGAAACAGCAGCGTCATAGTTGGTCCTATTCGTGAGGTTCTCGCTGATGGGGTAACGCATCCGCTTCGGGTGCGCACCTCCTGTTTCACCGGCTGTGAGTCCGGGAGTAAGGGCGGGGATACCCGTACGACGGAAGTTTGAGTACGCCTCAAAACCATCGAACAGCAGCGCCAGCCACTTCTGTGTATTGATCAATTCCATGGCATTGGCATCATCCCAGGCAACAGTACCTTCCAGTAATAACGCATCAATCTGAGCGTCAGTAATCAGAGTCGAACGAGGATATTCCACTAAATGCTTACACGCAGCCCGGACGCCAGCTTCGTAGGCATCCTGTGCACTACCCGAAGCCCATCCCCGTGTAATCGCTTCAGCCAAACTGAACTGAGCTTCCGCTACGGAGTAGAAAATGATGGGCGAATCGTAAGCAGCCATCACATCATGATTCGGCATGGCAAAATCGTAAATGGTAGCAATGTCTGCACCATTGGCTTTGCCCTGGTATTCAGCGGGAGTAACTGCGCTATTCTCCGATCCATCGCTGTTGTACTGCAACGCGATTACCGGCAACCGGGGGTCGTTGGCAGCCTGCAGGCGCGTGAGGTACTCGTCGCTGAAGGCAAAGCCGCCACCGCCGACACCAAAGTCGTTGAATACTGAACCAATTCCACTACTCACCGGTCCACCATTCTGGCTGGCGTCAAAGTGCATAACGGCAATTTCAGTAAGGATACCACCAGAAATGGCCTCACTTACGACTTCTTGAGCCACGGCAGGATTCACCTCAGACATCCGCATGCCAACACGCAGCAGCAAGGAATTGCCGAAGCGTTTCCAGCTATCAATGTCACCAGCGTAAAGCGGGTCGAAGGTCCCTACTTCCTCTCCGTTACCGGGAGCTAGCTGCGCGATTGCTTGGCGAAGCTCGGCGACGAAGAAGCCGTAAATGGCCTCCTGAGTATCGTAGCCGGGCTGCGGAAAGTTGCCACCCTGAAAGGCTTCGGTGTACGGAATGTCTCCGTACATATCCGTAACGCGCTGCATCACCAGTACCTTAAAGATCTTGGCCATGGCCTCCACATTGGTGCCTTCTCCTCTATCAATGATGTTCTGGAAATTACGCATGTAGGTGCCGTAGGCCTCGTTCCAGTAGGCGGCGAGCCAGTCTTCGTTGGTGGTATTGTAGTTGTCTGGCGACCAACTGCCCGAAAGGTGTTGCGCCCACTGTGAGGTGTAGATCAGGTTTCCCCGCCAAGATTCGTAGCGGCTGGAGCCAGTCCGGTTGATGGCGTAATTGAGTAGGAACTTCGAATCTAGCGAAGTTGCGGCCTGGGGATCGGTATTGAGTTCCCCAAAGTCCTTATCACACGAACTCAGTGGCAATAGTATACAAAACAGCAGGACTGCCGGTCCACGCATTAGTTGAATTAGTCTATTCATCGTTATTATTATTTTACGTTCGTTTTTCTTGGGCAGATTTTGGATATGGACGGAGGTGTAATGGAAGGATCTTGGCCTACCAACACCTCCGTCCGTTAAATCGCAGGCGGAAGAAACGAGGCTATTTAGAGTTTTACGTTAAGGTTAATGCCGAAAGAGCGGGTACTAGGGATTGAGCTGTACTCAAAACCACCACCGCCGATGTTGTACACCGCCTCGGGGTCGAGTCCCAGGTCGCTAAGACCGTTCTGTAGGAAGAACAGGTTCCGCCCGGTCAGAGAAATGCTCAGTTCGCGGAGTTCGGTACCGCCTACTCTAACGGTAGGGAAGGTGTACCCCAGTGTTGCCTGGCGCAGCTTGATGTAGGAAGCATCGAAGATGCTTTCGCTAGCGGCATTACTGATACGGCCGTAGTAATCATCGAGTGGAGCGGCCGTGGTATTGGCACTACCGGTACCTGTAACACCAGCACCGACGATTTCGAAGTCGGGGTTCTCCCGTCCAACGAGTGTCATTGGGTGGCTGCCGTTACCGATGGCAAACTGATTGGTGATCGAGAAGATCTCACCGCCCTGCTTCGTATCGAAGAGTAGGCCAAGGTTCCAGTTCTTGTAACGAAGGTTGTTGTTCAAGCCACCGTACCAGTCGGGCTGATAGTTACCAAGGATTTCCCGTTCGGGAGAGATCATTGGCAGGCCGGATTCGTCGTGAACGATCTGACCGGATGCATCGCGCATCAGTACCGTACCGTAGATGCTGTTGACCTGGCCACCTACTTCGGAAAGGAGGTTGGCGTTGAAACGGGCGGATTCGCCACTCAGGTTATCGATACCTTCAGCAAGAGCGACTACGGTGTTCCTGTTACTCGAGAAGTTGAAGGTAACATCCCAGCGCAGGTCCTGTATCTTGATCGGAGTCAGGTTAAGTGCCATCTCAACACCAGAGTTCTTCACGTCACCGGCGTTAAGGAAGTAGCGGCTGAAGCTGGTCGGCCGAGGAAGGCTGGCCTGGAAGAGCTGATCAACGGTGTTCTGTTGGTAGTAAGTCAGGTCAAGACCAATCCGATTGCGGAAAAACCGCAGGTCTACACCAAATTCAAAGGATTTCGTGATCGTTGGCTTAAGGTCGCTTCCGGGGAAGGTACCACTCGTAACACGCCCTAAGGAGGCGTTGTTGAACTGTAAGCTTTCGATACTGAAGGTGGGTAGCAAGAGGTAAGGGTTAGGGGCACCGTTGCCCGCCACACCGTAACTCGCACGCAGTTTGCCGAAGGTGAAGGTTTCGTTCTCCATCTTGAAGGCTTCAGAGAACAGGAGACTGGCCGAAGCTCCACCGTAGAGAGCGGAGTTGTTAGAACCATCCGGATCGTTCGGGTTGGTCAGGGTAGAGTACCAGTCATTACGAACGGACAGATCAACGAAGAACATGCCTTTATAGTCGATCAGTGCGGTACCGAATACACCGTTGGTTTGCTGCTCGCTGATGCGGTAAGAGCTTGGGTTACGGTTCGCCATATTATTGACGTTGAACAGGTCATTAACGATGAAGACGCTGCCACCTGCACTATAAGCGTACTGGCTGCGAGGGTTCTGTACTCCACCAAGGTTGATGTTCAGGCCAATGTCATCGTTCAGTTGTGGGCTGAGGTTCAAGATAACATCGCGGGTATTGTCATTCGTCTCGTAGTTGGTCTGGCCGAGAGAACCAAAGATCTGGTGCTCGGTACCTGGGGCCGTCGCGTTGAAATAATCGAAATTCGTGTAATCGATCGCATAGCGGGCCTGGAGGTTGATCCAGTCGTTGAACTCGTAACGCGCCAGGGCGTAAGCAATAATCCGCTTTTTATCGTCCCGCTGCTGGTTCTCAAGTGGGCCCCAGTACGGGTTGAGAGTGAAGGGGTTACTGGCACTCCAGGCGATAGCACGACCGTCTTCGAAACGACGGTTCTGAAGCATATCGACGGAGATGTTATTGGGGAGTTGGCTAAAGGCCTTCCCCGGGTTACTCGGACTGTCGGAAAGGTTAACACGATTGGTTGCTTCTTCCTGAATGAAGTTGGCCTTCATTTCTAAAGTCAGCTTATCGCTGAGCTTCAAGGAAGTCAGGAGATTGACCGTGTAACGGTCGTAGCCAGAATTAGGGACGATGCCCTGATTGGTCAAATTAGAGAGCGAGAGGCGTGCGTTCATTTTCTCGCTACCACCACTCATTGCTATGGTATTGATCCAAGTCTGGCCGGTCTCGTAGTAATTGAGCAGGTCATCGGAGGCCTTTGCTGAATAAGGACGGGTGACACCATCGAAATAAGTCATCGGGCTACCGTCGAGGCGACCGCCCCAACTGGCCGAGTTCTGCGCGGCTTCTTCCTGAGTACTAGGCTTCATGCCGTTCATTCCCTGGCCGTATTCGGATTGGTAGAATTCGGGAAAGATCGCAGCGTTATCGAGGGTAAAGTTGGTAGTGTACTCCAACGAGATACCGTCGCCAGCCGATCCTTTCTTAGTCGTGATGAGAATAACGCCCTGAGCGCCACGTTCGCCGTACAATGCACCTGCGGCCGCACCCTTAAGTACGTTGACACTTTCTATGTCGTCGGGGTTAATACTGGAAAGCCCGTCGCCACTATCAACGCCACCCCACATACCGGCGGAGTTGACGTTGGAGTTATTGATCGGAACACCATCGACAACGATCAGCGCCCGGTTATCGCCCGAAAGCGAGCCGAGGCCACGGATGACGATATTGGTAGAGCCGGCAGGTCCCGTCGTTGGGCGCGTAATGTCAAGTCCTGGCACTTTGCCCGCTAGCTGTGCAGCCACGCTGACTTCCTTGGCCGTAACCAAATCAGAGCCATCAATTTCAGTTACCGCATAGCCTAACGCCTTCTTTTGGCGTTCCATACCAAAAGCAGTAACCACCACCTCATTAAGAATGGTACTCGACTCAGCGAGCACAACGTTGATGATGGTGCGGCTATTAAGGGGAATTAGCTGCTTTTCAAAACCGGTAAAGCTAAACTGTAGCGTAGCACCCAGGTTAACGGTTAGGTAGTAGTTGCCGTCAAGATCGGAAACGGCACCGTTGGTGCTACCTTGTTCCAGTATAGTGACGCCGGGAAGGCCCGTGCCGCCGTCAGCATCAGTGATTGTGCCACTGACGCTTACGGTCTGGGCTAAGGCTATTGATCCGCAGAGGAACAATAAGCCACATAGGAGATAGAATCTTCTTTTCATCGTCGATATATATTTAATGTAAAAGTGAGTGTATAATGATGTTCAGGCCAGGTTACAACTCAAATCGGTCTACAACATCAGTGTTTTATACTCCAATGTCTAAAATGATAACCCAATTCAAGAGCCCTGTAGGCCGAACTTAGCACTTAAATTGCGAACCACCGAATAAACCGAACATGTTCATGCATTTAAAAGCAACCAGCCTCCTTCTATTCCTATTTGTGGCACCGTCTTGGCAGCCACTCTGTAGCCAACCTTTGTTTAAATCTCTTTCACCCCGTGAAACTAGCGTACACTTTAGCAATCAGGTAGTTGATACCCCAAATCACAACATCCTAATCTACTCCAATTATTACGGTGGAGCGGGCGTTGGCATCGGTGATTTTAACCAGGACGGTTTACAGGATATATTTTTTGCGGGCAACCTCGTAGCGGACGAATTATACCTGAATGAAAGCGACATGAAGTTTGCGCGGACGCAGGATGCAGGAATCGTTGAAGACAACGGATGGTCCTCCGGAGTAGTCGTCTCCGACCTCAACCACGACGGATGGCCCGACATCTACGTCACCCGCGAATTGTACGATGATGATCACGCCCGACGCGCCAACCTCTTATATCTGAACAAGCAGGACGGCACCTTCCGCGAGGTCGCCCGCAAGAGCGGCGTTGCCGACGAAGGCCGCAGCCGCCACGCCGTAAGTTTCGACTACGACGGAGACGGAGACCTTGACCTCTACGTCCTCAACCAACCCCCCAATCCCGGTAATTACTCTCCGCTGCTCGGTACCGACCTGACCCTACCCGAATACCGCAGCAAACTCTACCGCAACGACGGCAACGACGCCGAAGGAACACCCCGTTTCACCGACACGGGAACCGATTCTGGCCTCGCTGACGTTGGCTTCCCCAACTCCGCCGTAGCTGGAGATTTCAACGGCGACGGGAAGACCGACCTCTACGTCACCCACGACTACGACGCGCCCGACCGCCTGTTCATCAACCTCGGCAACGGTAAATTTGAGAACCAACTCGAAGAACGCACCGGCCACATCTCCTACTTCAGCATGGGCGTCGACGCCGCCGACATCAACCAGGATGGCCTGCTCGACCTGATGACCTTAGATATGGTCGCCGAAGACAACTACCGCCTCAAGGCCAATATGAGTGGCATGAATCCGGCTTCCTTCGGTAAGGTGGTCAATGACGGTGGCCACTACCAGTACATGTTCAACGCGCTGCAGCTCAACCGGGGCCAGGGCCAGTTTTCCGAGATCGCCCAGCTCTCCGGCGTGGCGGCTACGGACTGGAGCTGGGCCAACCTCTTCGCCGATTTCAACAATGACGGACGGCAGGACCTCTACGTTACCAACGGCCTGCTTCGCGACATCCGCAATACCGACGCCGCTCGTGAATTTGGCATCTACGTGGTCCAGAAGATCAATGCCTACATCGCCGCTAACCCGGACGATGGTGACGTGACGATTTACGACGTGATCAACCTCGACGAGGCCCTCAACATCATACCCTCCCAACCGCTGAGTAACTATGTTTTTGAAAATATGGGCGACTACCGGTTCGAGCCACGGACAGAAAACTGGGGACTAGACAAACCTGGTTTCTCCAACGGTGCAGCGTACGCTGACCTGGACAATGACGGGCGGCTGGATTTGGTGGTCAACAACATCAATGCCCCCGCTTCCATCTACCATAACCAGGCAACGGAGGGCAGTTACCTACGGGTAAAGCTGGAAGACCCGGGGCACAAATCTACCTTTGGGGCAAAGGTCACGCTGACCGTTGATGGGAAACGACAGCACATCGAGACGACTAATGTGCGGGGGATGTACTCTACTAGTGAGAATATTCTGCATTTTGGTTTGGGCGAGGCCGCAGGTGCAATATCGGTTAAAGTGCAATGGCCAGACGGCTCCGTAACCCAGAAATTAAACGTGGTCAGTAACCAACTACTGAAGATCAGAAAGGACAACTTTGTTATGCTTGACCCTACTCTCCGAAAGCCTCCGATCTTCAACGACATCACCGACGAAGTAGCCCTACCCTACCGCCACCGGGAAAACATCTTCGACGACTACCGCTCGCAGGTGCTGCTGCCCCACAAGCAATCGCAGAACGGACCGGGCGTTGCGGTGGCGGATGTGAATGGGGATGGACTGGATGATCTTTACCTAGGCGGGGCTTCCGGTCAGGCGGGGGAACTCTATTTACAAGCACTGGACGATAAGTTCGTCCGTTCCTCCGCAGAGACCTTCCGTTCTGCCTCCCTGCTCGAAGACGTAGCTGCCGATTTTTTCGATGCCGACGGCGACGGCGATTCTGATCTCTACGTCGTCAGCGGCGGCAACGAATGGGAGGCGGACAGCCCGTTCTATCAGGACCGCTTGTACATCAATGACGGAGCAGGCAACTTTACCGTCTCCCCCACGGGCAGCCTGCCTCCGATCACGGCCAGCGGCGGCAGTGTCTCCCCCGGAGACTTTGACGGTGACGGCGACCTCGACCTCTTCGTAGGCGGCCGCCTAAAGCCAAAAGATTACCCAGCTCCAGCAGACAGCTACCTGCTGCGCAACGACGGCGGCACCTTCACCGATGTGACGGCCGAACTAGCGCCCTTCCTCAAAGACTTCGGCCTCGTCACCGCCGCCGAATGGTCCGACCTCAATGCTGATGGTAGGCCTGATTTGATGATCGTAGGAGAATGGATGCCGATCACCCAACTCATGAACTACGGCGACCGCTTCGAACGTCAGGAAGTAACATCTACCGACGACAACCCGAGTACCGGCTGGTGGTTCAGCCTGACCAAGGCCGATCTGGACGGCGACGGAGATGAGGACTTCGTTTTCGGCAACCTCGGCGAAAACTATAAGTACCAGGCTACACCCGAAGAGCCCTTCGAAGTCTTTTACGACGACTTCGACGGCAACGGCAAACGAGATATTGTGCTGAGCTACTACAGCGATGGGAAGCAATTCCCGCTGCGGGGGCGGGCGTGTTCTGCTCAACAGATTCCGGATTTGAAGCAAAGCTTCCCCACCTACGATGGTTTTGCCGGGGCTACCCTTAGCGAAGTGTTTGACCCGTTGGCGTTGGATGGGTCGTTGCAGCTGTCCGCATCCACCTTTAGCAGTATGGTGGGCATCAACCAAAACGGAAATATCCTTATTTCAAAATTACCGGTTGAGGCGCAGTTTAGCCCCGTCCGTACCTCCGTCGTTAAAGACGTTAACGGTGATGGATTTATGGACATCGTTTTGGCTGGTAATCTTTATCAGTCTGAGGTGGAGACTCCTCGGGCTGATGGGGGGTTAGGCTTGGTTTTGCTGGGTGGTGAGGATGGTGGTTTTGGGCCTCAGTCCTCAGCGGTTAGTGGGTTTTGTTTTCGGGGTGATGTTCGGCAAGTGGTAAATTTGGATAAAAACAGGCTGTTGCTTATTTCTAATGATGGAAGCGCGCGAATTTTCCGGGCTCGTTAGAAGTTTTTCAGTTCGCCAAGGAATCAATTACTACCAACTTCATTACGAGGAAAAGCTTTCGGCTTCACGACTTAGGGACGTGAAATAAATAAACCATGCTTCTTGCTCGGCGCCTTTTGACCGCTGGCTTCGTTAAAAAGCCTCGCCAACACTACGGCGTTGTCTACGTTTTTTGCCTCACCAGCAGTCAAAATTCACCAGATCAAGAAACACGTTTTATTTAATTCGCGTCCCTTACAGGATACACGTGCCTCCGTACCTAATCGAATTATTGAAGAGTAGGAATATTCGATCGTCCACGATTTCCAAGTCTCGCAATACTTCGGTGTCCGGTAACTTGGTGGAAAACTTTTCTACAGTACCGTTTTGGCTTCCGTCACTTGCAATGGGAAATATGTACAAATTACTCTCGTCTCCCTGCAGTAGATTGACGTAAATCCGATCGTTGTGAAACGTTACCGCTGAGATGATCTGTGAACCAGTGATGGTGTCAAGGTCGATGATGTTGGCACTGATACTGCCAGCGCTGATTTGATACAAAGTCAGCTCAGAATCTTGGGAAGTACCAAGAAAGACCGCCCGTTCATCAAAATAAAGACTCCGTCGGCGCTCATCGGTAGGCCCACTGAAATTCGTGGGCAGTTCCGAGGCGTCATAAACGTTGTTAACTACCTGATCCACTTTCAGCTCGATGATGGTATTATTTTCTGTCCATATCCATAGCGTTCCACCGTTCTCCTTACTGAATAGCTTCCGGGGCCGTCCAAGTGCCATAGTATCATACGGTGACACCGGGGAAGTTGGGCGGCCAATTTTATAGATTGTATTCGTGGCTCTATCGCCGTCCTGTCCGAATAAGGAGTAGACCTCGTCCTGAAAATTGGCCAGGCCGGCATACTCCTGGTTGTTGTCTCCAAGAAGTAAGGTATCTGGGCCTCTTCCAACCATACCAACCTTACCCGCAGCGTAGATTGCTCCATCTTTAAAGGCAAGCCCGGTTAGTTCCGAATTAAAGATTACGCTTCCCTCCCCTATAATCCTTGAACTCACTTCGAATCGATTGGCTCCAGCGGCACATATCATGGGATAATTCACGTGCAGAGTCTGATAGATGGTATCCTCCACCCTCCGGGCAAAGCTTTTGTCTAAATTGATGGTCTCCCACTCCGAGCATTCAAAAATGTTTAAGCCGGGAGGTATGACATCCTCAATTGGCTGCATCCTGTCGTCGTCATCGTCGCAAGCGGAAAGTAAGGTGATGGCCAGAAAGAATAGAAAGAGTAAACGAATCATTAGAGTCAAGTTTAGAGTAAAACTAATCTTCAAAACATAGCCGCAACTCATACCGAGTACTCCACCCAGCACCAATGCGAACAAGCGCTCCAAGTTCAGTGAGTTCGCGCGCAGCGGTAGCCTTTGAGGCCCTGGTCAGACGCTCATAGCTTTTGGCGAAGAACCCGTCTTGAAAACCTTCCGGCCCGGCATCAAATAACCTTCGGCAAATCTTTATTTTGCTAGTTGTACGCGAGCCAATTAAGCTTGCTGAGTACCTCAAAAATAAAGAAAGTTGAGGCGATTAACTCAATTAATCGCCTCATACACTCTTTTTCGCCACCAGAGCTCCCCCTAAAACCCTCCACCGCACCAGCGCCCGCGCCTAAAAAAAGTCAGTCAAAGCCCAGGACACCTGACGAAAGTTCCGATTCATACTCTGGGCACCCACTTTGCTCTTATTAACAACGCGACAACAATGAACCAATCCCCACAGTAAACCCGTTCCATTAGCGTTGCCAACTACCTGATAACCATGGTTTAAAGCCAAGTAACATATACCCATCGGTATCGGTGCGGGTGGATTCGTCAAAGAATTAGAATTCAAGCTGATAGCAGCGTATGAATTTCAATTCTTTGACGAACTCAAACCGCCCGCACCGATACCGATAAATAATCAAGTATGAATTTCAACAACTTCACCATAAAGAGCCAGGAGGCTTTGCAACGTGGCCAGGAAATCGCCCTCGGCAACGGCCAGCAGAGCATCGAGCCCGGCCACCTGCTAAAGGCGATTTTTGAGATTGATGAAAACGTAACGCCCTTCCTCTTCAAGAAGATGGGCGCCAACCTCAACGCCGTGAAGCAAGCCATCGATAGCATCGTTGAAGGCTACCCTAAACAGTCTGGTGGCCAACAGAGCATGAGCCGCACGGCCGGGCAAATGATGCAGTATGCCAGTGTCGTCGCCAAAGAAATGGACGACGAATTCGTGAGCCTAGAGCACATCCTCCTCGCCGCCCTGAGGATCAATGACGTTACCACCAATGTCCTCCGCGATGCGGGTGTGAACAAGAAAGTGCTGAAAGCCGCCATTGAAGAACTTCGCCAGGGTAAGAAAGTAACCTCCAACTCTGCCGAAAACCAGTACAACTCCCTGGAGAAGTACGCCATAAACCTGAACGAGCGCGCCCGCAGTGGCAAACTTGATCCGGTGATTGGCCGCGACGAAGAAATCCGCCGCGTACTCCACATTCTGGCCCGCCGCAGCAAGAACAATCCGATCCTGATCGGTGAGCCCGGCGTGGGTAAAACCGCCATTGTGGAAGGCCTGGCCCACCGCATCGTCAATGGCGACGTGCCGGAAGATCTCCGCGAGAAAGAATTATGGAGCCTCGATATGGGCGCGCTGATCGCAGGTGCAAAGTACCAGGGCGAGTTTGAGGAACGCTTAAAGGCGGTCATCAACGAAGTAACCCAATCCGACGGACAGATCTACCTCTTCATCGATGAAATCCATACCCTCGTTGGTGCCGGAAAAGGCGCCGGAGCGATGGACGCGGCCAATATCCTTAAGCCCGCCCTCGCCCGGGGAGAACTCCGCGCCATCGGTGCCACCACCCTGGCCGAATACCAGAAATTCTTCGAAACCGACAAGGCGCTCGAACGCCGCTTCCAGAAGGTACAGGTCAACGAACCAAACGAAGAGGACGCTATTTCCATCCTCCGCGGACTGAAGGAGCGCTACGAAACGCACCACAAAATCAATATCCTCGACGAGGCCGTGGTCGCCGCCGTACAACTCTCCGAACGCTACATCACCGACCGCTTTCTGCCAGACAAGGCCATCGACCTGATCGACGAAGCCGCCGCCCGCCTGCGCCTGGAGATGAACTCCATGCCCGCCGAACTCGACGAAGCGGAACGCAAAATCCGCCAACTAGAAATCGAACGCGAGGCCGTCAAGCGCGAGAACGACACGACCAAGCTCGACCGCCTCGCCGCCGAAATCGCCAACCTGGGAGAGCACCGCAATGCCTTCCGTGCCCAGTGGGAATCTGAACGCGAAGTAGTACTCGGTCTCCAGCAGGCCAAGGAACGGATCGAGCAACTGAAGAACGAAGCAAAGCAGTCCGAACGCTCCGGAGATTTTAGCCGCGTAGCCGAGATCCGCTACGGCCTCATCCCCGAAGTGGAGCAGAAGCTGAAAGGTTTCCAATCCCGATTGGTGGATATGCAGACGAACGCTAAGATGCTCGTCAAGGAAGAAGTCGACGCTGAAGACATCGCCGAGATCGTTGCCCGCTGGACCGGCATCCCCGTTACCCGCATGCTCCAGAGCGATCGTGAGAAACTACTGGTGCTAGAAGAGGAGTTACACCAGCGTGTCATCGGCCAGGATGAAGCAGTAGAGTCCGTCGCCGACGCCATCCGCCTCAGCCGTACCGGACTTAGCAGCCAGGACAAGCCCATCGGCAGTTTCCTCTTCCTCGGAACGACCGGTGTTGGTAAAACCGAACTCGCCAAAGCCCTGGCCGAGTACCTCTTCAACGATGCTGATATGATGACGCGGATCGACATGAGCGAGTACCAAGAGCGTCATTCCGTGAGCCGTCTCGTTGGTGCTCCTCCCGGATACGTCGGCTACGACGAAGGCGGTCAACTGACCGAAGCGGTACGCCGCAAGCCCTACTCCGTCGTTCTGCTCGACGAAATTGAAAAGGCCCACCCGGACGTTTTCAACACGCTGCTACAGGTACTGGACGAAGGCCGCCTAACCGATAATAAAGGCCGGGTCGCCAACTTCAAGAACACGATTGTGATCATGACGTCCAATATCGGCTCTGACCTCATCCGCGAACGTTTCAGCCATATCGATGGCGACAACGAAGACCGGATCGTCGAGGAAACCAAGGAGGAGCTTTTCAACGTACTTAAGCAAACGGTACGCCCCGAGTTCCTGAACCGCATTGACGATGTGGTGATGTTTCGCCCCCTCAACCGGACGGATATCCGCCAGATTGTTGAACTACAGCTTAACGAAGTACGCAAGCAACTCGCCGAACAGGACATCGTGCTCACCATGACTAACGAAGCAATGGACTGGCTCGCAGCAGAAGGCTACAGCCCCGAATTCGGCGCCCGGCCGCTGAAGCGGGTGATCAAAAAGCGGGTTTTGCGTCAACTTTCTAAACAGATATTAGAAAGCAGCGTTACCCCCGGGAGTCAACTTGTACTTGATGTTTTTGATGATGTTGTGGTGTTTCGGCAGGCGCGCGAGCAAGAACAGGTTAGCAAACAAGAGCCAGAAAAAATAGCTTCCGATAATGAGGTGGTTTAAACCCCCTCCGTGCAAAGCTAAAAGAAGTGTGTATTAGTGAGTGTATCTTGCGGCCGGGAAAATCCCGGCCGCTTTTTTGTGCCGAAAAAAAATTATGCTTGAACTGGTCGGCTGTATTTTTATGGGGCTAATAGCAATCATCCTATCCGAGTGGCTATTCGGCGGCATCCTCAATACTACTGGCTGGATTGGGTACAGGGCTTACAGTATTTTCACCGGAGAATGGGACGTCCCGGTCATTGAATTACGTAAAAAACACCAGGATTCCATTTGGCCCTGGGTGATTGTGTTTACGTTATTCGGGACAATTCTATACCTCATTATAGGTACTTGACTAAGTCATTAAGCCCTAGTCATTAAGCGGTCCGAGCCAAAACCATTCCAAGCGCCCCTCGTTCCTATTTCATGCAAAAGCAAAAACTAGTAGTAGCCATAGGCGGCAGCAGCGGAAGCCTCTACGCCAAACTTCTCCTTGACCGCCTGGCCGGACTATCCGACCAGTGGGAAGCCGTCGGCGTAGTACTAACCGACAACGGCAAGTACAACTGGAAACTAGAGCTCGGCGAGTCTTTTGACCCCGCCGCATATCCGGATTTTGACTACTACGCGAAGAAAAACTTCCACGCACCCTTTGCTTCCGGTTCAGCGAAGTATGGTGCGATGATCGTCTGCCCCTGCAGCATGGGCCTATTGGCGCGAATCGCTACCGGCGTTAGCGAAGACCTAATTACCCGGGCGGCGGATGTGATAATGAAGGAACGGCGGCGACTCATCGTCGTTCCCCGCGAAACACCGCTGAGCCTGATTCACCTACGAAACATGACGACGATCACCGAAGCCGGCGGCATCATCTGCCCGGCCATTCCGAGTTTTTATTCGGGGGCGGATAGTAAGGAAGAGATTGCGCTTACGGTAGTGGACCGGGCATTGGATTTGGCTGGCTTTGAATTAGAGAGTTACCGTTGGGGAGAATAAGATGACCGATGCACGCTCCGCGTACGGGCTTACGGCGTAGGGGGTACAGAGTATTGTAGCGCAAAAAAAATCTAAGGGACGCCGAATAGGGCCTTTCTATTTATGCAGCCCCGATTTTTTGCGCAGCTGGAAGGTATTTTTGCGGCTCGCAGCCAGAAGCTGCTTCGTAAGCTCGCAAGCAGCGCGTGCAGCGACCAGGTCGGGATGGCCATGCTGCCGAGCAAACACGATCGTTCGTCTTAAAACTTACGTGGCTTGCAACCCCTTCCCCATCTTCGTCGTCACTTAAGTACTAGCATTAAATTTTAGTACTAACCCCAAAACCCGTTCCCCAATGAAAAACGTACTCTTTTCCCTCCTTGCTCTTTTCACCCTTTCCGCTGCACCTGCGGCCGCGCATACTACCACAAATGATGAGCCGCTCATCGTCCGCAGTAAAGTCATGGAAGGTGGCCTCGAAGTCCTCATCGCCAACCTGGAGCAAACAAAAACCACCCTCACCCTCACCAACCTCGATACGAACCGGGAGATGTTCTCCGACCGTGTCCGTAACCACAACGGCTACAGCTACAACCTTAATCTGGACGAGCTAAAGCCCGGCCGTTACCTGCTCTCCGTCACCAAGGGTAAGGAAGTACGCCAGCAAGTACTACTACTTACTAAAAAAGGCATAATGTGTAGCGCTTGGAAGTAATCTGTAGAAAGCGTTTAGCGTTTAGCACAAGATATTTATACTACCGTCGGTCACATGAAGTGATTTTGTGCTCGCGAAGCGAGCGCGGTCCTTCTCAAGCGAGGCCAGTAGGGGCGATCCCTCGCGGTCGCCCGTACTGGGCCACGTTTGCCACTACGCTTTCCCCTCATGTGCCCGACAACAGTATAGCTTGTCATTTTCAGGCACTAAGGAACATCCATTCAATAACTGTCGCTTTTCGGCCGTCTTATTTTGCCCCTACGCTCACAAAAAATCATTTCCGTAGCTAAGGCTATGCAAAGGTTTTTTTGAGAACGTAGGAACAAAAACGCCAGGCCGCAAATCGGACAGTTATTAAATCGACGTTCCTAAATACTTTATGCTAAAACATCTTCATGCGTTATCTTTTACTACTGGTTTCAGCCTTTCTCCTGACATCTTGCGGCTCTGGCGAAATCCCCATCCCAAAGCCCCGCTCCTATCCCCGGGTAATGTACCCTGCACAGGCGTACGAAAGCTTTGTGGCAGACTACTGCCCGTTCAGCTTCGACAAGTCCGTCTCCGCAACCATCAATAAGGAAGAAACCTATTTCGAGGACACTCCACCGAATGAGTGCTGGTTCGATATTCGCCTCGCCGAGTCCCTCAACGGCAGCATCCACTTCTCCTACTATCCCATCAGCCAATACGCTGACTTTGAAGCTTACCGGGACCAGGCTTTCAAGCTCACAAGCAAGCACATTGAACGCGCCAGCAACATCGAAGAAATTGTTATTGACCGGCCCGAAAACAAGGTTTATGGCATTGCTTTCGACGTAACCGGCCCGGCCGCCAGCCCCTTCCAATTTTACCTAACGGATTCAACCAACCACTTTCTGCGTGGCGCCTTATACTTCGACGCTAAGGTTAATCCCGATTCTATTGCTCCAGTGTTGGCCTATGCTAAGGAGGATATTTTCCAGTTGGTGGAAAGCTTTTCGTGGAAGTAAAAGCTAGTGACCTGTCAACATTAAATATTGGGGTAATCTGCGATGCCTTTTGGTGCTGAATTTCG
>JAPKCQ010000267.1 GCA_026421165.1 Lewinella sp. | reverse complement strand
GCTTTTAGACGCACTTCGTGCTTTTAGGCTGCCGCACGGCTCTGTGGCATCGCAGCCGTGCGGCAACCTAAAAGGCGAAGCCGTCTAAATTTGATTGTCAGCATCAGGAAATACCACCTTAGGCTCAAAAGCCAAAGCTTCTTCAGTAGTCATATATCCGTAAGCGATAATAATCACTAAATCCCCCAATTGACAACGGCGGGCGGCGGCTCCGTTAAGGCAAATTATGCCTGAACCTTCCTCACCACGGATGGTGTACGTTTCGATACGTTCACCATTGTTATTATTAACGATCTGCACCTTCTCCCCTTCGAGGATACCGGCAGCGTCCAGCAACTTACCGTCGATGGTAATGGAGCCTACGTAATTAAGGTTGGCCTCGGTAATTTTTACGCGGTGAATCTTTCCTTTGAAACGTTGAATGAGCATGGTTACTTTGAATTGGTATGAGAAATAGTTGTTCTAACAACCTTTAGACGGAGGCAAGCCGCGAAATGAACGTTATCGGAGCGTTAAGGGTTTGATTGGTTAACGATTCTGTTGTCAATTAGACGCACCGGCCCGCAGTGAACGGCGGTAGCGACCACCAGTTCACGGACGTTATCTCCGTCGAGATAAGACAACAACGTATCTCCATCGAAGATCTGGACGTATTCCGGATTCAGGAGGTCATTTTGGCCAATACCGCTTAGGGCGAGTTGCTCTAGCACGTCTACGGGCCATCCGGCTTTCAGCCCGGCGACAACGGCGGCAAGTTGTACGTTGATGGTTCCGGCAGCGATGCGTTCTTTATTATTCAGGCGTTTGTTGCGGCTGCTGAGGGCCAGGCCATCTTTTGCCCTTACGGTTGGCACGACGCTTACGTCCACGGGAATATCCAGCCGTTGAACCATAGCACGAATCACGGCAACCTGTTGGTAGTCTTTTTGGCCGAGTACGAGTGTGGTCGGTTGAACAATCTCCAGCAGCCGGCTCACTACCTGGGCTACGCCATCGAAGTGGCCGGGGCGGTTGGCGCCTTCCATGGTGTCGGTCAGGGGCCCGAAGTCAATGCCTTCGGCGGCTGAAAATTTGGTTCCCTTCGGGTAAATATCTTCTACTTTAGGCAGGTAGAGGTACTTACAGCCATGTTTCTTTAGTAGCGCTACGTCGGATTTTGGCGTACGTGGATAAGCATCCAGGTCGGCATCGTCATTAAACTGGGTGGGATTCACGAAGATACTGGCGACCACTACATCGTGCAGTTTAGCGGCCGCATCGATCAAGACCATATGACCAGCGTGCAGCGCGCCCATGGTGGGCACGTAGGCGATGGCTTTGTCTTTGGGCAGGGCTTTTTGGAGGGCCTTTGCCGTTTTGTAGATACGCATTTAACTAGATTGATAGAATGATCGTTTTTTAGATTGATAAACACGTACTCATCAGATGTGGTGATAATGCTTCAGCTATCTGTCATTCTTTTTGGGCGCTGACGCAGGTGCAAAGAACGTTTAGAGAAGCGGTGAATCCGAAGGGTAAGCCGATCATCCTACTTGGGCGGTCAATTTACTGGCTTAAAATCCCTAAAATATGACCTTAAAGTATTCGTTAGGGATTAGCCTGGAGTCACCTTGCTCTTTAATCTCCTCTTTCGCGCCTGCGTGCGCGCCTAAAAAAGAAGAACGGAAGCACTGTTCCCCTTTCCAAAACGGCGGCGAAGATAGTCCGTGTGCATAATATTTCGTAAATTTGCGCCCAGCTCAGAGGCCGAGAGTCGAATCCCAGCCGTGCAAAGACAGGCAATGACGGTTACCTGTTATGATTTAGAAAAACTTCGGCGCGCCCCGTTGGCCGCCTAAATTGATACCGATAGCGATATGAGTAAACAGAAGGTGCTAATTGTCACCCAGGAAATGGATCCGTACACCGCGTTGAACGATATATCTACTACCGTAAGGGCCTTGGCCCCCCACCTACAGAAAAACAAGATGGAAATCCGCGTACTGATGCCCCGCTACGGCACCATCAACGAACGCCGCCATCGTCTGCACGAAGTCGTTCGCCTTTCCGGTATGAACATCATCGTTGATGATAACGACTACCCACTGATTATAAAAGTTGCCTCCCTGGCCGAGAAGAGCGTGCGTATGCAAGTGTACTTCCTGGACAATGAAGATTTCTTCAAGCGCAAGTTCATTCACCACGATAAAGAGGGTAAGCCCTTCGAGGACAACGCCGACCGTACCGCTTTTTTCTGTAAAGGTGTGATCGAAACCGTTAAGAAGTTCGGTTGGCCGCCAGATATTATTGCCTGCCACGGCTGGATGACGAGCCTCATCCCATTCTACCTCCGTACCGCTTACAGTACCGAGCCCTTGTTCGAAAACAGTAAGATCGTGTACAGCCTCTACCAGCAAGGAGCCGAAGACCATATCGATGCCGACTTCGCCATGAAGGCCAGCATTAATGCACTCTCCGAAGAAGACCTG
This sequence comes from Lewinella sp., assembly GCA_026421165.1. Lineage (GTDB taxonomy): Bacteria > Bacteroidota > Bacteroidia > Chitinophagales > Saprospiraceae > Neolewinella. The sequence continues at coordinate 3,998 of JAPKCQ010000267.1, read as the reverse complement.
GCACCGTTCATGAACGGTGATACGCCCGATCTCCACGCTGGTGCCATCAAGTATTCCGACGCCGTCATCAAAGGCACGCCGGAGCTAAACGAGCACAACACCGCACTGATCGCTAACCTTGATATCCCCGTGCTCGACGTGCAGGGAGAGGAAGCTCCCGCCGCATCGCTGGAGTTTTACCACAGCCTGCTGGAAGAAGAAGTAGCTAAGTAGCCCATTAAATCGTTAATCCATTACAGTAAAGTGGCGGATACACCCCAAAGTCTATCGTTCGCTTTCCATATACCCGACCAACCTTTCTACTCCTCACCGGTGTCTTATCTACCGGAAAACAAGTCTTTCTCCCTACAGCTAGGAGAAGGACTTGTTTTACTTCCGAACACTAAAGTTCTAACTTCTAAAGGCCTAACGGTCTAATCTTCCCCGCCGAATGAAAACAATTCTTTTTTACCTGTCTTGCGCCGTCTTTCTGGTGCTTACTGCCTGTACAGAACCTATCACCGTAGGCGCTAATCTTCTCGAAAATGACCGGGCCGCCCTGGGGCAGACTACAGATATTCCCTTCACCACAAGGGTGGTGCAAAGTGATAGCTTACTGACTTATGATTCGTTTGACCGCCTGAGCATCGCAGGTTTCTCTTTCGGAGAGCTGCAGGACGATGTTTTTGGTTCCACGAAGCATAGTTTCTACGCCGTTCCCGCCTTAGTTCGCAGCAACACAACAGGCCTACCGATGCCTCCTCCTTTTGCTTATACCGACCGCGACGTCGACTCCGTAGTCGTGATCATGCCCATTGATACCACTTATGCTTTTTACGGTAATGCGCGCCAGTTCAACTTCCGCGCCGGGCTCATCCCCTCCCGCGTGGAAGATGATGTAGATTACTACTCTAACCTAATGCTGCCCCGTAGCCTTATCGACATTAATGACGGCAACCTGATCACAGCAAACACGACCCCTACCCTGCTTTACGACACGCTTTATGCAACGAATAACGACAGCGTACTCGCGCCGCACATTCGCTTTAAGTTCGATCAGAACTTCGTGAATAACGTCAATATGCGGGATGAAACAACCTTCGATTCCGACGAAGCCCTGTCGACGTTGCTGGCCGGTGTTTACCTGGAAACAGAAAACGAACCCGATGGCCTGGTTGGTCTACAGCCCCTCAGTAGCGGCAGCCAAATCTCCGGGTTCTACTTCTTTTACAAAGACACGTCTGCAAGTGTGACCGAACGTTTTTACCGTATGCCGCTGGCACTAACACTGCCCCGCTACGAAAAAACCTACACCGGCAGCCTGGCGGGCAATCTATTGCAATCCGGGAATGACCTGAATCAAGTTGCAGTCTCCGGCCAGGGGGGGTTGATGACTGAAATCAACTTTCCAGACCTTACAATGCTGGAGGATAAAGTGATTAACCAAGCGGAGATAGTTTTCTTCCGGGAGATGATCGAGAACTACAGCTATGATACTTACCCAACTCCCTCGAATCTCGGTCTGTATTATCGTACTAATAATGGCATCCTTGTGCCAATACTCGACCGGCAGCTACTTCGAAACCCCGACTTCACGTCTGTCGTGAACAACTTTATAGGCGGCAACGAACTAACCGACGACGAGGGTAACGTGTTCTATCGTCCCCGTTTTTCCGTTCACCTGCAACGCATGATCGATGGAGAAGTACCAGCTACCATTTATTTACGCGTTATCCCGGTAGACCGGGACGCCAGCAGGGTTATTCTCGGAGGGCCCGAAGCGCCCGTCCGCCCAGCAACAATAAAGGTTATTTTTACTGAGATTGGAGGGTAAAACCTTGACGACTAAACGAACGATACAAATGAATTTCCAAGCGGAAGTCCATCGGATCAATCCGAAATTCAGCCTCGTCCTATCCGTGGTTACCATTTTATAGTGTGCGCGTCAAAGTCCGTGAAAATTATTGAAGAGATTCGAATTCTTGCGATACTATAAAATTATCTCAAACTAAGTAAGTAAGTAAATAGACTATACGTTACCTTCCACGATCCTTAATTTAACAACGACGGTAGCTTGACTATCCTTTATTTTACTCGTCATCTACTCACTAACAACTAATTTATGTGCGGAATTGTAGGTTACATCGGCAAGCGCCAAGCCGATGAACTAATCATTAAAGGTCTCGAACGACTCGAGTACCGTGGCTACGATAGTGCCGGTATCGCCATCATGAACGATACCATGACAATCCATAAAAAGGCGGGTAAAGTAAAAGCCCTTCGCAAGCTCATCGAAGAGGAAAACACGACAGGAACTCTAGGTATCGGCCATACCCGCTGGGCTACCCACGGAGAGCCAAACGACCAGAACGCCCACCCCCATACTGGCAACAGTGGCCGGCTCGCACTAGTCCACAACGGCATCATCGAAAATTACGCCGTCCTAAAAAACGCCCTGATCGCTGAAGGCCATTCCTTCAGCAGTGCAACAGATACCGAAGTGCTCGTTCACCTGATCGAGGAGATCCAGAATGAAGGCAACCTTGCTTTGGAAGAGGCGGTTCGTCTGGCCCTGGCCCGGGTAGAAGGCGCCTACGCCATTGCGGTAATCGACCGGAACAACCCGGATGTATTGGTTGGTGCACGCAAACAAAGCCCTCTGGTAGTAGGGATTGGCGAAGGTGAATACTTCATTGGCTCCGACGCATCCCCCTTCCTGGACTCCACCAAACGAGTGGTTTATCTGGAAGATAATCAGATCGCTACGATAAGCATGGTGAAAGGCCTCCAGATCAAAAACTCGGACAACGAAGAACAGCCGCCCTTTATCCAGACGCTCGACTTACAGATCGAAGCATTGGAGAAAGAAGGTTACGACCACTTCATGCTCAAAGAAATCTACGAGCAGCCCCGGACAATCCGAGACGCCATGCGCGGCCGCATCAGCAGTAAGGAAAGCAGGGTAACCCTGCGAGGGATGGAAGAATTTGCCAACCGTTTCGTACGGGCCAATCGGATCATCATCGTTGCTTGCGGTACTAGCTACCACTCCGGCCTGATCGGAGAATACCTCATCGAAGACCTGGCGCGCATCCCAGTGGAAGTGGAGTACGCCAGTGAGTTCCGCTACCGCAATCCAGTTCTACACGAGGGAGACATCGTGATCGCCCTGAGCCAGTCTGGTGAGACAGCCGACACCCTAGCTGCTTTAGAACTGGCGAAGAAAAAAGGTGCCATGATCTACGGCATCGTCAACGCCGTAGGCTCCAGCATTGCCCGCCTTACGGATGCGGGTAGCTACATTCACGCCGGTCCGGAAATTGGAGTAGCGAGCACCAAGGCCTTTACCGGCCAAGTAACCGTGCTGACCCTTCTGGCTTTAAGCCTTGCCCAAAAACTGAGCACGATCAGCAATACCAAATTCCAGACGCTCGTCCGGGAGCTAGAGCTAATTCCCAGTAAGGTGGAGGAAATCCTGAAGGAAAACGACCACATTAAGTACATCGCTGGTGAAGTAAAAGACCACCACAACGCCTTGTATCTGGGCCGTGGCTACAACTTCCCAGTAGCGCTGGAAGGGGCATTGAAACTAAAAGAGATCAGCTATGTCCACGCAGAAGGCTACCCCGCAGCGGAAATGAAGCACGGCCCTATCGCCCTTATCGACGAAAACATGCCGGTTTACGTGACGGCTACTAATAAATCTGCCTACGACAAGATCGTGAGCAACGTTCAGGAAGTAGTGGCGCGCAAGGGCCGCGTCATCGCCATCGTTAATAAAGGTGAAAAAGCAATCGCCAGCATCGCGGACCACGTGATCGAAATTCCCTCAACGGAGGAGCAGCTTACACCCTTGCTTTCGGTTATCCCCCTGCAACTTTTAAGCTACCACATTGCCGTAGAGTTGGGTAAGGATGTGGACCAGCCGCGGAATTTGGCTAAGTCGGTTACGGTGGAGTAGACAGGCCTTAGGCTTTTTTAGACGCTATGCTTTTAGACGGCCTTAGGCCTTTTAGACG
>JAPKCQ010000266.1 GCA_026421165.1 Lewinella sp. | reverse complement strand
TCGCAGCTAAGCACCAACAGAACAAAACTCTTTTAAAAGCGTCTCCATACTTTAGCAACAATCTGAATCGCTCAAGTGAAAAGACTCTCCTCCCTCCTCTGCCTCCTAACCTTCCTTTGTACCTGCGTCAGCGCCCAAATACCGAAAAGGCCAACGTCGGGAGAGCTTCACGCCGGCATCCAGAAACTTCAGGTAGTTGGGTCCGCCCTGTACATGGCTGCGCACCCAGACGATGAAAATACGCGCCTGATCGCCTACCTCAGCAACGTGGAAAAGGTAGAAACCGCCTACCTCAGCCTTACGCGCGGAGACGGCGGGCAGAACCTGATCGCGCCTGATATCCGTGAGCTGCTGGGCCTTACCCGCACCCAGGAACTACTGGCTGCCCGCCGTATTGACGGTGGAACCCAGTTTTTTAGCCGCGCCAACGATTTTGGTTACTCCAAGCATCCGGACGAGACCTTTAATATATGGGACAAGCAGGACGTGCTCGCCGATGCCGTATGGGTCATTCGTAAATGGCGACCAGACGTGATCGTGCTGCGTTTCGATCCCCGTGCACCGGGGACCACCCATGGCCACCACACCGCCAGCGCTGTCATCGGGATGGAGGCCTTCGCTTTGGCCGGTGACCGCGAAGCCTTCCCCGAACAACTCAAGTACGTGGAACCATGGCAACCCCGTCGTATCTACTGGAACGCTTACACCTGGCGCGGCGTGCCTGAGCACATGCAGGAGGACAAGATCATCAAGGTCGACGCCGGCACCTACCTACCAAAACTTGGCGAATCTGTCAACGAAATTGCCGCGCGTAGTCGCAGCCAGCACCGCAGCCAGGGCTTCGGCTCCTCCGGCAGCCGGGGTGAGCAGATCGAACAACTCGAACTCCTGAAGGGCGACGATGAAGACGCCGAAGGCGATCCCTTCGCTAATATCGACGTGAGCTGGAACCGTGTTGCTGGCGGACGAAATATCGGCCTCATCCTTAAAGAAATTGAACTCGGCTATAACTTCGACGACCCTTCCGCTTCCGTACCGGACCTCATCCGCGTCCGTAAAATGATGGCTGCCCTGCCCGACGGGTTCTGGAAGGAAAAGAAAATGGAAGAACTCGAAGAGATCATCGCCGGAGCGCTTGGCCTCTACCTCTTCGCCAAAACGGACGACCCCATCGCCACCGCCGGCTCAGATATTGAGATCGGGATCGAAGCCACCAACCGGAGTACACAATCCGTGAAGCTTATCGACTACTTCATCGAGGGCATCACGATGACGCGTATGACGGTCAATGAAGACCTGACGAAGAACCGCCCCTACACCCAATCCGATACCCTTTCCATCCTTCCCTTCCTGACGAGTAGCAGCCCCTACTGGCTTCAGGAGCCATGGAAGCTTGGTATGTACACCGTGAAGGACCAGAGTCTCCGGGGGATGGGAGAAAGTGAAGACCCGCTGATGGTGAACTTCATCGTCGAAGTCGCCGGTGAGCGTTTTACCTACCGTCGCCCCGTCCGCCATGCTTTTACCGATCGGGTGATGGGCGAGCAGGTGCAGCCGCTAGAAATTATGCCGCCCGTTTTTGCAGAACTTGATAAGAGTAGCTACTTGTTTACCGAAAGTAAGTCTACCCCGGTACGCATAAAAGTTACCGCCGCGCAAGCCAATTTGATGGGAACCGTAGAGCTTCGTACCCCGAGCGAATGGAAAGTGACACCTGCCAAAACGGAGATTGACATCAAGCGCAAAGGCGAAGAGCAATACTTCGAGTTCATGCTGACGCCGCCGGTCGGACAGACACAGGGGATGATCGTTCCCTTGGTCAAACTAGACGGTATGGAAGATGGCTACAGCCGTAAGCTGGTGAAGATTGACCACGACCACATTCCCGTGCAACTGGTCGACCTCGACGCCAGCGCACCGGTGGCCAAGCTGGATCTGAAAATCGCCGGCAAAAACATCGGCTATCTCCCCGGTGCCGGAGATGCCATCCCCGAAGCGCTGACCAACATTGGTTTCAAGGTAACGGAACTGGACAAAGACGACATTACCACCGGTGACCTGAGTCGCTTCGACGCCATCGTAGTTGGCATCCGCGCTTACAATACCAATGCAGATATGGCCAACATCCAGCCCCGCTTCATGGATTACGTAAAGAAGGGCGGTACGCTGGTGGCCCAGTACAACACCAGCCGTGGCCTGACCATCCCGATGACGGAAATTGGCCCGTACCCAATGCAGCTTAGCCGCGACCGTACTACGGTGGAGGAAGCTGAAGTTCGCATTCTCAAACCTGATCATCGGGTACTCAACTACCCCAATAAAATCACCAGCAAAGATTTCGATGGCTGGGTGCAGGAACGTGGCCTCTATTTTCCCAACAACTGGGACGAGCGCTACACGGCCATCTTGAGTAGTAACGACCCCGGCGAAGATCCGCACGACGGAGGCTTGCTGGTGGCGGAGTACGGCGAAGGACATTACGTGTACACCGGGTACAGCTTTTTTCGCGAATTACCTGCTGGTGTACCGGGGGCTTACCGCTTGTTTGCTAACCTTGTTGGGTTTGGGAATTAGAAAGTAGTTCTTGCCTGTTCGCTTAATCAATACTAGCGGGTATCAATTACCACCGCGTTCTGGCAGCGGATTTCGACGGGGCGTTTACCTTAAGCCTCATTCGCTAGGTTCGTAACGTTACCCGGGCCTACTTCAAGGTTTACCCCTCGGTAACCGACGGGCCTTTGATGGCCGAAGTATTCACCGAAGAGACTATGATCAATGAAATTCTGGCCTTTTCTGCTGACGATAAAATGCTGATTCGTCAGCCGCTAACTTCTGAAGGGGCTGGGTACACCAACGGTTAGACTTGTCTGCCCTCACTTCGGGAGCCCATACGGTAAGGATGGTGGCTGGCACCGAAGTGTATGTGCCGACGGTCGTTCGGCGCTAGGTTAATAAAGTAGGGGCATAACCTCAACTCTTAACGGATCACAGCGTGGTGCTTGGTGCTTGGCCTCATACTACCCTGATAAGCAGGTGAAACGAGTAGGTGATTTTAGCTTGTTTTTACATCTGTGCGAAATTCTACCTGTTTTTCAGCCAGTTACAAGGGTTGGAGTTGAAAAATAACTTGTAAAAGGCTTGGTTGATAAGAGGAATGCGTATACCTTTGCAGCCGCTTAGGTGGAAAGGTTCGGTAACGAGCTGAAAACCAAGGCGAATTCAGGTTTCGGCCTTCGAAGTAAATATGTTGCCCTGACGGTGGACCGGTCTTTCGGTTTTAAGTCAGGGGATAAATAACTGGCTTTACGGCTGATTATCGTTTACTAAGAACGACCATTCCATAATTAACGCAAACAAAATCAAGCATAACAGTGAATACACTCAGCTACAAAACGAAGTCGGCCAATGCCGCATCGGTAGAGCGCAAGTGGCACGTGATTGACGTGGAAGGTGAGATCGTAGGCCGTGTGGCTTCCAAGATCGCTGCCGTTCTTCGCGGCAAGCACAAGCCCGATTTTACCCCCCATTTCGACAACGGCGATCACGTGATCGTAATTAACGTTGACAAGGTCCGCTTTACCGGTGAGAAACTTACCGACAAAGTATACCTGCGCCACACGGGCTACCCCGGTGGTCAGCGTGCTGCTACCCCGCGTGACCTTTTCGCTAAGAAGCCGGAGCGTGTTCTTGAAGTAGCCGTCAAAGGCATGCTGCCTAAGACCAAGCTTGGTCGTGCGCAGGTCAAGAAGCTGCACCTCTACGTTGGTGCTGAGCACCCACACACCGCGCAGAAGCCGGAAGAACTCAAGTAAACAGGGTTCAGGGTTCAGAGCTCAGCTTTTAGCACACTGCTATTCAACTTTCTTTGCATCCCGCGTTCGCGCCTCACCAATTAAAAAAATCAGGAGATTCGCTCTCCTCTTAATTCATAACTCCATGGAGCAGATTAATGCCATCGGACGACGCAAAGCCTCAGTGGCCCGCGTTTACCTGACCCAGGGCACGGGAAATATCATCGTGAACGGTAAGGACTACAAGGAATACTTTCCTCAGCACCACATTCAGCCGTCAGTGGTTCAGCCATTCGGTATCATTGGTGTTGACAATGCTATTTACGACATCAAGGTGAACGTAAACGGCGGCGGCATCAAAGGCCAGGCAGAGGCTATCCGTATGGGTATCAGCCGCGCCCTCGTGAAGCTGAATGAAGACTTCCGTACCCCACTCAAGTCGCAGAAGATGCTGACTCGTGACGCTCGCGTTGTAGAACGTAAGAAGTACGGTAAGCCCAAGGCACGTAAGAGCTTCCAGTTCTCTAAGCGTTAACAGAGGTCATAAATCAGTATTCAGATTTCAGGAGTGCTGCGTTTTGTCTGCCGCCTGAATTCTGAACCCTGACTTTTGAATTCTAAATCCTTCCCTAACGGGACAATCTCTAATCCAAGTCCGAAAACCAACTGTTTAGGACCGATAAATAATCATCCTCATGGCTACTAAGCCCACCCACCAGGAGCTGCTCGAAGCCGGTGTCCACTTTGGCCACCTGCGCCGCAAGTGGAATCCCAAGATGGCCAACTACATCTTCGGCGAAAAGAACGGTATTCACCTCATCGACCTTAACATGACGCTTCAGACGATGGAGCGGGCAGGAAACGCCATGCGCCAGATCGCACGTGCCGGTAAGAAAGTTCTTTTCGTAGCAACTAAGAAGCAGGCGCGCGACGTCGTGACCTCCTGCGCCCAGGAAGTAAACATGCCTTACGTTACCGATCGGTGGCAGGGCGGTATGCTGACCAACTTCAATACCATCCGCCGTTCTATCCGCAAGATGCAGAACATCCAGCGTATGCTTGATGATGGTACCCTAGACAGCGTAACCAAGAAGGAAAAACTGACACTCACGCGTGAGCACGCGAAGATGAGTAAGGTACTTGGTGGTATCGCGGAAATGAACCGTATCCCCAATGCCATCTTCGTGGTAGACATCGTTCACGAGCACCTCGCCGTGGCCGAAGCTAAGAAGCTTGGTATGCGTACTTTCGGTATCGTTGATACAAACGCCGATCCCAGCAGTGTTGATTACCCGATCCCGGGTAACGACGATGCTTCCAAGTCCGTCACCGTGCTCATCAACTACCTGACCGACTGCATCAAGCAGGGCTTGGCCGAGCGTACTGAAGAGAAGGACGCTAAGGCAGAAGGTGCTAAAGTTGAAGCCGAGAAGGCTGAAGCTATTAAGGCTGAGGCTGCCGCCGCTGCTGCTACGGCTACCGCCGCCGCTGCTGCTGCCGCTGCCGCCGCTGCTCCTGAAGTGCCAGCTGCTCCCGAAGCACCTATTGCTCCTACAGCGAAGTAGAAACTGGAAACTAGAAACTAGGAGTTAGCTCCTAGTTTCTAGTTTTTACTCCCACCCCAAATCAAAAGAAAACAACAAAACATAAATACGCTATGGCAATTTCCGCCCAAGACGTAAAGAAACTACGGGACATGACCGGCTCCGGGATGATGGACTGTAAGAGGGCCCTGGCTGAAGCCAACGGTGATTACGAAAAAGCCATCGAAGTGCTTCGCAAGCGTGGTGAGAAAGTAGCCGCCAAGCGCGGAGACCGCGACGCCAACGAAGGTGCCGTTATCGCCAAGGTCAACGACGCTAAGAACTACGGCATTATCATTCGCTTGAGCTCCGAAACTGATTTTGTCTCCAAGAATGACGACTTCATAGCTTTTGCCAATAAGGTTGCTGACCTTGCCCTGGCCAATAAGCCAACTGACCTCGCTGGCCTCATGGCACTGCCCATGGAAGGTGACCTCACCATCCAGGACAAAGTGACCGAGATGGTTGGTAGGATCAACGAAAAAATTAACATTACTGCCTTTGAGCATGTGGAAGCACCGCTTGTTGCGGAGTACATCCATGCGGGCAACCGCGCCGGTGTACTCGTTGGCCTGAGCCAGAGCAGCGATGCTGCTTACGATGCCGGTCGCGACGTTGCCATGCAGGTTGCTGCGATGAAGCCCGTTGCTCTCGATAAAGACGGTGTTGACGCCAAAATCATTGAGACGGAAATCGAGATCGGTAAAGACCTCGCTCGCCAGGAAGGTAAGCCCGAGGCTATGATCGAGAAGATCGCGATGGGTAAGCTCAACAAGTTCTTTAAGGAGAATACACTCGTCAACCAGATGTTCGTGAAGGACAATAAGAAGACGGTTGCTCAGTACCTGAACAACTCTGATAAAGGGCTTGAGGCTACGAGCTTTAAGCACGTGACGCTGGTGTAAATCAGGCGTTTATTGCTGTAAGGACTAACTTAAGAAGCCCCCGTTGCGACATGGTCGTGACGGGGGCTGCTTTCTTTGGAGATACCGACTCAGTACTCGTACTCTGCCGTACGTGACGAGCTGCTATCCTCTGGTGATTAAGGAGCGTATTTGCTTACGCAGGCAATAGTCAGTCGTGTTTGAAATTTAAAC
>JAPKCQ010000265.1 GCA_026421165.1 Lewinella sp. | reverse complement strand
GCGAAGATCCTGCGGCCTTGAAGGTCGTCTTGATCGAGCGGGTCCGCTGGTAAATCTTGAGGATATCGCTGATCTGGTCCATACGTTTGATTACTCCCATCATGACTGCTTTTTTGCAGCCTTAAGATGGAGGTCAATCGCGTGTTATCCGAAAACCGTGAGGGGGGGTAAACCTTCCGAAACGTTTTCCATATTATGCATTTAATATAGTATTTTAGGAGGTTAAAGCTACCTTATTAGGTGTTGTATTCCGTAACATACATGCCAAACTTTTTGCAAAATACACGCCACCGAAGAGCTGATGAAGAATACTACTTTCTGTTACATCAACGCCACGCGCAGCTGCGTCCTTTTTTAGCTGCGGAACATACCATAGTACTCATCCGTAATTATCTCATAATGAAATATAGAAGAATGAAGATATTGGTTCATAGGTTTACAGTGTTAGGCAGCAACCTAGTTATCAGCGAATCCTCTCCCTGCTTTTAAAACTTTGACTGCACCCGCGTCCGCGCTATATACTATGCTAATTTAAGGCCTCCAACATCTTTCTTCTCCTTTAAGAACGCCGATTTAATAACTGTCCTGATTAGCTTCGCTGCTACTGCGTAGCGAAATCGGATAGTTATTAAATCGGCGTTTCTAAGAAAGAGGCCGAAAAAACGTTCATCGTATGTATCTATGTTCTTTGGCTCGCTGAGAGCCGTAGCCACCTTCCCCCAATTCTTGAGCACGAACGGCTGTTTTATACAGTGTAAGTATCAAACTAATTTTAAAAATAAAACTAACAATCAATTTTACGGTACATGCTCGTACTGCGTACAAAAGAGTGCCATTATTAGTCTGATTAATAAAAGCCTATCGACAAATCAGTCCAAAAATAGCTGGGGCAGAAAAAGCGAAAGCTCCGGTAGTAAGGTAACCAAAGTGAGAACGATCAAACTGACCACCAGAAAGGGAAAGCCCGCCCGACTAACCTCACCAATCGATACTTTACCAATACCGGCGGCGACGAAAAGGCAGACGCCCAGTGGCGGCGTAGTGAGGCCAATCATCAGGTTGAGTAAGGCGATAACGGAAAAGTGAATAGGGTCGACTCCCACCGCTAGCGCTACTTTAAGTAAGATCGGGAATAAAATCAGTAAGGCGGCGATGGTTTCCATAAAGGTGCCTACGAAAATTAGTAATAGATTGATCAGCAGTAACACTACGTAGCGGTTTTCCGAAAATCCGAGAATTTGTGAGGAAACGATTTGTGGCAACTGTTCGGTGATCAGGATGTAACCGAATAAGTTAGCAAAACCGATGAGTACCATGAGGGATGCAGACGTCTTCATAGAGTCGAGAAAGACCACCATTGCCCGACGCAAGGTCAATTTTTGATACACAAAAATACCAATGACCAGCGCGTATAATACCGCCACGATTGAAGCCTCGGTGGGGGTAAACAAGCCACCGATGATACCGTATAAAATGATGACTGTCATCAGTAAAGCCCAAAAGGTATCTATGAACCCGCGGCCGATCTGACGTAAACTGCTGCGCTCGTGCTTTGGGTACTGCCGCTTCTGCGAGATGTAGTAAGTGTACCCTAATAAACTAACTCCTAGTAGAAAACCGGGAATAGCTCCCGCTAGGAATAGTTTACTAACCGAAAGCCCGGTTAAGGTAGCGGCGATGATCATCGATACGCTCGGCGGAATGATCGGCCCTACGGTGGACGACGAGGCCGTTACCGCACAAGCGAAGGCAGCGTCGTAGCCTTCCTTCTTCATGGCCGGAATCATAACGGAACCGATACTAGCGGTGTCGGAAATAGCCGTTCCCGAGATGCCGGCGAACAGCATCGAGGCGGCAATATTTGCCAGCGCCAATCCGCCGCGAATATGGCCCACTAGGTGGTTACAAAAAGCGATGATCTTTTCCGTGAGCCCTCCATGGTTCATCAAGTTACCCGCCATGATAAAGCCAGGTATGCTTAGTAATACGAAGACGTCGATACCCGAGTACATCTTCATCGGAATGACGATGAGCGGAGTGCCTTCCACTAGCAAAAAGAGTAAGCACGATAAGCCCAAGGAGAAGGCGATAGGGAACCGCAGCAGAATGCACGCGGCAAAGGTGAATAGCAAGAGCCCAATCATGTTCCGGTAGTCTTAGTTGTGAAGTACTTACGCAGACGATCGATCGCGTATACCAATAGAGAAAATCCCAAAACCAGCATTCCCGCAAAAGGTATTGCCATCGGGAATTTCAGGCTCGGCGAGCTTTCAGCCCAGCCCATTACCGTGAACTGTACTGCGTATAATGTGAAAAGGGCAAAAAGGACTACCGTAAGCAGATCAATGGAGAAAGCTATCCTCCGTTGCCAGGAGTTGCTCATGCGCCGGTAGAAAAAGTCGAAATTAACGTACTCGCCACTCCGCAACGCCAGTCCGGCCGAGAAGCCGATCGCGATCACAAAGAAAACCCGTGCTGCCTCTTCGGTCCAGTAAGGGGCTGTCGCTAAGAATAATCGGGCAAAAATCTGAACCAGGATGCAGGCCACGAAACCCAGCGTACTGAGTAGTGTGCCCCATTTCATCGCAATCCCGAAGTACTTGACGAAACGCTTCATTGTATCGTGTCTTTTAAGGATAGGTATACTGCTTTCATTTCGGGAGAAAGGGTATTGTAAATGGCGTTCCCGTGTTTTTCGACGAAGGCAGCGCGGTCGACTTCAACGAAGGTCATTCCCTTCGCCTCAAGTTCGGCCCGGGTCAGGACGTCGTTTTCTAGGAACAGTTGGCGCTCGTAGGCCTGCATCTCCAGCGCGCACTCCAGGAAGATTTGCTGTAAGTCCGCCGGCATGCTTTTGAATTTTTTTTCACCGATAACGGGGTAGGTCCAGCCGAAAACGTGACTGGTCAGGTTCACGTATTCCTGCACCTCATACATGGCGGCCATCTTGGTCAGCGGCAGAGGGTTCTCCTGTGCGTTGATTACGCCCTGTTGCAGGGAGGTAAAGACTTCGGAAAAGGCAATGGGGGTGGTTTTTGCCCCAAGCGCATCCCAGGCCGTCACGAAAGCCGGAATACTCGGTATGCGAATCACTAGCCCCTGCAGATCATCGGGATGGCGGATGGGCCGGTTAGAGGTGAGGTGACGCGCACCCGCCTGAAAATAACCGACTGGTCGGAGCCCCGTCTTGGTAACCATCTCGGACCGAATGCGGGCACCCACCGGGCCGGTGAGCATGTCATCTGCGTCCTCCATACTGTCCATCAGGAAGGGCATCTCGCAAAAGGTCATAATCTCGGTCCAGTTACTCAGTAGAGCGCTGGTTGTAGTCATGTCAATCACTCCCGTCTGGATCATCCGGATGGCCTCGATCTCCTTAGCCAGTTGTTCGGATGGATAAGTCTGTAGCACGATCCGTCCTTCCGAACGTTCTTCAAGTAGCTCGCCAAAGTGCTGAAAGGCACGGAACCAAGTATGGTCTTCGGCTACGAGGAGGCTGGCCCGCAGTAAGAACTCGGGCTGATTAGAAGACCGACAAGCCCACGCCCCGGTCAGGGTAAGGCCAAATAAGAGGTACACTGCTAGTCGCATGGTGGTAATGTTTCTTGCGGTTGGAATGACAAATTACTAACTATTGTTCACTAGAACAATCTACGCGATATTGCCTCAGGCTATTTCAGGGTATAACCGTTAGCTTGTTGTGACAACAGTGTGAAGCTATTTCAGGGCGTAACCGTACTGTACACTGGCCCTCATCAACCAACTGAACGCCGTTTTTAACCAATCCGTCTCTGATTTCCGGAAAGCTCTTTTGAGAACCGGGGATTTCTTTACCATTCATCATTAACGCCTCGTACTTACAGCTCTTCTCGTTGTACAATTTCTGGCTTTCTAGCTTCCTGAACTGGTCAAGATTCAAAACATAAGACTGCTCTACCGAAACTGAAATATCCGCCGCTTCCAAGTAAGCCCGCAACGTCTCCCTGGGTACTCGGCCTCCAAGACTGTAGGCCTTCCCGTCACGCAAATAAATGACCGTCTTCAATCCCGTATGGTCAGAGTAGACAAATTCCTCTCCCGTAAAGAAAAGGTGAGAACCGTTTGTTTTAACCGGTATCCGTACTTGCGGTGATTGAACACCAACCTTGTTTCCTGAAATGGTGAATGGCGAAATAGGTGCAATATTGGTGAGCATTCGCATCCCCTGCTCTACTTCCAGGTAGTCTTCACGTGCCTTATCGTAAACCCATAGGCCGAATACTGCTAGTACCAAGATGAAGCTCAATGTGCGGAGGGTGTTGAATACGTAGTAAATGAATGTTTTCATATATAGGGTATTGCTCAGATTCTCAAATATAAGAACCGTCTAAGCTGGTCGGAGTAGCTGCCTTATTATTATTATGTTTTTTGGCGCGGACGCAGGTGCAGAGTGAGGGATAAAGGTGCAAGGAACGGGGTTATTCCGATGTATTAAAGAAAGCGTAGAACCTAAAATATAGTCTCTCCGCTCAGTACCGCCTCTAGTTGTTCCGACCAGTCCCGCGTCCTAGGCATCAAGTTAAACGTTCCCTGTTTCGGCCGCTGCTTTCGCAAGGAGTTACCGTAAATCAGTTCCAGCTGTGAGGCGTAGGTTATAGCCTAAGCGCTTATTTGACTTGTTGGCCACCATACTTGGGTGGACTGCCTTGCCGGGTAAAAACTTCCGTCCTAATAACAATCGATCAACACCTGGCCCGCTGCTCGGTAGTCCTCTAGCGTTTGCTCTCCCGCGTCTTGGAGTACGTCTTCAAGCGCGGCAAACACTCCCCGCTGCATCGCCAAGGAGCCGCAAAGCATAATGACGGACCCTTCGGACAGGTCTTGGGCCAGGGCCGCTCCCTGGGCCGTAACGATGTCCTGCACGTAACGGTATGCCCCCGCCTCCCGGGAGAGTGCATAGGATGTTTTCACTAATTGGCCGGTACTTTGTGCCGCTACGAAAACCTGCTCTAAAGCAGCTAGTCCCGCTTGGTTACGGACGCCCCAGATCAGTTCTCGGGGTACGTCGGACGCCTGATCATGAAGCATGCCTACAAACGGGCCAATCCCGGTACCGTTGGCGATCATGATCACCTTCGGCACTGCGGTTGGAAAACGAAAATGGGTACTCTCCCGGTGAGCACCTTTGAAAGCGTCTCCGACGCAGAGCTCATAAAGTTGAGAAGATACCTTACCGTGTGGGTGTTTCTTCACGGCGAGGAAAAGGTTCCCGTTGCTCATTTTTCCCACGGAATATAAGCGCGGCTCTTCCGTGGGAGCTGGTTGGATGGCAAGCAGATCACCGGGTTCAATTTGCTCTTGCTTACGGCCGCGGAACTCCAGGTGAACGCTCTGCGTAAAGCCATCGTCAACCAACCACTTGTCGATAATCCGGTAACGATGGTGCTTTTCTTTGGGTGCCTTGAGTTGGTCGGGCAGCTTTAGGTCTATGCCTTTTTTTTGCGCCCAGCTCACTCCCCATCCTTTAAGGGTCTGGTACTCATTTCGGTCCACTAGTACGGGCTCCAGGCTACTTTCGTAGGCCGGATGTACCGCCAGCCGCTGGTGCACCTCTTTGGCAAACTGACAAAATTTCTCGTAATGTACCGAACCAAAGCCAACGACACTAAAGCTTGTTGTAGATGGTGCTTCTACGGTTTCCACTAGCTGTAAAAAACGATTGCCCGAAGCGGGTGCCTCCCCGTCTCCGTAGGTCGAAGTCATGACAATCAGCTCTTTCATCAAAGGAAACTTCCGGAAGTTATTCATCTCATCGATAAAGACTTTTTCTCCCTGACGCGTAAGCGCCCTGAAAACTAGTTGGCCAAATTGACGGGTTTTACCGTTTTCAGATCCCACCAGAATGATCACTTCAGCACGTTCAGCGCTAATGGTGTTTTTATTCTTGGTCACCAGCCGCCGGTAGGATATGAGGAAGCCGGAGTACATGAAATACAAAATGCTCAAACTGGACAGCAGTAACACCATTGCCCAGATGACCGAGGTGCTCCCCGTATGCAGCTTGAAACTCAGAATAGCTGCTGCCTTGCTGAAGGGATAAGTGACGCTTGCGACGATGGCTCCGGTGTACTGATGAACCGTTAATTCCCGGTCTTCCAAATATAGAATGTAGTAATCTTCGGCGTCTTCGGAAAAAGGAAACTCAATCTTTTTGACCGTAGATAACACGGTTTTTTTAAAAAGGTCAAAACCCTCCAATCGGATGTCTTCGGTGGTAGTCATCGCCTCCGGAAAAGACCGTTGCGTCGTTTTTTCGGTATCCACCCAGCCAAAACGGACCAGCGAAAGCAGCAGCCCGGTTCCGGCAATAATCACAATGGGAATCAGATTAAGCCGCCCCAGGTAGCTGTGGTAATACTGGTGTTTGTCGTTTTTCTCAAAGGAAAATAAAAAACGTCTCCACCCGATTTTATTGAGTAGGAGCAAAAAACCCGTGACCGCAATCAGTAAT
>JAPKCQ010000037.1 GCA_026421165.1 Lewinella sp. | reverse complement strand
TCGTCTTAATAAACTTTATACCGTGGGGAGGGAGCTCATCCCGCTAAGCCATCACCGGTTTGATGTGAATGCCGTAGCGTTGGCATCACAAACGAAACGGCTAAAGAAGTATGTCCGGAGTCTTAAGTTTCTCAGCATCGACGAGCGGATGGCTAAAATCGAAGGCGCCAACGTTATGGCTTACGTCATGGAGGTGGTTAAATTTGCTACCCTGCTGGACGTAGTAACCTATTACGCCCTGCTGGATAGCCTACCCGAAATAAGAGAGGCCGCCGAAAGCATTTACTATGCCATTGGCGAAGTGGACGTTGCGCTGTCCGTGCTGGCGCTGCGTGGGAGCTTGGCGTATTTCGCGAAACCGGACTTATCGGGTAACCACCGCCTGCGCGTCTCCGAACTATACCATCCGCTCATTGATGAGCCGGTAGCCAACGATTTGGCATTAGATACTAGTGGAATGTTGGTGACCGGATCCAATATGTCCGGCAAATCAACTTTTATCAAAACGCTGAACGTCAATGCTGTTTGCGCCCAGGCGCTGAACACGGCCTTCGCCCGAGACTACGCTTCCCGGGTCTGGCGCGTTGCCACCTCCATGAATACCAGCGATCAACTCGAAGAAGGCAGTAGCTACTACCTGGAAGAGGTAGAACGAATCAAAACGCTGCTTGACTTTTCAGAAGATACCGCTACACCCTACCTCATTACGATTGATGAGGTATTTCGCGGCACCAATACCGTGGAGCGGGTAAGCAGCGCCAAGGCGGTACTAGATTACCTGACAAAAGGAGATTGTTTGGTACTTGTCTCCACCCATGACCTTGAGCTGGCGAATTTGTTGACCGACCATTATTCCCTTTATTATTTCCAGGAAGCGGTGGTCGGTCAAGCCTTATCCTTCGATTACAAACTGAAGCCCGGAATTATGACAGAGCGGAATGCCATTAAGATCCTGGCCCTGGCAGGGTACCCAGAAGAGGTGGTTGCTGAGGCGGAGCGATTGGCGGAGGGTTTTGGGAAGCCAGGCCCTGGTTGATTTCGCGATTATCCTTGGAATGGAGCGCGCGCTATGGACCGGGCTCCTGGGGAGATATTGGAGCTGGAAAAATGTCTATTAATGTGGCCGCAGAGTTATGGGGATTAGGGCGCGGACGCTGGTGCAAAGAAGGTTTTTGAAGAGCAAGGGGAAAAGTATCGCCCGATCGAATAGTTTGCGGACCCTGAAGAAAAACCGTACTGCAATTTGGATTGACAAGGGATTGAAAGTAGTTTTAGGAAACCTGAGGCTTAAATAACCATGGAAAAAAATAGCGAATCTCCTGCCCATTTTTCACTTCAGAACGTAGAGGAAGAGCTACAGCAGTTGCAAAGGCACTACGGGCTTATTTTGCAATCAGCAGCAGAAGGTATTTATGGGCTAAGCAGTCAAGGGCATACAACCTTTGTAAACAGAGCTGCGGCGGACATGATTGGCTGGGAATTAGAGGACTTAATTGCAAAGCCACAACACGATATTCTACACCATACGAGGCCTGATGGGACACACTACCCCGCACACGAGTGCCCAATCTATGCAGCCTTTAAAGACGGTGAAGTCCACACTGTGGACCATGAGGTTTTTTGGAGGAAAGACGGTTCTAGCTTCCCGGTCGAATATACCAGCACACCAATTAAAGGCGAAAACGATGAGTTGCTCGGGGCCGTGGTTGTGTTTAGAGACATTACCCGCAGAAAAGAGAATGAACGGAAGCTGGAGGAAAGTAACGCAGAGCTGTTACATGCACTCACGGAGGTAGAGAAGTTGAAAGCCCAGCTAGAGGCAGAGAATAAATACTTGCGGCAAGAGCTGAAATTGACGCATAGCTTCGAGGAAATAATAAGTAGGAGCAAAGAACTTAAAAAGGTATTGGCCCAGATAGAGCAGGTTGCAGCGACAGATGCGACGACACTGGTCTTGGGAGAATCGGGGACAGGGAAGGAGCTCATTGTTAGGGCCATCCATAATTTAAGCTCCCGGAAAGACCGCCCACTCGTCAAGGTCAATTGCGCTGCCCTACCTGCTAACCTTATCGAAAGCGAACTATTTGGGCACGAGAAAGGAGCGTTTACCGGAGCGCTTAATAAGAGAATAGGCCGCTTCGAACTGGCTGATGGGGGCACCATTTTTTTGGACGAAATTGGGGAGCTCCCCATCGAATTGCAATCAAAACTACTTAGGGTGCTTCAGGAAGGTGAATTTGATCGCCTGGGAAGCTCAACAACCAATAGCGTAGATGTGCGCGTAATCGCAGCAACTAACCGGGATTTGCCAGCCGAAATTGGCAAAGGGAATTTCCGGGAAGACCTCTACTACCGCTTAAATGTTTTTCCTATTTACGTACCCCCGCTGAGAGAGCGAAGAGAGGACATCCCCTTATTGGTAACGCACTTCGTCAAGAAATTTGAAAAGAAATTTGGAAAGGAAATAAGCACGATCACTAAAAAGGTCATGGATGACCTAGAGCAATACCATTGGACGGGGAATGTGCGAGAGTTGGAGAATGTGATTGAAAGGGCCGTTATTATTTCACAAGGACCAAAATTAGATTTGGGAGACTCTTTGCGGCCATTACCAAGTGCGGCCAAGAAACAAGGGCTGGTAAGTCTTGCGGAAAACGAGCGCACACACATTTTAAAGGCCTTGGCGTTTACCAACTGGAAAGTGAGCGGGAAACAAGGAGCGGCGAGCCTGCTTGACATAAACAGGACTACGTTAGAAGCTAGAATGAAGAAATTGGATATCCAACGGCCATAAACTTGCCAATATATTGGCGGTGTGCCAATATATTGGCAATTGGGCACGTATTAATATTAAATATTTAAATGTGTTAATAATTCATAATCAATTTATTGCGTATTAAAAATGAGTTTGGCACGCTACTTGTAAGTGTTTTGGTGGAAATAATTTTATCACCAAAATAGAAGAACGATGAAAGTTTTAAAACCACTTACCAATAACCAAGTAGGTGAACAGACCCAAACCATTTTCAGTAGCATTAAGCAGAGAGTAGGACGCGTTCCGAACCTTTACGCAGCAATGGCGAATTCCCCTAACCTTCTGGGAGGGTTCCTTGTCTTTGAAGCAACCCTGAAGCAAGGTTCCTTTTCTGCTAAGGAGAATGAGGCTATTGCACTTGCTGTTTCACAGTCCAATGACTGTAAATACTGCCTTTCGGCCCACAGCGCTTTGGGTAAGATGGCTGGCTATTCGGCCGAAGAAATCGCCGGTATCCGGCAAGGGACGGTTGCTGACCCCAAGCTGCAGGCACTAATCACTTTGGCTACAGAACTGACCTATAATAAAGGGAAAGCTTCACCGGAAGCAATCGACGCATTCCTCTCCGTTGGTTACACGGCTCAATCACTAGCTGAATTGATCGGATTTGTCGCCATTCGGAACATTACCAATTACATCTACAGTAATGGTGATTTCGAAATCGACTTCCCAGTTGCCGCTCCAGTCGAAAGCTTGGAAAGCGTTGCTTAACCTCCTCCTTTCTCTCCGGAATAACCAAGTGGTATAGTTCTGAGTAAGACTTCTACTCAGGGCTATACCATTCCCCTCAAAGAATACACTAAAAGGGAGGCCTAAGGGCTCCTTAATCTATCCTTCACACATCTTACAATACACAACAATGAAAAACCTGAAAGTATTATTTCTCTCCTTAGTCGCTGTTTTTGCCACCTATTCTGGTGTCGCCCAAACAGAAGTACTTGCGGTGAACACCCTTCAATTGGTAGAAGCATCCACGGTTGGTTCACCTGAGGAGGTCGCTACGACTTACGAGGCGACCAAACACCCGAATTACCCTACACTACATAAAACCGTCGAAGTGAACGGCGTAAATGTATTCTACCGAGAGGCTGGCCCCAAAGACGCTCCAACGCTTTTGTTGCTACACGGTTACCCGACCTCCTCCCATATGTTTCGGAACTTGATTGAAGACTTGTCCGACAAGTACCACCTGATTGCCCCCGATTATCCAGGGTATGGGCGAAGCGAACAACCAGCGATGGAAGACTTCGCCTACACCTTTGATAATATGGCCCTGATCGTTGAAGGCTTTTTGGAGAAGCTGGAAATCAAAAAGTACAGCATCTACCTTATGGATTATGGTGCTCCAGTCGGCTATCGAATTGCGGCCAAGTACCCCGACCGGGTCCAGGGGCTTATCATCCAGAATGGTAACGCGTATGAAGAAGGCCTTCGGGACTTTTGGATCCCAATCAAAAAGTACTGGAATGATTATACCATCGAAAACGGTAAAGCCCTGGAAGGATTCCACGCTCCGGAGGGACTGAAATGGCAATACACCCATGGTGTTAAAAATATTGAAACCATTAGCCCCGACAACTGGGAAGTAGACTTGCGTCACCTTCAGAGACCTGGTAATAATACCATACAGTTGGCCATGTTCTATGACTACCGGACCAACGTTCCACTATATCCCAGCTGGCAAAAATACTTCAGGACCTACCAGCCGCCAGTCCTGATTGTATGGGGTAAAAATGACTACATATTCCCTGCTGAAGGTGCCTTCCCGTATAAAAAGGATTTGAAGGACGTAACCTTCCACCTGCTGGATACCGGACACTTCGCGCTGGAAGAAGAGGGAGAGGAAATCGCTGGTTATATCCGGAAATTTCTGGAGGGAAAGGTGAGTAAGACCATACGCTAGTATAGCGTTCACACAATGAAATAATCGTCCCCTAGGGCAATTGAAAATATTAACAATATTCTACCACTATCTAAATTTTTAAAAAATGAAAACTTATCTCTTAATCTCCTTTTTCACCCTTTTTTCTCTAGCCGCTCAAGCTCAATTACCCGACCCCGGTTTTGTAATTGATAACACTACCGCGATAGTTATTACAGATCCTCAAAATGATTTTCTAAGTACCGAAGGGGTAACCTGGGGGCTTGTTGGCGAAAGTGTAAAAGCAAATGGCACGGTTGACAACCTTGAAACACTTTTTAAGCTGGCCAAAGAAAACGGCATCCCTCTTTTCATTTCTCCTCACTATTACTACGAACATGACCATAACTGGAAGTTCGAAGGTGCGCTGGAAGCAGCCATGCACGGCATGGGAATGTTTGACCGAGGCGACCAGCTGAATAAAGAAGGGTTTGAAGGCTCTGGTGCTGATTGGCTAGATCAGTACAAGAAGTACATTAGCCAGGATTATGTGACGGTGTCTAGCCCACATAAAGTCTTTGGGCCTGAGCAGAATGACCTGAGCCTTCAACTGAGAAAGCAGAAAATAGACAAGGTTATTCTCGCCGGTATGTCGGGTAACCTCTGTGTTGAATCACATCTACGAGAGCTGCTGGAAGATGGGTTTGAAGTTGCAGTGGTGGGAGACGCAACGGCCTCGGCTATCCTTCCTGGACTGGACGGAAACCAGGCCGCCCAGACGAACTTCCGGTTTGTATCAAGCCATGTTTTTAAAACTTCCGAAGTGGAAGGCGCTATTAAGAAAGCAAAGGCTGACGGCACGCTGAAAGAATAAGGCCTTAGCTCTGATGAAAATAAGGTGGCAATTTGTGGGGTTACCCGGCAAATTGCCACCTATTTGTTAATCGTATTTCTAAATGGACATTGTAATGATTGATAAAAAATATCCCCTGCCTCCTTTCACCGAGGAAACGGCAAAGCAGAAAATTCAAGCAGCAGAAGATGCCTGGAACGCTAAAAATCCGGAAAAGATCGCGCTTGCTTATAGCATAGATTCTGAATGGCGAAATCGCAACCTTTTTATTAACGGAAGGCAGGAAATAATTGCTTTTCTGAAGGGTAAGTGGGATCAGGAACTAGACTATAAGCTGAAGAAATCACACTGGGCGCATTCGGACAATCGTATTGCCGTTAGGTTTGAATACGAATGGAGAGACCCCTCGGGCCAATGGTACCGATCTTATGGAAATGAAAACTGGGAGTTTGATGACAACGGATTAATGAAAAAACGATTCGCTAGTATCAATGATCTTCAAATTGATGCGTCAGAACGTCGGCTGTAGATGGGACTATGACCGTCTTTACTCCACCAACACCTCATCAACAAACAGCCAGCAGGGTTCTCCCGGCGCAGGGTGCCACGTAGGGTTTACGCCCTGGCTCTTGATCTTGATCCGAATGTAACGGGCTAAGGTCGGTTCCGATCGAATTAAGTGGTTATGCACCATAGCGGCTGTAGGACCATCCGCCATCGGAATCTGCTTATCCTGAAAAGGTACATACCGCCTGCCATCTTCGGAAACGGAAATTTTAATCGACTGGGGTAGATGGATGTAGGCATTTTGATCCGTCAGCGTACCGACCGTAACGACACTGATCTCTTCCACTTGCCCGAGGTCTGCGGTAAGGTCTAAATCGTCACCGAGGTAACCCAACCAGCGCCCATCACCAAAGGAACTGCCGCCTTTCTTTAGATCCTTTAGGGTTGCGACACCTTCTGCGGTATAACTTCCGTGAGGCTCGACGCTGGCGCGCAGGCGGTCGATGGTAAAGCGTGACTTGATGAAGGTACTTGATGCAGGCTCGCTATCCGTCCAGCCAGACATCGATAAGATTGCTTTGACTTCGGTGGTAGCAAAAAC
The DNA here is from genome assembly GCA_026421165.1 of Lewinella sp. Classification (GTDB taxonomy): domain Bacteria; phylum Bacteroidota; class Bacteroidia; order Chitinophagales; family Saprospiraceae; genus Neolewinella. Next base: position 14,944 of record JAPKCQ010000037.1, on the reverse strand, counting down.
ATGGAAGGATTCGGTATACAAGGGGGAGTCTTCGTTAGGAATACTCCCGTCTGTGGTGTACTTGATGGTTGCTTTACTGGCTTTGGTGCTTAGTTCAACCAGTAAAGAATCGGTAAAGAGGTCTTGCTCGGCGATGATGAGTGGTGGTACCAATTGAGGATTACCGAATTGGGCAAAGTCTACTCCGCCAATTATTTCTAATTGTGGGTAGCTGGCGCGCCACTTCTCGAGCCCTGAATTCGCAAGCGGCGTTTTCCACAAGTACACCTTTTTCAGGCCTTTCAATTCGGCTAAAACCTGGAATGCCGTGCTGTCAACTAGTGTACCGTACAGGTTAAGGTCGCGTAAGTAAGGCAAGTCTTTTAGCGGGGTAATGGCCTGGCTGCTGATGGTGCAATTGCTCAGATTGATGGTGGTTACGTTTTCAAAACGACTGAAATATTTAAGGTCTACATCGGCTAGGGAAGCGTTCGAAATATCGATGGATTTAATGGCTGGAGCGATCTTGCGCAATCGCTTCAGGTTTTCGGGTTTAAAGCTTTCTGCATTTTGCAGGCGTACAGTTACCCATGAGTTGTCCAAGGATTGTAAGGAGGCGATTATTCCATATTGTTCAAGTCCCGCCAGTTGTTGAGCGGTAGGTCTTTCAGGTTGTGGGTGCTGAGCTGCTTGCAGGGCTTTAAGGTAGGCATCTACTTCAGTGGTTGTTTTCAGGTCTTTGATCTGATGGTTGTAATCCTGCATATTTTCTACCCACCAAGCCAGGAAATTACGTTCTTCGTAGGTTAACTGTAGCTTCCCGCTTGGCGGCATATGCTGTTCGTCTTCTTTAGGCAAGAATACCCTGCTAATCATTGGGCTTTCAGCTATAGAACCAGCCATTAGGACCGCTCCGTTCTCACCGCCCGCCTGCCAGCCAGCTAAGGTGTGTAGTAGTAATTTTCCTTTAGATTTTTGTGGATTATGGCAGCTGACACACTTACGATCAACGATGGGCTTGACTAACGCATCGAAGAGGTGTGCCTCTTTAATATTTTCAGGTAGTACTACTATTTCAGTTGTAGCGGGAACGGTCAAAAAGCCTTCTCCATGGGTAAGTGACCCACCGTAATGCCCGGTAACTGAAAGTAGGACGACAAATACAGTAAAAAGACCTCCAAATAGCTTCTGGTTGGACCAATTTCGGTAGGCCCAGAGAAGCACGACAGCACTTGCTGCAGTACCAATACCCAAGTATTTATGCCAATCTAGTAAGCGCTCATCATAACCACCACCACTGGCCAAAATCCATCCGGAAACAGCAGATGCGATGGCGCTTAGGGCTCCAATGCTTAAGGCGAAGGTGAAATCTGTTTTTTCCTTCTTTTTTTTAAAAAAGTATTCGAAACTCCAATGGGTAAAAGCATAGAGTAGTACCCCAATCGGTAGATGCAATAACAAAGGATGGAAACGGCCTATCAATTCTATCATTAGACGCTGCTGTAGTGTTGTTTTATATTTCGTGCCCGCGCCGGCGAACGCGGCTTAATCAGAATCTTTCCATTAGGGGTGATTCCTTGCGGTCGCCCTTACTGGGCTAAGTTTTAGCGACGCTGCTACTCATTACCTCATGTGGCCGACCGTAGTCTCGCTCACGATAAAATATCATGAATCACCGATCCGCTAACGTCCGTCAGTCGGAAACGTCGGCCCTGGTATTTGTAAGTAAACTTCTCATGGTTAATCCCCAGTTGATGCAAGAGCGTTGCCTGGAAATCGTGAACGTGTACGGGGTTCTCTATGATATTGTATCCAAACTCATCGGTCTTTCCGTAGGTAATTCCTGGCTTCACGCCGCCTCCGGCCATCCAGATGGAAAAGCAGCGCGGGTGGTGATCACGGCCATAATTGGTGTCCGTTAAAAGGCCCTGAGAGTAGTTCGTGCGGCCAAATTCACCGCCCCAGACGACCAGGGTTTCATCCAGCATACCTCGCTGCTTGAGGTCCATAATTAAGGCTGCGGAGGCTTGGTCAACATCTTTTGCCTGATTTGCGATGGCGCCAGGTAGGTTATCGTGCTGGTCCCAGCCCATGTGGTAAAGCTGGACAAACCGAACGCCCTTCTCGGCCAGCCTTCTAGCTAGTAGTGCATTTGCAGCAAAAGTGCCAGGCTGCATCGACTCTGCCCCGTACATCCGATAAATATGATCGGGCTCACCGGAGGTGTCCATTATCTCAGGAACGGAAGACTGCATCTTGTAGGCCATCTCATATTGGGAAATACGGCTGGAGATTTCGGGATCTCCAAATTCTTCCATGTGCTTTTGGTTCAGGTTGGCGACCAGGTCAATCATCTTCCTGCGTGATTTCCGACTCATACCCTTCGGGTCCTTCAAAAACAGTACAGGGTCTTTGGCGGAACGAAACTGGACTCCCTGATGTAAGGAGTGTAAAAAACCATTCCCCCATAAACGACTGTACAGCGGTTGGCCAAATTTTCGTCCGGTTCCTCTGGAAAGTAATACCGTAAAGGTGGGGAGGTTCTCGTTCATGCTGCCCAGCCCATAACTAAGCCAGGACCCCATACAGGGGCGGCCAGGTTGCTGTGACCCGGTTTGAAAAAAGGTGATGGCCGGATCGTGATTTATCGCATCGGTATGCATAGATTTAATAATGCAAATATCATCTACCACCTTTGAAGTGTAGGGCAATAATTCACTTAGTTCGGACCCACTCTGTCCGTGCTTTTTAAAAGCAAATTGGGAGCCTACCAGCGGGAAGGCGTCCTGATTCGAAGTCATGCCGGTAAGGCGTTGTCCTTTTCGGATACTTTCGGGCAGGTCCTGTCCACGCAGCTTATTAAGCAGGGGCTTATGGTCATATAACTCAAACTGCGACGGACCACCACTTTGGAACAAATAGATAACGCGCTTTGCCTTGGGAGCGAAGTGTAGTTTACCGGATGAAAGGATACCGTTTAAGTTGTTAGCAATCTGCTGTTCGGGCATACCACCGCCTGATCCGAGGCCGCACCCCAGTAGACTGGTCAAAGCAGCACCACCAATTCCAAGTGCTGACTTAGAGAGGAATGCCCTCCGGTTCATATTGTATTGCCGATCTTTTATTTCCTTTTGCATCCTATGATCTGCTTATTGATTCATCTAAATTATAAATAGCGGCAGCTAGCATCGCATAAGCTGCCAATTCGGGGGGCGGTAATAAGGCCTTTTGTTCCGAGTCGCCGATGTTTAAAAAGGTCACGGCGTTTTCCGGAAGTAATTCGAATTGCTGCTTTTCGTCGTTAAAGTAAGCCGCTAGTGCCGAAATTTGATCCGCCTGCGGTTGCCTACTGGTGGCCGCCTTATACATAAAGCGAATCCTGTTTTCAAGCCCTTCCTGCGACTCAATAGCCAGGTAGGCCAAGTTGCGGGCTCCTTCAATTACCTGTGGACTATTCATCATCACCAAAGCCTGTAATGGGGTCGATGTAGTCTCCCTGCTCACCATGCAGAAGTCGCGCGTTACGGCGTCAAAAGTCATCATGCCAGGCGGAGGAACCGTTCTTTTCCAAAAGGTGTAGAGGCTTCTGCGGTATTGCTTTTCGCCTTCGTCTATTTCATAACCAAATGAGCTTCCGCCGCCGCCGCCAACGACTTCTTGCCAAAGCCCTGCAGGTTGATAAGGCTTTACACTTGGGCCACCAACCGTTCGTACCAACAGTCCGCTAGACGTCAGAATATGGTCTCTTATTTTTTCTGCCGATAACCGAGTTCTATTCCCTCGTGCGTAAAGGCTATTCTCCGGATCGTTTTCAATTTGAGCCTCCGTAGTTATGGAACTTTGCTGGTAAGTTGATGACATCAGGATGTACTTCAGGATACTTTTCATATCCCAGTCATTCTCCATAAATTTATACGCCAAGTGATCCAATAACTCAGGATGAGAAGGCAAAGCACCTTGTGCCCCAAAGTTGTCGGGCGTACCCACCAGGCCTCTGCTAAAGCACATCATCCAGAGCCTGTTGACCATGACTCTGGAGGTCATGGGATTGTCTTTGTTGAAGAGCCATTCCGCCAGCCCTTTACGGTTTTTCTCATAGCCTTCAAAACTAAGTACCGCCTCTGGCGTGGAGGGGAATACTTCTTGTTTAGGATTGTCGTAAGCCCCTCTTCCCAGCACGAAAGTTTGTCTTGGTGTTTCCATTTCTTCCATCACCATGAGTTCAATCTGCTCTATGGTATCCAGGTTTTTGATGAAGCCGATTTTTTCTTCAATTTTTTCTGCGTTTAGCGTTAGGAAGGGGCCTGGGGTCGCACCGTACTGCTCGATCAACCCTTTTTCTGGCACATTATTAAAAAAGGAAAATAGACTGTAGTAATCCTCTTGTGAAATGGGATCGTATTTATGGTCATGACATTTGGCACATTCTACGGAGAGGCCTAAGAAGGCCTTACCAAAGGTCATGGTGCGATCCGATACGTATTCTGCCCGGTATTCTTCTGGGATCACGCCACCCTCTTGGGTTATTTTATGGTTGCGGTTAAAGCCCGTCGCAATTACTTGTTCCAGACTGGCATCCGGCAATAGGTCTCCAGCTAATTGCCAAATGACGAATTGATCGTAGGGCATGTTATTTTTAAAGGCATGGAGAACCCAATCGCGCCATGGCCACATCACCCGTTCCAGATCGTCCTGATAGCCGTGCGTATCCGCATAACGTGCGACATCCATCCATAAGGCCGTCATGTTTTCGGCGTAGGCTGGGGCATTTAAGTATTGGTCGACTACCTTTTCGTAAGCGTCTTTATCGGTGTTGTTGACAAATAAATCGATCTCCTCTGGTGTCGGAGGCAAGCCTCTTATATCAAAAGAAAGCCTGCGAATCAATAGTTCCTGCTGAGCAGGAACTGATGGTTGTCTTCCGGCAGCTTCAATCTTAGCCAGGATAAATTGGTCGATACCGTTACTAACGAACGCTTCCTGCGCTACCGTTGGTAATTCGGGGCTGCTAATTGGCTGGAAAGACCAGTGTTCCTCATAGTTAGCGCCTTGTTCTACCCATTTTTTTAGTACGGCCCGTTCATAGTCATTAAGCGTTAGGTTAGATTCTGGGGGAGGCATTATAATTGCCTCGTCCTCCGAATCAACCCTAGCTACCAGGGTGCTCATTTCCAGGTTGCCTGGAACTATAGCGTAATGGTCCAGTTTATCTCCTAACGCCACAAGTGCAGCATCGGGGTTACTCAGTGAAAGCCCCGCTTTTATTTTTGTCTTGTCGGGACCATGGCAAGCATAGCAGCGATCAGAAAGGATAGGCCGAACGTGGTAGTTGAAAGAAATAAGGTCGGGTAGTGGCTTGTCGGTACCGGTGCCTTGGTCCGAAAAGGCCAAGACTTGGTTTTCGTCAGTTGCGCAGCTGGTCATAAAACCAGCCAGTAGAAGGGAAGCTAAAGAGCAAAAGAGAATCAGTGTTTTTTTAATCATGGATAGAAATGGGTGAGGTCCCGTAATATCGGACAAAATAGCGAATATGTGGTGGAAACTTCCTATGTGTGGGTTATTAACTCTTGACTGCTCTTTTTGGTGGTAGTGTGACTTGACTTGAGTCGAGTCACGAATTAGTGTGCTTTAGGTCGAACCATTACAAATCGAAATCTTATCTTACCCCTCCAAAATCAAACTAATCAAATGAGAACATATCTCCTATCACTGCTCTTCCTAACCTTCCTCTGCACCTGCGGCCTCGCCCAAATAACGGCTCAGACTAGTAACAGCGAAGCGGACCGACCACTAACTTACTACCTTCCCGATCTGAGCTACGACCCCGCCATCACCACCCCGGAAGAATACCTCGGCTGGCAGGTCGGCGACTGGCACGTGAGCCACGATCTGCAGCAAGGTTATATGCGCCTGCTCGCAAGCCAGAGCGATCGGATGACGCTAGAGCAAATCGGCCGCACCTACGAAGATCGCTCACTGCTGAACCTCATCGTCACCAGCCCGAAAAACGGCAGCCGACTGGAGGAAATGCGCGATATGCACGAAAAATGGAACCTGAAAGACGGAGGAATGACCTCTGGTGACCTGAGCAAAGTTCCCGCCGTACTCTACCAGGGGTTCAGCATCCACGGCAATGAGCCGAGCGGAGGAAATGCCGCCGTGATGGTGGCCTATTACCTAGCCGCAGCTCCTTACGCCGAACTGGCCAAACTGTTGGACAACAACATCATCCTGTTTGACCCCTGCTACAACCCTGATGGTTTCAATCGTTTTGCCAGCTGGGCTAACAGCCACAAAAACAAGGTGATGACGTCCGATGGTAACGACCGTGAATACAACGAGGCGTACCCACGCGGCCGCACGAATCACTACTGGTTTGACCTCAACCGAGACTGGCTGCCCGTGCAGCATCCCGAGAGCCGTGCCCGTATCAAGCAGTTTCACGAATGGCAGCCGAATGTACTCACCGACCACCACGAAATGGGCAAAGACGCCACTTTCTTTTTTATGCCCGGTGAGCCAACGCGCATCCACCCAATGACGCCGAAAGTGAACCAGGAACTGACTGCGAAAATCGGAAAATTCCACGCGGCAGCACTCGATGAGATCGGCTCGCTTTACTACTCCGGCGAAGGCTACGACGACTTTTACTACGGCAAAGGTTCTACTTATCCGGACATCAACGGCTGCGTCGGCATTCTCTTCGAACAAGCTAGTTCGCGCGGTCATTTGCAGGAAACGGATAATGGGCTGATGAGCTTCGCGTTTACCATCCGCAACCAGGTAGCCACTGCGCTAAGTACCCACAAAGCCTTCGCCAATCTGCGCGACGATCTGCTTACTTACCAGCGTGAGTTCAACCACAACGGTGTTTCCACCGGCGGCTATGTTGTTGCAGACGACGGCGATGCTGGGCGCGCACGCGAGCTCATGCAACTGATTGAGCGGCATGACGTAACCATCAAGAAGAAGGAGGCGGGAACGCAGGTGCAGTATTGGGTTGAAGAAACTCCGTTCACTACCGCCGTCTTCGAACCTATCCTGGAATTCGAAGACAGCCTCTTTTACGATGTTTCGACCTTCGTTCTGCCAATGGCCTTCAACCTCCCCTACGAGCGCGTCGCCAAGCTTCCCGGTGACAACTGGACGGACTTCGACGGAGCAGCCACGATGGCCACGCCCCGCATAGCGATGGCCAGTTACGCTTACCTTCTTGGGCCCGACGATTACTACTCACCCAAAGCCATCTACCAATTGCTCGACGCTGGCGTAAACGTAAAGGTCTCCGATAAACCCTTCACCATCAAAGGCAAAACCTTCGCCCCCGGTACCGCCATGGTTCCCGTCGAGAACAACCAAGCGGTAGCGCCGACGGAACTCAATGATCTTATCAACGAAGTATCCGCCAACACTGGCTTGGTCTTCACTCCCATCGCCACCGGCAGCCCGGAACAAGGCCTTATGCTTGGTAGCCGCTCTGCCTACCAAACTCTCCGCAAGCCAGAGATCGCTCTGATCGTTGAGGGTGGAGCCAGTAGCCTGGAAGTCGCCGATGCCTGGCATCTACTGGACCAGCGCTTTGGCATTCCCATCACCAAGCTGCCGCAAGATCGCGTCGCTCGCGCCGACCTCAGCCGCTACAACACCATCATCATGGTGGACGGTAATTACAGAGATATTGGGGGCTCTGGGACGAAAGCCATTCAGGACTGGATGGGTAGCGGGAACGTCCTGATCACCCTCAAGAACGCGGGCAGATGGGCGGCTGATAATGGTCTTTCCAAACTGAAAGTCCGTAGCCGTAAAGATGCCGACGAAGGTGACGAAGCCCGCCGGCCATACTCGCGCGCTTCCCGAGACCGGGGCGGTAAAGTCCTCGGTGGCTCTATATACCAGGCCGAAGGGGACCTCACTCATCCGCTAATGTTCGGCATGCAGCGTAGGGAAATCCCCATGTTCAAGCGTGGTAATACTATGTTCGAAATGCCGGAGAACCTCTATGCTTCCCCTCTTGTCTACCGGGAAAACTCCCTGCTAAGTGGCTATTCTCCCCGTGGCCTTGAAACACAGTTGACTAATTCTGCTGCGATAATAGTCTCAGGTTCCCGTGGAGGTCGGACGATCAGCTTTGCGGATAATCCCAACTTTCGGGCGTTCTGGTACGGCTCTAACCGGCTCTTTATGAATGCTATTATTTTTGGAGATACTGTTTCCCGCGCTGCCGTTGAGTAACAGATAGAAGGTACGTAGTCGTTCATCACCAGCTCAAAATAATGTACTACCGTCGGTCACATGAGGTGACTTTGTGCTCGCGAAGCGAGCTCGAACCTGCTCAAGCGAGGCCAGTACGGGCGATCCCTCGCGGTCGCTCGTACCGGGCCGCGTTTTCCACTACGTTTTCACCTCATGTGCCTGACAGCAGTATAACACCCCGGCTACTACTCTACGACTGATGGTCGCTGAGTGTAGCCGAAGTTCTAATCGAATGTAGTAGTTATTTGTGGACGATTATTCATGCTGTACTAGCGTTGGCCGCATGAGGTGATTTTGTGATCGCGAATCAAGCGCAGCCGGTAAGAGCGATCCCTAGGATGTTTCCTCTTGTTAGTTTTTTGGCGTGACGCTTTTTTGATCTACACTTAACCAGACGTGTCCTTACTCAAAGCCAGTGAACCAAGGCATCTACTACCGGGTAGGCTGTAATTGGCTGTCAATAGCCGGCTGCTTCAGGGTTCCAGTAGGTGGAGCACCCTAGGGCGATCTCTTGCGGTCGCCTATACTGGGGTCACGTTTACCACTACGTTTTTATCTCATGTGCTCGACCGCAGAATGCCGCATGCCTTAACCCCTTTGCCTCTTGCGGTAGCTATTTTGTTTATTCCTTTTATTCATTCACTACCACTCCGGCGGCGTCAAATTTTTAAAGTGCCCATTCAACTTAGCTCGGTCCTGAATGCGGCTGCCTTCCTTGAGTTCGGGATGAATATCGCGTAGGTGGTCGAGTAAAAAATGCTGACGATCTTTGGCATCAAGCAGGGTAAGTAGTTCGTATTCCTGCCTTAGCTTAAGGCCTACATAATGACCGATGTCGTAGGTTCTGAATCCGTCTTCGGCGTCGCGGACTACCTTGTCAATGTTTAGGCTCCGGTAAATTTCGCGGGTCAGTTTAACTATGCGCTGGTTGAGCTGTAGGTCTTCTTCAAAGTCTGGTACAAGTTCTCGGCAATCACCACCGGCGTAGCTTTTTCCAGGAATTGATTTTTGATAATCTTCCATGAAGAGAACTCTGGTGCCAAGCGTACGGATATCGCTTTCGCCGCTAGGGTAGCGGTTTACAACCTCAATGAGTTGGACTTCAGTGGCGATTGGAAGAACTCCTCCTTCGTACACCGTAGGTACACAGAAAGTGAACCCTTCAGCTTCCGCATCGGCAACGAGTTCACGGTAGCGCAGCTCAAATATGTGCAGATTAAGATGCTCTCCAGGGAAAACTACCAACTGGAGGGGAAATATGGGGAGCTTTTGGGTCATATTTAGGGTTAATGCGCCATTATAACAATAAGTATATGTAATAGAACCTATTTTGTTGGCTCTAATTATCAACTGTAACATGAAGAACCCATATTTGATCCGTCTATTCCCCTTTTTCATACTTCTTTCTCTGTTTTTGTCCAGATGTGAGAAGCCATCCAGCGAAGCCGTAGGCACGGATATCGCAGATGAAATCCCCGCCGGTATTCAGGCGTACACCACCGGAATAATTAGCCGTAACGAAACGGTCTACGTCCAATTTACAAATGTACCGGACGGCGACGCGGCTGATCTGATCAGCATTACACCCCGGGTGGAAGGCGAGGCGAAACTGCAGGGTACCGGACTGTCCTATACGCCGGCGGAAGGCTGGGCTTCGGGAACGAGTTACACGGCTAAAGTGAAAACGCCCGGCTACGGCGACTTTAGCTTCACCTTCTCAACTCCTTTGCGGAGAGCAGAAGTAGTCTCTGATGGCCTCTACATTCCCGGCGAAGGCCAGGTTCAGGTTACCGGCCGGGTGGTTACCAATGATGCGGCTACCGTAGCTGAAATTAATGACATGCTCTCCGCAAAACAGGGAGGCCTGGCCATCGACGTAGAAGTTATCACCGGAGCAGATAGCCGTCATTTTAGCTATACGATTACCGCCCCGAACCGGGGTAAATCTCCCGCTCCAGTCACCATCACTTACGACGGTGATAAGTCCGGATTCGCCGATACGAAGGGCGAGCTTTCGGTGGTTATTCCCGCATCCGATGATTTCAGGGTGGAAAGCCTCGTGGTCTCCGACGAAGACGAGGGTGCACTACTAGTCCGCTTCAGTGACGCTTTACTGGCCCGCCAGGACTTGACGGGGATGGTCCGCTTCCCCGACAACACCAACTATACCACACGCATTAACGGTAACCTGTTGTACATCTACCCCAAAAGCGATAACCTTGGCGAAGTGACCATCAGCCTTTCCGATGACATAAAAAACACGGCAGGCTTCCGTCTTGGTCGTGAAACTTCCTGGAAGGTAAATCTCGGCCGCACCGAGCCCGCTTTGCGCATGGTCGGTACCGGTAACATCCTTCCCCACGAAGGTAAACGACTCTATCCCTTCGAAGCGGTGGGCCTGGAAGCCGTCCGCCTAGAGATCGTAAAGGTCTACGCTGATAACGTAAGTCGCTACCTACAAGACAACTCCCTCTCTTCCCAGGGAGATGATTGGAGCATACGCTACGTCGGTAAAATCATCACCCAAGAACGCGTTGAACTAAGCAGCCTGAGCGGAGCCGTAAACCCGGCCCGCTGGAGTCGTTATGCCCTCGACCTGAGTAAATATATTGGTGACGACGCCGCCGCAGTTTACCAGATTCGCCTTGGCTTCGGTATGGAAGAAAGTATCGCCGGTTGCGATGTCGGCCCGAAAGACTTTGGCTTAAACTCCCTCGCTGCCGCCGATGGTGCGAACGACTTTGTCCTCGGCTTTCGTGAATCTGAGACCGGCCTGGGCGATTACTACGGTATCCACGGTTATTATACCGACTTTAACTGGCAGGACCAGGACAATCCCTGCACTCCGGCTTACTACAACCGCGATCGCTTCATCTCCCAAAACCTGCTTTCCTCCAACCTGGGCCTCATCGCGAAGCGTAATCCGGACCGATCCACCATCGTCTTTGCTACCGACCTGCTCAACGCAACGGGGCGCTCCGGGGTGATCATTAAAGCCTACAGCCGACAAATGCAGGAGGTTTACTCAGGCACAACGGACAAAAACGGCCGGGTAGCGATGACGACGACCGAGGCTCCCTTCATCATCATCGGTACTTCCGCTAACGGCGACGCGGCTTACCTCAATCTCGACGGCGAAACCGCCTTGCCACTCTCTCGGTTCAGTATTGGTGGAGCAGAAGGAGCTGGTGGCATCAAAGGTGCTTTTTACACCGAACGGGGCGTCTGGAGACCGGGCGATTCGGTCTTCCTCAACTTTGTGCTCGAAGACAAGCAGCAACGCCTTCCCGACAACTATCCGGTAGAATTTACCCTCACCGACGCCCAGGGCCGGGTGGTGGAACGCCGCAGCGTACTGCCCGCTTTTGGTTCCGGGCTCTACTCGCTTACCTTCCAGACTAATAAAAAAGATGTGACCGGAAACTGGTTTGCCACGATGAAGGCCGGCGGCGATACCTACTCCTGTCCACTGATGATCGAGACGGTAAAGCCTAACCGTTTGTCTATTGACCTTGAGCTACCCGCTGGTGGCCTAAGCCCTGATAACGGTGAAGTTACCCTCGTAAGTAAATGGCTTTACGGAGCACCTGCTTCTAACCTGGAGGCATCGGTATCCGCACTCCTTTCCGAGCGCAAAGCAGATTTTCCCAAATGGTCCGACTTTGCCTTCAGCGACCCCGCCCGTAAACTCGACCAGGGCGCTGCCGAGGAAGTCTTCAACGGTACGCTCGATGCTGATGGCCGCGCCAGCTTTGTCCTTGCTGTTGATGGAGGCACCCTGCCCGGACCGGCCTCCGCTGGCGTAAGCACCAAGGTGTTTGAAGAAGGCGGCAACTTCAGCGTTGACAACCAGCGCATTCCCTTCGATCCTTACCGCGTGTACGCTGGTATAAATATTCCTAAAGACGACTGGGGGTCTCGTCGGGTAAGCATGCAGGCTCCTTCCACAGTCGAACTTTCAGCGGTGAATACCAAAGGTGAGGGCGTTAGCGGCCGTAAGCTATCGGTCGGCCTCTACCGCGTCAACTGGAGTTACTGGTGGCAAGATAATTACGACAACGTCGCCCGCTTCTCGGGCAGCCGGCATACTGAAGCGCTGGAAACTTTCAACGCAACTACTGACGGCAAGGGGTCGACAAGTATTAAGGTTAAGGTTGACGATTGGGGCCGCTATTTACTGCGCGTTTGTGACGATGGCGGCCACTGCTCCGGACAGTATTTCTATGCCGGTTATAATATGGACGATACCGACCGGGAATCGGCCTCCCTGCTCCGCCCCGTAGCCGAGCGGGATAACGTCTCCGTTGGCGAGCAGGTAAACATTAAGCTGCCCACCAGCGCCGGTGGCCGGATGCTGGTAAGCCTCGAAACCAGCGCCGGCTCCATCGAGCAATTTTGGGCAGATGCCAAAGCTGGCGAAACGACCGTCAGCTTTAAGACAGACGAACGGATGGTGCCTACCGTCTACGCCAACATCACCCTGCTGCAACCTTACGAACAGACTACGAACGACCGCCCGGTTCGCCTCTACGGCCTGGTGCCAGTTACCGTTACCGATCCGGAAACCGTACTTCAGCCCGAAATTACCGCGGCAGCAGAGTGGGGCCCGAAGGAGCGCGTTGAAGTGAGCGTAATGGAACAAAACGGTAAGCCGATGACCTATACCCTGGCGGTGGTGGACGAAGGCTTGCTGGGCCTGACCCGCTTTAGTACTCCCAACCTGCACGACCGGTTTTTTGCCAAAGAAGCCCTTAGCGTCCGTACGTTCGATCTTTACAAATTCGTGATCGGAAGCCTCAACGGTGACTTTGGCAAAGTGCTCGCCATTGGTGGTGACGGCGCCGAAGGAGCAGGGGAAGACCAGACGGCTAACCGCTTCGAACCGGTGGTGCGTCACCTCGGTCCGTTCAAACTTGCGGGTGGTAAAACGGGGCGCCATGCTATTGATCTGCCCAATTACATCGGTGCCGTTCGCGTCATGGTGGTGGCCAGCAGTAAGAAGGCTTACGGGAGTGCTTCGGAGCGTATCCCCGTGGTACAGCCGCTGATGTTACTACCTACTTTGCCACGTGTTCTCGGACCGGGCGAGCGGGTGGAAATGCCCGTGAACGTCTTCGCGATGAACGATAAAGTGAAGAGCGTCAGCCTTGAGGTGAAGGAGAGCGAAAGCCTCGTTGCCATCGTTACGCCGAAACAGAATATGAGCTTTACCAAAACCGGAAATCAGACAACTTACTTCCCGCTTCAGGTGGGAGATAAGGCGGGCATCGCGCGTTTCACCGTCAGCGGTTCCGGCAACGGCGAGTCGACCAGCCAGGAAGTAGAGATCGACGTGCGGCACCCGAACGAGCCGGTGACGCGCTCCACCACCGTAGCCATCGCGCCCGGTCAGGAGCAGCGCATTGCCTACGAGAATTTCGGGGTGGCGGGGACGCGGGATGCAATGTTGGAGTTAACGGCACTGCCTGCGATGCAACTTGGTCGACACCTGAACTACCTGCTACGCTACCCGTATGGATGCGTGGAACAAACCACCTCTCCTGCTTTCGCGCAGCTGTACCTTGATAAAGTGATTGAGCTCACCCCTCAGCAGGAAGCACGCCGCAAAAATAACGTGGTTGCCGGACTGCAAAAGATGCGCAACTTCCAAACCAGCGGCGGTGGTATGGGCTACTGGCCTGGCAACCGCGATCCCCATCCCTGGGCGTCCAACTACGTGCTCCACTTCATTACCGAAGCGGAACGGGCGGGCTTCAGCATCCCACTTGACCTGAAGAACAAGCTCGTAAAATTCCAGTCTAAGGTCGCCGCTAACTGGCGGGAATCCAGCGACCCGTTTTACGCCACTACTCGGCAACGCTCGCTAGACCAGGCTTACCGCCTCTACGGACTGGCCCTAGCCGGAAAAGCTGAGATTGGCGCAATGAACCGTCTGCGCGGCAAAGCTGCCGACCTTTCCGTCCCTGCCATCTATAACCTCGCCGCCGCCTACGCGATCGTAGGCCAAAAATCTGCCGCGGATGAACTGATAAGCGGGCAGGGTGTCGTCGTCAAAGCCTACCGTGAGCTCGGTTACACCTTCGGCAGCGACATCCGCGACATGGCTATGATTCTCGAATCCCAACTGGCCGCTGGAGACCAATCTGCCGCCGGCAAACAAGCCTTCCGCCTCGCCGAACGCATCGGGAAACGCAGCTGGCTCAGTACCCAGGAAGCTGCCTTCGCCTTTGTAGCCATCGGTAAGATGAGCGAAGCCGACGACCAGGAACTGAAGGCCGACTTTACCTCGGCCACCGGAGCAAAATCAGCAGTAGGTGCCAACAGCGGCGTCTACCAGATTGAAATGCCTGCAGATGCTGACGGCTCCTCCTTCACCGTAAAGAACACCGGCTCGGCAACGCTTTACGCCACCGTAATCACCAGCGGAAAGCCCCGCCCCGGTGAAGAACAGACCACCAACGAAAATTTGGTCCTCAGTGTAACCTACACCGACGACGAAGGCAACGGAATCGACGTGAGCTCCCTCCCCTCCGGAACGGATTTCGTCGCGAACTATACCGTGAAAAATCCCGGCTCGCTGGGCATGAACTACCAACAACTCGCCCTCCGCAGCCTCTTACCTTCCGGCTGGGAGGTAAGTAACGAACGCCTCAGCGCTGATGCTGGTAACAACCAATCCAATTACGAGTACCGCGATTTCCGGGATGACCGG
>JAPKCQ010000264.1 GCA_026421165.1 Lewinella sp. | reverse complement strand
TTGTGTAACTTCATTAAGGTTATGCCCCGTGATTATAAGCGGGTGCTTTTGGAGAAGGATATGCAACCTAATATTGAGGTTAAGGTGGCTGTAGCTGTCTAGTTTCTCGGACTTTTATCTCCGGCTCCGCGGTATATCCGGGAACACAGAGTTACACGGAGGTGGCACGGAGGTTCTCGTCTCACCACTCTCTTGCTTTGCACGTTCACCTTTCGCTATACAAATGATTTTGGATTTTGACGGATGCTGAACTTCCACAGGCAATCATCGGATGCGCTTATTATGATCTTATCCTAAACTTCATGGAAAGCAGTCTCAAAAACGAAATCAAAAGAGTAGCACGCTAATAAAAAACAGGCCGAAGGCCAAAAAATATATAAAATGTCAGATCCAAAAGGCTTCCTGGAAACAACAAGAGAACTTCCCTCCACCCGCCCAATAGCAGAAAGAAAGCAAGACTGGAAAGAACTCTACGAGCCCATGGCCGAAGAGAAAACCATTAAGCAGGCCAGCCGCTGTATGGATTGTGGTGTCCCATTTTGCCACAACGGCTGCCCGTTGGGAAATATAATTCCTGAATTCAACGATGCAGTCTACGAGGAAGACTGGCAGCAGGCGTGGGATATTCTGAGTGAGACCAATAACTTCCCTGAATTCACCGGTCGTATCTGCCCGGCGCCCTGCGAGAGTGCATGTGTTTTGGGCATTAACCAGCCGCCGGTAGCCATTGAGCATATTGAAAAGAGTATTGCGGAAGAGGCTTTTGCGCGGGGGTACGCCCGTCCGACGCCTCCGAATTACCGTACGGGTAAAAAGGTGTCTGTTATCGGTTCTGGCCCGGCGGGACTGGCAGCCGCAGCGCAGCTTAACAAAGCGGGCCATACGGTTACCGTTTACGAACGTAACACCCGTATTGGCGGCCTGCTGCGCTACGGAATTCCTGACTTCAAAATGGAGAAAGTCGTCATCGATCGGCGTATGGCACTCATGGAAGCCGAGGGCATCAGGTTTGAGGTAAATGCGAACGTGGGTGGGAACGTAGATGCAAAGCAACTTGTAAGAGAAAGTGATGCCGTTGTGCTCGCTGGTGGAAGCACCATCCCGCGCGATATTCCATCACCCGGCCGTGAGCTGAAGGGGGTTCACTTTGCCATGAAGTTCCTGGAGCAAAATAACAAACGTGTTGCGGGGGATGACCTCTCCGGTCAGGAAGAGGTTCACGCCAAAGGAAAGAACGTCGTAGTTATTGGTGGTGGTGATACGGGTGCGGACTGCGTCGGTACTAGTAATCGTCATGGTGCGGCCTCCGTAACCCAGATCGAAATCATGGGTAAGCCTCCAACGGATCGTGACCAGGATAACTGGCCAAACTGGCCAATGACCCTTCGAACTTCCACTAGCCATGAAGAAGGCTGCGACCGCGATTGGGCCATACTCACCGAAGCTTTCCTCGGCGACGATGACGGTAACCTTCGTGCCGTCAAAACAGTAAGGATTCGCTGGGGTAAAGACGCTTCCGGTCGTAATACCTTCGTGAAAATACCCGGTACTGAGTATGAAATCCCCTGCGAATTACTACTCATCGCTGCTGGCTTCATGAATCCGCAACATGAGGGTCTGCTGAGTAAGCTTGGCGTAGGCCTTGACCCACGTAAGAACGTTGCTGCAGACCCGCAGCATGGCTACCAAACGAGCGTACCTAAGGTCTTTGCCGCGGGTGATATGCGGCGCGGACAGAGCCTCGTCGTTTGGGCGATCTCCGAGGGGCGTGAGTGCGCACGGTCTGTTGACGCTTTTCTTACTGGTGGGGAGTCTGTTCTGGAAGGGAAGGACGCAGGGCGGACGGCGCTGGGGGTGTAGTGATTCGTGAGGCTGCCAATCGCTAACGTTTGCGCGAAGTAACCGGTACCGCCGGTTCTCTCGCATCTACCACTAAAGCCTAATCACTCCTTCTTACCCGTAGAAGGCGTAGTAAGTAAAACCCGAGTCGCGCGCTTAACCCCCGTTCCGCGGATCACACCAAATGGTGTGCATTAAGCTTAGCTAGTGGATCGATTCATTAGTTCGCGGACAACCAGTTATTGGGCGTGGCCCGTCAGTCTTCAAGTTATAAGGAAGAGGAAAACGGCGTTTTCATGTCGAACAGGTTTTGACGTCTTAAATTCCTGAAATTATTTCTATCATTTCTCAGGTGGCGCGAACGCGGGTGCCGAAGAACGGATAAAGAGCAGTGGAGCCACTACTCGACTCACATTGCTTCTCCATCTCCCGCTTCGCATCCCGCGGCCGCGCCCAAATAAACGCTGATCTAAAACCCCGAAGCTGGCCTTTAACAAGAGTAAGAGCTAAGCATTATAGTAGCTTTCAGTATTTTACCGTCGCTACGCAGTGTCTTTCAGGTTGATTTTGGAACATATCGCAGCATTCACCTATCCTAATTCAGTACTATGAGTAACCGTATTTTCTTCTTCGCTTTATTGTTCGTTTGTACCATACCGGTGGCCAACGCTCAGGAAAAAGTAAACGATGACATAAATACCATCATCCGCAAACACGGACTCGACCAGTCTCAGGCCATGGAAATCGCCGGTTGGATGACCGACGTCTACGGCCCGCGACTGACCGGCTCACCGATGCTTGATAAAGCTACGGATTGGGCGCAGAAAACCCTGACGGAATGGGGAATGGAAAAAGTACATCTCGAAAGCTGGGGCCCGTTTGGTACCGGTTGGGAAATGTCACATTTTGAAGTTCACGCCACCAGCCCTAGTTACTGGCCGCTCATTGCTTATCCCAAAGCGTGGTCACCTTCCGTAAAAGGCACAGGTAGCGTCATCTACATGGCTGCTGAAACGGAAGAAGACCTCGCTAAGTACCGGGGCAAACTGAAGGGGAAGTTTGTTTTGTTGGATACCATTCGTGAAGTTGACGAAATATGGGAACCCAGCGCTAAGCGCCACGACGCTGAAAGCCTGCTCAAGATGGCCAATGCTCCCGTGCCGACACCGCGCCCGCGACGCAACTACAACCTGGCTGCCCGGGGCTTCCGCACCGCGCTTTGGGAACTCATGGAAGAAGAAAAACCACTGGCCATTCTGGACCGGAGCTATAAGGGCGACCACGGAACGGTCTTCGTCTCCAGTGCAAGGACGGCCGCAGGGAAGTCTCGCGATAAGGGTAAAAAAGTCGTACCCCAGTTAACCGTTGCCGTTGAGCATTACAACCGCATCCTGCGCAACCTGCAGCGCGGTATTGATGTGAAATTGAGTATCGATCTTACGGCCAACTACACCAACCCGGACGAGATGGAGCACAACATCATCGCCGAAATTCCCGGAACGGACCTGAAGGACGAGGTCGTAATGTTCGGTGCTCACTTTGATTCCTGGCATACTGCTACCGGTGCAACGGACAACGGCGCCGGCTCCACCGTCATGATGGAAGCTGCCCGAATCCTACTAGAAACCATCAAGGAAAGTGGCGTTAAGCCTCGCCGAACCCTGCGCATTGCGCTGTGGACGGGCGAAGAACAGGGCCTCCTCGGCTCGCGCGGCTACGCCAAGGAGCACTTCGCCGTATTCCCACCCGATAGCTACACGCCGCAGAGCTTGAAGCCGGAACAGGAGAAAATATCGGCCTACTACAACCTGGACAACGGAACGGGCAAGATCAGAGGCGTTTACTTGCAGGGTAACGAGGCCGTTGCACCCATCTTCCGGGCCTGGCTACAGCCCTTTAAAGACCTCGGCGCAAGTACACTAAGCCTCTCCAATACAGGTGGAACGGATCACCTTACTTTCGACGCCGTAGGCATTCCCGGTTTCCAGTTCATTCAGGAGCCGATGGCTTATTTCGCCCGGACCCACCATTCTAATATGGATAACTTTGATCACCTCTCGGAAGCCGATTTATCGCAGGCAGCTACGATCATTGCTTCCTTCGTGTTTCATACGGCTATGCGGGAGGAGATGCTGCCGAGGAAGGCTGGTACGATGGAGGAGGAGTAATATTGATTTGTTGGTTGGTGGGACGAGTTGCTTTTAATACGGGTGATGGAGTCCGCTCTCCTCATTGCACTTACCTACGAGTACAAGTTGCTACACTTTTCAAAGCTCCATGATATCCCTCTTACCCAGTACTTCCGTATAAGTACGATGGCGGGTGAATTATCCCTCCCCCCAAATTTCCCACCCAGCCTCCGCCTGAAGGTGCAGCATCCGAATGCCCGCCCCCGTGCCCGCTCCAGCCGCTGCCGACTTTTGTAAAAACAGGGTAGGGTTGGGGTTGTAAACCAGGTCGTAGCAGAAGTGTGCCGGCCCCATGGCTTCGTAAGGAAGCTCTGGAAACGTGCTTGTGTTGGGCGACATACCCAGTGGCGTGGTATTGACGATGAGGTGGTGATCCTGAATAAGCGCCGGGCTGAGGTCGGCGTAAGTAATGCGACCTTTGCCCGCAGTGCGGCTAACCGCCTGGGTGGTGACGCCTAACTCCCGTAGGGCCTCGTGCACCGCTAGTGACGCGCCACCGGTGCCAAGGACGAGCGCATGGGTCTCTTCCAGAAAGGTTTCCAGAAGGTCTTCGCTGAAGGGTAATCCGTAGGCTTTGTCCGTCCAGTCGTACTCCTGTAGAAAGGTGAGTAGGTCGGCCTGGAAGCCGAGGTAATCGGTGTTGAAGCCAGTGAGCGTACCATCCTTCTCCACTCTAATGCAGTTGACGGCACCGATGTGTTCCGCCGCCGGGTCTAATCGGTCGAGGTAAGGGATGACGTTTTGCTTGTGGGGGATGGTTACGTTGATGCCCTTCAGGTCGGGGTGTTTGGCCCGTAGCTCTTCAAAGCCTTGGAAGTTCTCGATGGCGAAGTTCAGGTACTGATGGGTAGCCCCGAGACCTAGTTTGGTGAATTTTTCGGTGAAGTAGCCCTGGCTGAAGGAGTGGGAGAGGGGGTAGCCTATTAGTCCGTAGGTCATGGGGTTCTTGATTCTCGATTCTTGATTTTGCTACCGCACTAGGCCGGCGTTGGAGGATATGCGATATGCGATATGGGATATGCGATTTTGCTCCCGCACTATTAAGGTGTCGGAAGATAAGCGATAAGGGTGTGGCGATAAGTGATAAGCGATTTACTACCGCACGTGAGAACACTATCTCAATGGGCAGCGGCACTCTCCGACGTAGGAACGGTGCCTTAAACCTTTTCATCGCACCCGCGGCCGCGCCCTAAACACCTTCAAGTACTCCAACCTCCTCCTCTGCCGCAGGTCCAAAGCGGTCCATAAAATAAACGATGGCCAGACCCGCCAGGAAAGCGATGACAACGCCAATTAAAAAGGTAGAATCACCTTCGTAAGCGCTTGGCAGCACCGGTGTCTGAAGCAAGGGAACTGCTTCGCCTGCACTATTGATTCGGGTAGAAAGTACGTTCTGCCACGGCCAGAGCGTACGCAAGGAGCCGAGCATAAAACCAGTCAGTAATGCCAGGGTTTGGTTAGGGAAGGTCTTAAAAGTGTAGGTGATTATCCGACTGAAAAGGGCCAAGCCAACGAGGCAACCCAGCCCGAAAAAAGCGACGGTAGTCAGCGCATCCGCATCCCCTCCGGCCATGTCTTTGACCGAGCCGAGAACCACCGTGTACATGCCCAGCAACAACAAGATGAAAGAGCCGGAAATTCCGGGTAGAATCAGCGCCGTAATCGCAATAGCTCCCGCCAGAAACACAAGGATAGGGCTATCGCTGCCGGCTAATGGGTTGATGGTAGTGAGCCAGAAAGCAAATGCTGTGCCGAGAAGGAGGAGACCCAGCGTAATGAAGTTCCACTTCGTAATCTGTTTGCCGATGTAGACCGCTGAGGCAATGATGAGCCCAAAGAAAAAGGCCCAAACTACCGGCGGATACATCTCCAGCAACTCCGTAATGGAAAAAACGGCAATGCCCAGTCCGATAACCATTCCGAGGCCGAGCTGAAGGATGAAACTACCGTCCGCAGCCTTCCAGGCGGAGGCCATTCCGTCTTTGCGTAATGTTCCGATTACCTTCGGGCCCAGGATGCCACCGATGGCCTCAAGTAAGCGCGCGTAAATACCGGTAATAAAGGCGATGGTACCGCCGCTTACGCCCGGGATGGCTTCGGCTACGCCCATGGCCATGCCCTTTAGGATAATTGCTGTGTTCATTTTTGAACTGATAATTATTATTAGGTTGTTGAAGTGGTGTTCTTTAGGAACGCCGTGTAAATAACCTACTGTTTCACCGCCGCATACATAGCCTCAACCTCCGTAAGGTTAAAGGTACCATCAAACGCATTCTGGAAAACGAATTCCTGGTCGCCTTGGTAGATGATATAGCGAAAGCCATAAAGAGAGGTAGAGTCGATCATATTCAAGAAAATGAAGCCCTGCTCTTCTTCACGGACGATACTTTCAAAGTAGCGGTTGTCACGGACGAGGTCGAGTTGGCCTGACTTAAGCCGGGCCATGTCACTGGAGGAGGCACGGCTGGCGAGCACCTGTACG
>JAPKCQ010000263.1 GCA_026421165.1 Lewinella sp. | reverse complement strand
AATGATGGCACGAAGCTTTTCTACTTCCCGGATGGGGTCGGTGATGAGGTCTTCGAAGGGGATGACGATGGCGGCTTTATCAGTCTATTGTTGAACGTTTTCTGACCAGCCGCCGAAGAAGCTGTCGTTCTGGGCGAGGGTGGCTTCGAGCAAGTTGTTGTAAAAATTAGTCCCCGGGCCCACGATGTCTTTGCGGTGGTGGGCGATGGAGACCAGGGCGTCGCGGCCATCCCGGACGAGGTAAACAGCGGGCTTACCTCTTAAATACTTTGGCAGCTGATGCGGTAAGAGATGAGTTTTGACTACCGGGTGAGTTTCAAATTCAGTGTCAGCTTCTCGGGAGGGATCCTGGTGGTAGGTACTCGACGTAATGCCGTACACCTCGTGGAGGACGTTGCGAAAAAAGGTATTGTCCGACCGGGGGAAGGAGGCTAGCCAGATCATAATTAGGGTGAATACTAAGAATAAATAAAGTGGAGTGTACCAGGCGGACGGTCAGAGTTCACTAGAAATATTATAGTTTTAACTCGTAAAGTAGTGTTTATTGCCGCTGAAACACCATATTTGGTAGGTCATAAAAAAACACCTTGAAAACATTCCAATTTTTCCGCAATAAAGTCACGAATCCGCTCCGAAAGAAAGCTTTGAAGCTGGTTTCAGAAGGCACCTTGAAAGTATTTCAATTTTTCCGCAACAAAGGCACGAATCCGCTCCGAAAGAAAGCTTTGAAGCTGGTTTCAGTCCATATTCCCAAGACAGCCGGAAGTAGTTTTCGTAAAGCATTGGAAATCGCTTACGGGGAAAGTAACTTCATACGTTTGGATAATAATCCTTCTTGGGAAGGTAGCGTTAGTGTGAATCGCCGAAGGTATACTTTGAATAAGCTTCCAGTAGGGACGGAGGTAGTTCACGGACATTTTAACGTCGTTAAACTTCAGGATAGGTTTCCTGAGTTAAACGGTTTACCAATAGTTACCTGGGTCCGCCACCCAGTAGAACGCGTTATTTCCAACTATTATTACCTAGAAAAACGGCTAAAGGGAAAACTGGGTAAAGAAGGTGACAACGTCAACATCCTACGGAAAATGCAGCGATCTTTATTGGAATATGTACGGGATGAAATTAACCAGAATAATCAGTGTATGTTTCTTGAGGGAACACCACTGGAAGGCTTTGATTTCGTTGGGATTCAGGAATGTTACGCTGAAGACCTTTTGGAGTTAGGCGAAAGAATGATGTGGAGAAAGGTCGATGAAGTAAGGAGCAACGTAACGGTAAAACCGGTAGTCAGCGAAGAAATAAGGGCGGAGATCGCCCTGCTCAACGCGGGAGATATGGCGCTGTATGAGCGTGCACTGCACCTGCGGGCGCGCCGCAAAGAGAAGCCGAGAATTGAGCTGATTTCCATTCACATGCCTAAAACCGCCGGGACTTCTTTTTACAAGACCCTACGTGAGGTATACGGGCCTACTGTTTCGATACCAATTCGAAGAGGCGATCTAGCTGTAACGATTGAACGGTTTGGGTCTCTGGAAGGCTCCCTTACCGGAGAGAGGAAAGTAGTACATGGCCATCTTTATTATCCTGAAATTATGGACTTGCAGCAGCAACATGGTGCAAAGGTGATCACCTGGTTACGCAACCCGGTGGATCGGGTTATTTCTAACTATCGCTTTTTAAAAGCAGGATTGGTTTGGCCTTACCGTGGCCTGAAGAAAAATGAAAGCTTGGAAACCTATGCGAAAAAGGAAGAAACCCGTAACACGATGAGTAAATTTCTTTCTGGAATTGAGGTAGAGGATTTATACTTTGTGGGGATTCAGGAGCACTATTCGGAAGATCTGGAGAGGCTCGGGAAGCTTCTCGGATGGCCAGCTATTTCATCACCGGTCCATCTAAACTGTAGTGTGCCGGTGAAGGGTGAGGTAGACTATTCCGACCCGGTGCTGCGCCGTATGATTGCAGAGCTGAATCAGAAAGATATTATGCTTTACGAAAAGGCGCTGGAGCGTCGTAAACGTGAAATGAGTGTATAATTTCAACCAAATTCGTAGGAGTAAATGGCGCTTGGGGGTGGCCTTGTTAAAAACGTATCGGACCTACCTGACGAGAAACCGGGTGACACGTATGAATAACCTGATCCTGTTCATTGGCTACCCCCGAAAATTAAGAAACAGCATTTCTTTTGGACGGAAAAAATAAAGCGGAGGTAAAGAGAGGGATGAAGATGTACCCCTGGTTCTTTTCTTATAATTTTGAACCTTGATTCCAGGCTAAAGCAGGAAGATGTTACTCTTTACAAAAGGACATCGTAAAGAGAACATGAAGGAGGAGCCTGACCTTTTTTAGGCCCATGGTTACAACTCATAGGACCTCACCTTGGCTATTTTTTTTGACGTTCAGTTTTGCCAAGGTGCTTATAGCAGTTGCTAATGTAGAATTCCAGGCCCGCGGCAATGTCTTTGGTCTCATGTATAATCGCTCCCTGATCCATTACGATCAGCCGGTCTGCAATTTTTAGAACCTTCCGGATTTAGTTGGACACGAACAGCACGCCCTTTCCCGGTTGATCGGCGAATGCTCGCAGATTGCCCACACATTTAGCTTTGAAGACAGAACCTCCAACAGCCAAAGACTCATCGATGATGAAAACGTCGGTGTCGGTAGACATGGCGATGGAATAAGATAGCCGGGCTTTCACCCCGGAGGAGTAGTTTCCGAAAGGTCGGTCTAGCCGATCACCCAGTTCCGAAAACGCTTCGATGAAGGCAATTTTTTTTCAGTTTCGGCTCTGCTCATTCCGTACACCGCTCCTTTAATATAAATATTTTCGCGACCGGTGAATAAGGGTTGTATTCCCGCACTAAGGGCAAAAGGGTAGTGATTTTCAAGCCTTTTCGGCCGATAACTGACCCGGCGTCTGGCTGGTAAATACCGGAAATTAGCCGCACCAACGTAGTTTTTCCGGAGCCGTTCATGCCCGTAATTTCCAGAATTTCATGCTCGTTGAGTTGGAGGTTGACGTCATGGAGGGCGAACACCTCTCCTTTTCGCAACCGCTTTCCGTCGCGAGATATTTTTATGCTTCCCCGTAGGAAATATTCGATTCCGTGGCGCATACTGCCGCGCAGGCTCGTCGTGAATTTCTTGTATAGTCCGTTTACAGACAGAAGGGTTTGTTTATCCATCAGTTGGCGATTAGTCTTTCACGGACGCGGGCTTCAGAGGCGCGGAATACCCACAGGCAAGTGAGAAAAAAGAGGATACTGATCAGTGCGTAGAGACCGAAAGTTAGAGGCTCAAAAAAAGTCCCTTGTCAGTAGGTCTCGGGAAAACCCTACTAGGTAGGTCAGGGGTTTTAGAGAGATAATATTTGCTAGGAAGCTGACTTCTACCTTGGGTGCGTAGACAATGGGTGTTAGGTACATCAGTAGCCGCACGCCTTCATCGCTTATCCGGCTAATATCTGTAGCAATTATGCGTAGCGGAGTAATTAGCAGCCCGAGCCCGCAACCGAGCAACAGAAGTAGGAGTAGTGCAAAGGGGAAAAGAAGAGCGGTAGTCGTGAGCCTAACCCCGA
This sequence comes from Lewinella sp., assembly GCA_026421165.1. Taxonomy (GTDB): domain Bacteria; phylum Bacteroidota; class Bacteroidia; order Chitinophagales; family Saprospiraceae; genus Neolewinella. The sequence goes on along the minus strand of JAPKCQ010000263.1, from coordinate 2,933 downwards.
AAACAAGAAACGATTACCGCAATTTATGCGCTGAATGGTTGCGCCGGAGCGGTAAATTGGAGCGAAAGCGGGTAGTGATTACCCGGACCTTATGTCCGTGCTTTACCAGCTGATCGGCCAGCAAACCGAAAAGTGTTTCCGCACCACCAATTTAGGGAGGGTAGTGCTCGAGAACGAAAAGAATCTTCATTCTACTGCTTCCTTTCCGTGTCCCGAAGTGCAACCTGGCGGGCCAGTTTGGTGACCTGCCGGCGGTTTTTTCGCACTTCTCCGTACAGCATGAAAATTAGGTAAATCATACTTCCCATACCGAGGAAAATGACGGCATTGACGTTGCTGGCAATGCCGAAAACCCTAGCTACGAAAGCAGAAATAGTATCGGGGAACAGCGATAATATGGCCGGCCTAATCCAGAATATCAGGGAGGAAAGGTATTCACGCAAATTGATCCTACCCTTTTGGTAGCGGGAGGTTAGGCCAACGGTAAAAAGGGAAGAAATACTGATATTTCCGTTCTTCGCTTTCTTTCGAAACCTTTCTTTGCACCAGCGTTCGCGCCGCTAAATAAACACCCACCATGACGGTAAGGCCAGCAAGGTAAGCCCTAGAATAGCCGAAGAAATACATAACCCGACTAATGGAAGGTAAGCCGTTGAGGTGCGGTGCGGTACTGAAAGCCACAATGACGGCCGCGCTGAAAAGCTGTACTGCGAGATAAGCGGTAAGGCCGCGAAAAGGAAGAATTGTGGGGCCAGAATGTTTTTTACCCTGCAAGTGTCACCAAAGGCTGGCAATGCCGGCAGTGGCGGTAATAAACATCACCAGGCTCGGGTCAGGGTACTGCTTTCAGGTCGTCCATCACGTAGCTGTGGTGAACGATATAACCGATAATCACGAGAAAACTCTAGGTTAAAATGGCGAAAATTGTTGTTGTTTTCCAGGCATGGCTGTACTCGTCCGGTGTAGTTAATTGTTTGGGTCAGGGGGGGTAATTAGGTGTTTATAAGTGTATAGTTACGGTGATTATTTGAGGCCCCTACTGCTTCCTTGGCGAAACAACCATTCTGAGGCTATTTATACGGGCGTTCCTTAGCTGATCCGCCTAACGGCTGTTCGTGCGCCAATCCGAAAGGTTTCAGGGGAAGCCCCTTCTAGTTCTGAGAGTACCAATAATCCTGGTTTTTTACCCACCTCAAGGCTCCCCAATTCATCGTCGAACTGCAAAGCTTCAGCGCCGTTAATGGTTGCCCAGCTGAGCAAGGTTTCGAACGGCACGTAGCTCTGGAATTTGCTGATGGTGCGGAGTTCTTCCAGAATGGAGAGCTGCCAGTTGGAGGTAAGCGAATCGGTGCCGACGGTAACTTTCGCACCGGCGTCGATGAAGACATCGTAGCGGGGTAGGCGGTTTTCGATGTAGAGGTTGGCGTTGGGGCAGGTGGCGAAATAGACGCCATTTTGGCCCCATTCCGTTGCCGCCTGTATGCCCTGGGCGTTGGTGAGGGTATTGTGAACAAAGAGGGTGCGGTTGGCCGGGTTCATCTTGCTGATGGCGTGGTGGATGGAGCTTTTTCCCGTGGCCTTAAAGTAGTCAATATTCGCACCGAAGCCCTGGAAAAAGGCGTGGAAGGGCCCCGTTCCGTTGAGGAATAACTCCATCTCGGCCGGTGTTTCTTCGCTGTGAATGGAGACGGTTTCGGTGCCGTCGTTGACACCGTTGATGAGTTCGTAAAGCGGATTAGAGACGGTGTAAGGGGCGTGGGGGACGGCACTTTTTGCGTTGCCATCACCGTCGGCCTGGTCGTCGTAAACGGCTTTGTAGCCCTCGAAACTGGCCTGGGCGCGCTCGGGTTGGAAGAAGTCGAACATTTCTACGAAGCTGTAGTAGCGGATGGGGCTTTTGCGTTTCACCGGTGCGGTATCGAGCTTATTACAGATGTCACCGACGGCCTGGATGCCTTGCTCCCACATGTACGCGTCCCACTCTTCTACAGCAGCATCGATTTCCGCCTGGGGCATTTCGCGCATCGTTACTACGTCCACCAAAAAGGGAAGCAGCGTTTTTCCGGTTTGACTTTTGCCAACCATATGGCTCAGTTCCAAGTGGCAGTGGGTGTTGATGAAGCCGGGGATGAGGATACCTTCGTGTTTTAGGGGCTCGGTAGCGGGTGCAATGAAGGTTGGAGAAGCAGGGTCGAGAATTTCGGTGATCCTGCCGTCATCGCCGAGGGCTATTATGCCGTTTTTTATTGGGGGAGATGTTATTGGGTATAGGTAGTTTGCTGTGTGGTAGGTCAACTTGGTGGTATTTTGGTTTATCTGGGCTAAGGTAAGGTGATGCTACTGTATTTTCTCAAAGAACCCTTCGCCCGACAAAACCATGTTTACCGTACTGCCTGAGGCAAAAGTAAACCAATGTGCACCTGAACTCGTGGGGGAATAGCCATTGTACTTTTTCGCGTATTCTGTTTGGATGGTAATCTCTTGTACCGTTTAAAACCGTCCTAACTCACTCTTTTTTTACTTGTGGCCGGTTTTTAGCAGGTATCAATTTGATGGTTTTAAGGGTGTCATCCGGGGCAGGAAGTCTACGTTGAATTCCTGCTCTAATTTAATAAAGAATGATAATTTTGGATGAATGGTACTGAGGCAATTAGGAACGGTTCTCCCGTAAGTGGCCACGTCGTATTGATGCCCGATAGCTCTTGGCTGCATCGCTATTACTACGTCGGAGACCGCCCTTGTGCCGAATTGTACCACGAAGATGTGCTGGCCAACAACGAACGCGTTTACGCCAACGTCCACAAAATGGTGGAGAAGTACAATGTGGAAGACATCACCCTGGAAGCGGGTGGGGGAGAGTACCCGGTACAGGATGGCTTCGGTTGGAGTAATGGGGTTTGTTTGCGGATGGAAATAGATGCTAGGAACTAGGG
>JAPKCQ010000262.1 GCA_026421165.1 Lewinella sp. | reverse complement strand
TCATATTTACCGGGGCTCCGAAGGCGCTAACAACCCATAAGCGAGTATACACTCGCCTCTTCATTAAGCGTAAGCAGCGGCCCTTCCTCCTCAGCATTATAAGGCCGGCTGAGCAGCTGACAGCCAATCGCACAATCCGTACACCGCGCAGCGTCACAGTAATTAGTCTTCAGCTCCAATAAAGCCTGGCTGTCCGCAGCGTTTTCGGCAGCATAACCCAGTTTGGACCAGCGACGAAGCACCGCATTATCCTCAGCCGGCAAACTCTGGAGAATATCCACTGCCCGGTCACGAAAACGATCGTCGCCGCGTTGATCGGCATAAGCAACAAGCGCCGGAGCAATTGTATTTATAAGAATAGATCGAATAGAGGAAACCCCTAACCGACGCTCTCCTGCTTTAACTTCTTTACCGAAGCGGTAATGCGTTCGCCAGTAATTGCTGAGTTTGACCTCGAACATATTCTGCAACTCCTTGGCATCCGCAGCAGCCAGGGCCTTACCAAATAACTGTCCGGTACGGTGCAGCATCGATGCCAGCTGGGCAATGCGGATGGTCGGGAAGTTATTGGGCCGCAGGCGTAAGTACCGCCAGGCAGCTATCGGCAACGGACGAAGACCGTGCTTTACCCGTAGTAGTTGGTATTCCCTCCGCAACAGCGTTACGTAGGCCTCTTCCCCTTCTTCAAAGCTCGGGATCAAGCCGGACTGCCCAAAAAGCAATGCCTCCAACTGTAACAGGCTGTGCTTATGCTTCAACATGCTCCGTAATGGAATGGAGCGGGCCAGCATGTCCATCGCATCGGCGTTGACGCGACCGCCGAGGGCACGAGCAAGTGATTGGTAGAAAGCCTCCTCCCAGTCCCGGTGAGTATGCTCCATCCGCGTACTAAAACGGCGAGACCTGTTATTCAGTCTCTGCCGGCTGAGCTGATCGAGCCAGTCGCGGCGCGAGGGCTCGTCCACAAGGTGGAGTTGGTTATTGCAAGGAATCCAATCTTTGTTATTCTGCAGCCGCCAGTAGGTCTTGATTATGTCTTTAGGAATACGGCCTTTCAGCTCCAGGCAGGGAATACGCCCTCCGTCGGAGCGGTATACTGGCCGGTCTTCCTCGTACACAACGTGCAGGATAACGTTCTCGTAGGCCGGGTCCGTCTCGTGACCGTGTGCATACCAATCGCCAGCATTAACGTGCATCTCGATGTTGCCCGCCCACTGAAAACCAGCAATGCGAACTTGCCCACCGCTAAAATCAGGGCCAGCATTGGTATTGTGCTGGCCAAAGTCCTGAATGGAAATGGTATCTCCAGTAGTAGTCGTTAAACTCCGGAGGTCAAAGCGGACCTGCCGCCAGATAAAATGAATAAAATCTTCCCGCATGAGCCTTGGCTTTGCGAGCGATCCGAGGAAAAGTTGCTCCGTTTTTGCAATACAAATATAGTTGTTTTATTTAAAAATACAAATATTTGTTTTTAACTAACGGTTACCACCCTATCTGTTTCCGACATAGCGGAACCACAAAACTACTTTATTTCGTCAATAAAGCAGCAAAGTCGCCCTCTCCCGGAGCTTCCAACTGAACACTGGCTCCTCCGGTCACCGTACCCGCATCCGTTAATTCTCCCGTTCGGGGGTTGAGCCACCGCAGCGTCCAATCTCCTGAAGCGGCGCTGAGGTCCAGCTCCGTTAAGCCCTGAAAAAGAAGGTAGACCAGGTAAACCTCTCCCGGCTTAGCAAAGCAATAAGCTCCTTCACCAACAAGTTTATCATAAGGTTCCATCGCATCAAAGGGCAGGTACTCCCGAAAAAAGTCAATGGCATGGCTCGTCCATCCCCACGCCCGGTCACGGCTGCGCCAGTCTTCCATACCGAGGTCGTTATGTGCGTTTCGGGCGCCAAAGTACCATTCCACTCCGGCGCCCCCGGCCATCAGGTTACCCCATAAAACGAGGGCACGGACGGAATCCTGGTTATTATAAGGTGCGCCGTCGTCCGGGTCCAGCCCTCGGAACCAGGGGCCGACTTCATCGATGGTTGCGATCCAGGGTACGCCGGCGGCGGCAGAAGCCTCTATCCAATATTGTGTTTGCTCGTGGCACTCCTCGGGAATGTGTACTTGTAACGAAAGGCCGTCAAGATCAGCGTTTCCGAGCAAGGGGTCGATAATCTCTTTACGCTCCCGTTTAGTAGGGTGAGTATGCACCGTCACATAATTATTATAGGGGTCGTTCTCCTCGAAAAAGTTTACCATCGCCGCTTGTTGAGCATTGGTCTGAAAGCCGTTGGCTTTAGACCAGTCATTAGGGCCATTCTCCTCTCCAATATTCCAGGTTACGGCGCGGTGATGGCCGAAGCGGGCGATGAGTTCTCGGAGGTAAAGGGAGCGCTGAGGGCCCGTATCTCCGCCGTCAAACAGGGTTTCGTTTTCAGTTTCCTGAAGTACGATGTGGAGCATCATCCCTAGATTATCATCGGCATGATCGAAGACCATTTCCCACTGATCAAGCTTACTGCAGTCGAAGCGGGTAAAGTCGTCGTGCTTCACGAATGGCCAGACGTCTTTGCCGTCGCCGTTAATGTTCATGGTCAGGAAGTAAAAGCTGTTGATGCCCTTACCTGCGAGGTAGTTTAGTGCTCCGACCATTCCTTTGCCTTTACCGGCCATCCAGGTCAGGTCACCCGTTTTCCAGTCGCCTTCATGGGCGGTGAAGTGGTGCAGGCCTTCTGTTTTGTTCTCGCCTTCGCGGAAGTCTTTACGGTGGCGGTAAGTACCGTCAAAATCTTTATAAGCCAGGAAGTTTTCGGGGCTGTCTGCCCCACCCTTCAGGAAATACTCTCCAGTTTCGGACCACTGTAAATAGCGGGGGTGGTTACGTTCTAAGCGGCCGGTTTCTCCGGGAACCGGAGCGATTACCCAGATGGAGCCAGACGCGTTTTCGTGATTTACGGGCTGGCCCGTTTCGCCGGTGGTGGCTACGTTTTCGCCCCGGTGGAAGTCCGTTTTCCATTCCCAGAAACCCTCCATATCGGGGCGGAAATTTACCCGCCAGATGTTACCGGCTTCGGCTCCTGTTTCGCCGGCCTCACCGTCGGCAGCGTAGTAGCCTGGGATAGTTAATTTGTGGTCGCCGTTGATGAACGTTACGTCAAGGCGGTAGTCGGTAAATGGGTTAAGGTCTGCCAATTCGTTGGTTTCCGGCCCCGGGAAGTCAAGACTTATTTTCTGCCATTTGGCTACCGTTATGTCGGCGGAAGCGGAGGGGTCCGGTGCGTTGCAGGCTGTGAGTAAAATGATTAGTGTGAATGAAGTCAGTAGCTGGTATTGGAGCATGGAAGGTCTGATTAGTCGGTGTAATATAATGGCTTCATTTTTCTTGGGTGCGGACGCGGGTGCGAAGAGGGACTTTAAGACCGCATCCGGTTTTGAAGCGCGGATTCACTATTCAACGTGCTCCCCCACCCCGCTCCTCCAACCGGCCCTGAACCTGCGGCCGCGCCCTAAAACTGAAATTGCCCCAGCAAACACTTCATCCCGAAAAGTGGTTAACCCAACGAACTTATAAACCAACCCAATGGCATTTTTCGGACAGATCGTCAAGACCTTTCTTGAAACTAAGCATAACCTCCTTCCCCAGGAGCCCTCAGACCCAGCAGCAGCCCAGGAAAGCCAGCTGAGGTATTTGCTAGATACCGCCAAAGACACCGCCTTCGGTAAGTTCTACAACTTCGACAGCCTGCTGGAAGCCGAAGATATCCGTGACGCCTACGCCAAACGCGTACCGCTACACGATTACAACCGGATGAACGAATACTGGTGGAAGCAACAGCGAAAATTCCCCGATATCACCTGGCCCGGGAAGCCCGATTATTACGCCCTAAGCAGCGGAACCACCGGCAAGAGGTCAAAGCGCATTCCCGTCACCAACGAGATGCTGGAGTGTACCCGAAAGGTAGGCCGCGCCCAGGCGGAGAGCCTTGCTAATTTTGACCTGCCGGCCGCCCTTTTCGAAAAAGACATTCTGATGCTCACCAGCTCCGCCGATCTGGAGGAGAACAAATTCGGTGCCTTCGAAGGCGAAATCAGCGGCATCAACGTTAGCAATATGCCCGGTTTCATGGAGGGTTTCTACAAACCCGGAATCGAGATCGCTAGTATCCCTAACTGGGATACCCGCATGCAACGAATCGCCGAAAAAGCACCCAACTGGGACGTCGCTGCTTTGGCGGGCATCCCGAGCTGGATGGTGATGATGCTCCGCAGAGTCATTGAAGTCAATAAGCTAAAGAACATCCACGAAATATGGCCCAATCTCGCCGTCTACACCACCGGAGGTGTAGCTTTCGAGCCCTACCGTAAAAGTTTTGAGGCGCTGCTGGATCACCCGCTCATTATCATGGACACCTACCTCGCCAGCGAAGGCTTCTACGCCTTCAACGCCCGCCCGAATACGATGTCGATGCAACTAGCCCTAGATCACGGCCTCTACTTCGAGTTCGTCCCGCACGACGCCGACGGTTTCGACGATGCAGGAGCCATCCTTAAAAACCCTAAGGTGCTCGACTTTCGCGATGTAATAGAAAACAAGGATTACGCCCTAATCGCCTCTACCCCCGCTGGCGCCTGGCGCTACATGATCGGCGACACCATCAAGTTCACCGATAAGAAGCAAATGGAAATCGTTATTACCGGACGGACCAAATACTGGCTTAACGTAGTCGGCTCACAGCTCTCCGAAGAGAAATTAAACGATGCCATCAAAGCCCTAAACGACGCCACCAATTCCCAAGTCAAGGAATTTACCGTAGGCGCCATCCCCACAGAAGATGGTGACGACTATTACCACCAGTGGGTAATCGGCCTCGAAAACGGAGACCTCAGCGAAGAAAAAGCAATCGAAATCCTTGATGCTCACCTACAGGAAGTCAACAAAAATTATAAGGTTGCGCGCAGAAAGGCGCTCAAAGGTGTAAAGGTTAGGGTAACACCCGCTAACCGGCTCTACGACTTCCTCGAACAATCAAAGAAGAAGGGCGGGCAAATCAAATTCCCTAAAGTTATGACCGGAGAAAAATTGGGAGAATTATTGGCATTTCTTGAAAAATAAGCATTCTACTGAAAGCATTTAGAGTGCGGGGCATCTAAATGCTTTCAGCTAAATACGGCCTAAGCGGCATCCTCTTGTTTGCTCATTCGTACCTCAATACTACGAAGGCGCAGCGCCTGGTTTTCGGCTACTGCATTGAGAACTTTCAACTCTTCGTTAAGTTCTTCTTTCCTAGATACGTCTTCGCCAAAGAACCGCCTTTTACGGTTGATATCTAGAATGCGCTGCATGGTTTCGTGCAATGCTTTTTTTGTCTTTAGGTAGTGGTACTTTACGTTTCTTTTGGTATTCATTGCTTTTGGGTTTCAATCAAAAATACGGGCTGCTAACGAAAAGTGTAAACTACGGAATTATTGTCAATAAACAAACAAATAACCTTGGTTACTTTAAAATAATCCGATGTGTTCGATCCGGTATATATATAACCTTTTCAGCTTACAGAAAGTTGGTTTCTGGCGGTCGGAATGATGTAAAATTGTCATTAGGAAACGGGGCTAAATTGGCGAAGGTGTTGGCAAATACGAGCTATCGTTCAGGCGGTTGTAAACAAGTACTAGGCCAGGGGGCAAAAGAGGCCGGGCAAGCTACGATTAACACTATCCAGCCACTTACACCCCCCGAAAAGGATTACGCGCCACCCACTCCGAAGCGGTGTAAACAGCTGGCGTAAATAGGGGAATTAAACGGTTGAGCCAACCATAACGTGCTTTGACGAGCACAGCGTATTCGACAGCCTGCGCGCCTACGGAACTCTTGATTTCCAGTGCAGTCCGGCCGTAGTCAAGGGTACGGAAGCCTCCGGTAACGGCCTGTTCCAATAAGTCGAAGAGCATATTATGATAGAGATGGTGGCTTTGTTTATAGCCATCCTCAAGACCGAGAAAATGCGCATGCAGCACCTCACCGTTGGGTACGACGGAGGTAAACCCAATCAACTCATCGGCTTCATTAAAATAGCCCGTAAAGCAGGAAGTAGCGCTTTTAGAGATGTAGTCGTCTTCAAGGCCACCATTAGACAGAACGGTCTCGAGGCTTGGTTTACACTTTTGGACGGAAGCGAGCCAGGGGAAGTAGTCCGGTTTAAGGCTTACAGAATTAAAGTCTGCGCCAACGCTAATTGAGCGGTATAGTTCGTGGAAACGGTTTCCGTAGCGACGTACTTCCCGGGCAGTAAGCGGGCGAGAAGTAACACCTTCCATTTTAGTTCGAGCCCGGCGGTAGCGAACGCGGTACTTGCTCGTCAATGACGCGAGGTAGTCCTCGAAGTTCTTCCATTCTGCGGAAATTTTTATTTCCATTACAGGATCCGCAGGCAGGAGGTAATGACCGGTATTCTGTAGTTCTCTCACGGCGGGGTGGAGAATTGGGTACAGGTCTTTAATCATTACCGCTGCATAACCTGGCCGAAGGCGCATGAGGGT
>JAPKCQ010000261.1 GCA_026421165.1 Lewinella sp. | reverse complement strand
AAACCCGTTTCAGAGGTGTATTTATTGATGAATTCACCATTGAAGGTACGTTTGAGTGGGGCCCGGCATTCGATCAGCAGATTGTAGTTGTAACTCACCCCGGAATTTTTCGGCGACGAGTTGAATAAGGCGGACGCAAATGTTTAAACGATAGCGTGCTTCCGGGAGAGATCCCGGAAGCACGCTTTTCCATTCAGTCACCATTCAATATCCAGCATTAACACACCTAAACAAATAGCCATGAAATACATTGTTCAACCCTTTTTCATACTCTGCCTCGCGGGTTGTTGCCTCTTCTCTAGTGGCTGCATAGATGACGACGACCAAGGAGGTACAGGCACACCCACCGAACCATTTACCTGCGCCCTCGGGTTCGACGTAAACGCAGCAGATGAAGAGTGCAACTGCCCCGAACCGAAAGTAAGCATCGGGGATGAAACATGCCGCGAACTCGAACCAGGAGAATTCTATTCTGACATGGAGGGCTGCCTCCTTGATATCGGTATGATCTTTTACTTTGAGAGTGATACCATTATAAATGGCTGCTGTCGAAGGATGCAAATGGAATCTCCAAGGTCTAATGTATCCAGAACGCTTTACGGTCCGGTATCTGGAAGGCAGACCAGGCTAGAAAACGGAATGGATAGTATCGCTTTTGAAGGTGGTGGGGGGAAATATTTCGTACCAGACCCTACCGGAGGCGAGTTTGATTTACAAACCCGTTTCAGAGGTGTATTTATTGATGAATTCACCATTGAAGGTACGTTTGAGTGGGGCCCGGCATTCGATCAGCAGATTGTAGTTGTAACTCACCCCGGAATTTTTCGGCGGCGAGTTGAATAAGGCGGACGCAAATGTTTAAACGATAGCGTGCTTCCGGGAGTGGTCCCAGGAGCGCGCTTTTTTGTTTAAGGTATGCTGTTACTTTTCCGAAGACCGGTGCTACCAACCCTGCTTGTGGACTGTTATATTGCACCTGCGTCAGCGCCCCTAAAAGTCATCAAACTGGATGTATGGTTAGCCCAACTCGCCCCGCTCCTCAACCATTCCGCTGCACCCGCGTCAGCGCCCCACCGCCTCAGGCAGCCACGAAGTGAAAAACAATTTGTGTCACCCGTCTAAAATCCCTACATTTGCAGTAGGCCTATACTGATCCAACCGATGAAGAAAAAGCAAAAGGTAAACCGTAAGTACAACTTCCCCGACGCCGACCTCTACCAGATGTGCATGGACGCCATACGGCTGGCCAAGCGCGATCTGAAGCACTTCAAAGACTACAGCTACGACGGCAACCGCCTCAAAGGTTTTCACGCCCGCTGCCAGAAATTCGTCAACGTCCCCGACGACGATGAGCTGCTCGGCGATCAGATGGTCGTAACTGACAAAAAGTACGACGCCTCCGAAAAAGTCAGGCACGCCATCAACTCCGTTATGACCCGCGTGCGCATGAAGTTCAGCAACCGCACCGGCCGCTACCGCAAGTTCGGCACCTCAAAAATTGGGGACATGACCGACGCCCAGCTTCTCTTCTGCGGCCGCCGCGTCATCCGCGTAGCCCGCACCCAGTGGGATTTCCTCACCGAAACCGGCCTCAGCGAAACCCACCTAAAGAAACTAGCCGACGCCTGCAAGGCCTTCGAAACAGCCATGAACATCCAGCAAGACAAGGTCGCCGACCGCGACATCGCCGTCGAGAGCCGCATCGACGTCGGCAACATCCTCTACGACGAAATGATCAAGGTCTGCGATATCGGCAAGGATATCTGGGGCGAGACGGACCGCACCAAGTACGATGCTTACTGCATTTATGACAGTAATAATGAGCAGAAGATTATCGCCAAAGGGTAGATGAACGAGCGAGAGGCTGTGCCCCGAGGGAGCCCGTTTAAAAGCGCATTTCTGCACGAGCATCAATAAAGTAAACGACGTAAATATCCCGTTTACCCAGCCCATCCTTACGGTCGCTGGCTAAAAAGCCAGTAAAAGTGTCTGAGGCCAGTCGAAAGTGAGTGTCGTCTCCAGCGGAATTCAGCGGCATGCCTGCGTTTTCAGGAATGGTAAACCGTCCCTCCACCCCTTCAACTCGGAAAGTGCTCACGATGTCGAAGCCGCCCACGCTGTACGTAGGGTCGTTGGTACTAAAGTAGATCGTACGGCCGTCGTTGGCTACGAAGGGGCAGATTTCGTCGTAAGGCCCGTTCACGTTAGGGCCGAGGTTTTGGGGTTCACCGAAGCGGCCGTTAGGCAGGCGTGGCATTCGGTAAAGGTCCAGGCCTCCGTAACCACCACTGCGGTTACTCGCGAAGTAGACGGCGTCCGGAGCTCCGTAATAAGGCGTCATATCTCCAGTTTTAGCCGAGATCGGAACGCCAGCGTCCAACGTCATCATCTGGTTATCGTTGATGCGAAAAGTATCCATAAGGTAGCGGCCGTCAGTACCTGTGTTGCCGCGGTAGTAGTACAACCGCTGGCCGTCCGCACTGATGTCGATTAGGCTTTCCTGGGCGGTAGTATTAATGAAGCCGTTGAGAGAAGACGGTGTTCCCCAACCAGAATCATCGTTGCGGCTCACCACGATGTCGCTATGTACCCGACCGGTAGCGATCTCCGGCCGAACAAGACTGAAGTATAGCCGACCAGCACCGATAGGGCTTGGCACCGGCCCGAACTCGTCGTATTCAGAATTCACCCTTGGGCCCATATTCTCGGCCACCATCTTATCGGTGACGAAGCCGGCGCGAACGCCGTTGTCTACGTTCCGCAGGAGATTGACAACCGTTCGTCGTTCCGGACCCTCATCACCCAAAGTGCGAAGGTAGCGCTTGTACTCAGTGGCCGCCCGCACGAAACGGTGCTGGGTATGATAGATCCGGCCAAGATAAAACCAGATGAGAGGGTAGTTATCTTTTTCTCGCTCGGCAAGGGCGAGGAGTCCTGATTCGGCGCTTAGCAGGTCGTTGGCGTGAAACTGGCTTACACTGAGCAGTAGGCTGGATTCAGCGTCGCCCTCTATTCCTTTGATGGACTGGAGCGTTCGGATAGCACCGGGGTAATCTCCGGTGGTAAATTCTCGGTTTGCTCTGTCTAGTTTGTCCCGGCGTTGAGCTGAGAGGAGGAGAGGGATGGCTAGTAAAATAAAACACATCCAGTTTCGAATCCTGCGTAATTGTCTGTTATTCACTTAGAAGATAGCTGAGATGGGTGTAAAATGGAGAAGCTAGTAACTTTTCCTTAGGGTAATCGACTTTGCTTAGGGACGCCGATTTAATAACTGTCCTGATTAGCTTCGCTGCTAATACTACGGCAATCGTAGGCAATGACATTTCGCATTCCAGCAATCAATTTCCAAGGAACTTCTTGATGTTCATGTCGTAATCTAGAATTAATTTTCTTTGACTCTTCGCCAATAACCATCAGCAACGTTTGGCACGCATTGAAAACCATTTGGTCATTTTTAGCCAATAGCTTTTCAGTGGTATACAATCTGATTTTCTCGATGGCCTCAAGCATCGTCAACGAATACGCAACGTTTTTAACACTACACATAAATCAAAGAGTCTTCAATGTCCAACTCAATGATAGGATTGATAAACTTACCGTTTACAACATCAACTTTCTCGATAGCGTAAAGCTCCTGAAAGTACTCGTTCAAATCGAAGGTTTCTCTCAGGCCAAACGAAGTGCCTTCCTCTGGATGAAACAAGGTATCAATATCAGACTCCTCGTGTTGAACACCTTTTGAATAGCTACCGAATAGAGCTAAACGGGCAATAGGAAATCGGCCTTGCAATTCTGCTTTGGCATTGGTTAGCTTATTTAAGACATCTTCTTTCGTGTACATAGCAAATGCGTTTAAGTACTCACTAAACTAACAGAATTACCGACAGGTTGCGTACAGTAATTTACACCGTACTTCAAACATCAGTACGCCCATCATCAAACCCTTCCAAATAGTCCCCAATCCGGCGAAGGAAAGAGCCCCCCATCATGCCGTCCACCACGCGGTGGTCGTAGCTAAGAGACATAAACATCAGCTGGCGAATGGCGATCAGGTCTCCGTACTCGGTTTCAACTACGGCTGGTTTCTTGCGGATGGCGCCGACGGCCAGAATGGCGACCTGCGGCTGGTTGATGATCGGCGTACCCATTACGTTGCCAAACGTACCAACGTTAGTGAGGGTGAAGGTGCCGCCCTGGACATCTTCGGGTTTCAGCTTGTTCTCGCGAGCGCGGTTGGCCAGGTCGTTAACCGTTTTGGTGAGGCCCATGAGGTTGAGCTGATCTGCGTTTTTGATAACGGGAACGATCAGGTTACCCGATGGTAAAGCGGCAGCCATACCGATGTTGATGTCGCCTTTCTGGATGATCTTGTCTCCGCTCACGGATACGTTCACGCCGGGGTAATCCCGGATGGCTTTCGCAACGGCTTCGATGAAGATGGGCGTGAAGGTGATATTCTGGCCGTGCTTCGCTTTGAACGGCCCCTTCACTTTGTTGCGCCAGTTCACGATGTCGGTCACGTCTACTTCAATAAAGCTGGTGACGTGGGGGCTGGTGGCTTTACTCATCACCATGTGGTCAGCGATAAGTTTGCGCATGCGACCCATTTCCACGATCTCGTCGTTACCGGATAATACTGGTACTGGAGTTTGCTTGGGCTTTGCCCTCTCCCCCAGCCCCTCTCCCTGGGAGAGAGGAGACGTTACGGGCGATACATTCGTGGTAGGCATTGCAGCGGCCCCGTTCGTACCGTTCAGGAAGCTGTTATCCCGCCGTTTCAGGTAGGCCAGCATGTCGGCTTTGTTCACACGACCGTTTTTGCCGGAGCCGGGGACCTGGTCCAACTCAGCCTGAGTAATGTGTTCAGCTTTGGCGATGGTGCGGACGAGCGGGCTGTAGAAACGTCCTTCGGAACTAGCTACTGTAGGGGTTGCAGGAGCCTTATTCGCTTCGCGACTTCCTCCGGGGGCCGGCGAGGTCGTAGGTTCAGGCACCTGTTGAGGAGCAGGAGCCGTCGGAGCCTCGGGCTCAGGAGCAGGAGCTTCCTGCCCAACAGAGCCGCCGGTAGCCGGACTAGCCGCCACTTCAGCACCAGCTTCAGTCTCGATCAGAGCGATCACTTCACCTACGGCAATAGTAGCGTCTACATCAAAGAAAATTTTGATGATCGTTCCGTCTACTGGGCTGGGAACTTCACTGTCCACCTTATCCGTCGCGATTTCTAGAATGGTGTCGTCTACCTCTACGGTATCGCCCACCTGCTTCACCCAGCTAAGGATGGTAGCTTCTATAATGCTCTCACCCATCTTGGGCATGATCAGTTCTACTTGCGCCATAACGTTCGGTTTTAGCGGCTGGTCAGGCCTTTATTTGGTTTGGTGAGGCGAAATTACGGTTTTTCCCGGTGGGGATATCAAGTCAAGTAGTCAAGCCGTAAAATAGTACGTTAACTATGCGACTATTTGACTACTTTTTAACAAACCGTATCACCTCAATACCGGAAGCCCGCGCCACGCGCAGCAGGTAAATACCGGCGGGCATACCGCTGAGATTAGCCCGATCAGTGCCGGCGCGCAGCTCGCGCAGTACCCGGCCGTTGGCGTCCAGGAGGCTGATGTGATCACTACCAGCAAAGGCGCTACCGAAACGAATTTCGTCGTTCGCTGGATTGGGATAGACGTTAAATTCCACAGCAGTGAAACTGACCAATACCGGGTCATAAAATACAGCGACACCATCTACATCAAGTTGCTGAAGACGATATACGTTATCTCCCTGAGCGGGCACTTCGTCGACAAATTCGTAAGCATTATTGCGCCCATTTACCGCTGGGACATTCCCCATGGTCGCCCAGCGGGCACCAGCGACAAGCCTTTCCACCAGAAAACGATCGTTGTTAACTTCCAATGATGTTTCCCAGTTCAGTAGCACGATCTTGCCGTTGGCTACGGCCGTGAATGACAGCAATTCCACGGGCAAAGGCGAGTTGTCTTCGTTGTTGGCGCAGGCCGAATTCGTCGCTCCAGTCATCGATACTGTAGAGTGCAACTGGTAACCACCATCAAGATTACCGTCAGGGCTGAGGGCTAAAGATTCCTGAACATTGGCTTCCGCACCGTAGCTAAGTTGCTGTAGGATCAGGCCTTCTGCGTCGCGCAGGATGATGATATCTCCGCCGTTGTTCAGGCCAATAAAGGTCGCGTTAACCACCGGGCAACCGGTAGACGTAGCCGAATTACTTCCCGCCATAAGAATACCTTCTCCAGGGTTAAGGGATGTGCTGGCGGGTACAGCGACCGAGGAACCAGCGCCTTCTTCAATAGAGTAACCGGAAATATCCAACACCGTCAGTCCACGGTTATACAGTTCCACGAATTCATACTCGCCTGCGCTCGTATTTGGGGCAGCGTAAAATTCGTTGATCACAAGGTCTCCAACGGGTAAGCACAAATCAGCGGCAACCATGGCATCGATTACAATTTCATCGGCTCCGGAACAAGCTCCGCCGCTGATGGTAATATTGTACGC
>JAPKCQ010000036.1 GCA_026421165.1 Lewinella sp. | reverse complement strand
ACCAAAATTCATCAGCACCTTACCCACAAATTCAATATTGACAGACCACTAGTCTTGGGCCGCTACGCACCCTCACCAGGTTCTTCCCCGGTATCGCCTGCTTTATAATTTCCCATCCCGATAAGAATCGCCAGGTTAAACAAGTACTGCGCACCCACCTTGTCCGTCTCCATCTGATCGTTGATGATGTTGAAGGCATCCACGATGAGCATGGCGAGGAGAGCGGCCATGATGGCGTTGCGCGCGGCGGGGTCGGTTTGCCGATGGTACATCCGCTCACCGATAATGAGGGCACCAAAGATGTAGACCAGGAAGATGAACAGTCCGGGAAAACCCTGCTCTACAAGCGTCATCAGATAGTAACTGTGGATGCCCGACCTCCCTTCGTTATCGCTCACGTAGGTCTTAAAGGCGTTTACGGTATAGCCTTCGTAGTGCTCCAGAAAACTGCCCGGGCCCCAACCTGTGTAGGGCCGGTAGGGCACCATATGGCCGGCGGCTACCCAGCGGTAGAAACGCTCCATGGTAGAGATGTCTTCAAGTTTATAGGTGGCCGAGATCAGGTTATCGAAGCGTTCCTGCGTGATGGTGGTTTCGAAATTTGGCGCATAGTCCAAGTACTTATTTCCCCGAACAAAATAGACGGACACGGCTATTGCCCCGATGACCACCAGGGCCAGGGCCGGTTTCAGCAGCCGCCATTTAATGACGTAGTACGCCCCACCGGCCATGAACAAAGCCACGAATGCCGCCCGCGTAAACGAGAAGTACACCGCCAGCAGCCAGATCGGTAGAATCAGCAGGCTCAGCCACCAGTGCGACTTCCCCTTGTCCTTCAGCCACCACCCCAGGAAGATCAGCCAGGGAGCAAAAGTGGCCAGGCAACCCGCATAAGAAACGTGCTCGTTCATGAACGGAAACATCGTTTTATGCTGCATCGTAAAACTGAAGCCGTACGCCCCGTGCCGGACCAGCGTCTGTACCGCCACAAACAAGAGCGGCCACAGAATGCAGTGCACCAAAATAGTAACCTTCTTTGGCGTCTTGATGATGAGCAGCGGAACGAGGAAATACGCCCCGACGTACCAAAGCTTCGCCACCGAAAATTTCAAACTGGTCACAAAGCCGTCACTAAAAACCGTAGCGAACAGAATCCATCCAACGTGCAAATACAGCAGCCAGGCGATCGGGTGACCAAAAGCTTTTGAGTCGTATTCGGGCCAGTGCTTCGCAGCGTGCAGGATGAGCAGTCCGGTAAGGCCAATAGCCAGCGGCTCCGTCGGTAAATCCGTACCGAAGCCCCCCGGCAGCAAGATATTGGTGCTTATCGGAATGGTTACCAGCAGCAGCCAGAACAGTAGCCGAAAATCAAGGAAGGCCTGCGCGGCCACCCATAGCAACACCGGCGCACCGATGAGCCAGTACTCCCCCGTCCCGAGGCCAACGCCAAGGCACAGAAGTACCAGGGCCGCGTAGCTGTAGAAGATAGCGAGTTGGTGAGTCACTGAGTCACTGAGTGGCTGCCGCACGGGAGAGTTTTAATTAAATAGTTAAGAAACCGAGTTGCTGAATCGCTCACTTACTCCTTGAAGACTTGCGTCCAATCATACCGTCGCCCAGAATCAATCAGCAACGCCCCAACAAGGGCGGCGATGAAACTAAAAATAAGGGCGCCGATTACGATAAGGCTACGGATAGGGCTTGATTTCGCCACGGGTATCCGCGCGTCTTCCACTACTTCGATGGCCCGCATATCGGTACCGAGAATTGTTTCGTACTGCTTGAGGCGAATACGGTTTTTGGAAAGGGCGTCGTTCAGGCGCCTACGTTCTTCCTCCAGGTTATCCAACGGGCCGAGGCTTGTGTTCAGGCGGACGAGTTGGGTATCCAGATTTATACGGGCGGATTCGTAGCCGGCCAGTTGGACGCGGTACTTGGCGATGCTATCACGGCCCCCCTTGCCACCATTACGGCGGTAGCTTTCCAGTTTTGCTTCGGTGGTAACTATCGAGTTTTGCAGAGAGGTAGTTTTAGCGCCAAGGGCTTCACTCTGGGCCTCCGTGTTGTAAACGCCCGAACGCTCCCGCAGCTCCCGGATGCGCTTGTCGATAGAAGTGAGGTTAGCTTCCGCGGAAGTGATCTCACTCCGCAGGCTTTGAGCGCTGCGCTGCTGGGTACCACGCACGAGCGTCAGGCTGATATCATTTACCTGGTTACGGGCTTCTCTCACCATGGCGGCTACACGGATGGGGTCTTGGTCCCTAATCTCTAGTTCAATGGCGTCGCGGGCGTTCTTCTTCACCTCGTAGTTCCCCATAAACTCGCGGCGGACGTATAGTGGTGCCTTCGCCTTGGTCGTATCGATGTCGTAGACGGTGTACAGGTCGAATTTCTTGATGAGACGATCCACCAGCGCATCGCTTTCGGCAACGGACATGGCACGATCGATGTCGTCACCCGTTCCGTAGAACTGCATCCGCCCGCTGGTATTACCAAAGACCCCGTCGATGGAAATTTGGTCGGGGCTGATGGTGAGGAAGGTCGTACTGGCCGAATAGTAAACCGGCAGCAACAGTGAGATGATGGCCGCCAGTACCGTGCCTGCGATGGTGACGAAGACGATTGGCTTGCGCCATTGCCACAGACTTCGGAGAACGCCCAGCAAGTGGGGCGGCGGAGAGGTATCGCCTTGCTTATTTCTGGCCATAAAATTCGTTGGTTCTAATTGGATGCGCAAAGGTACAGTTTGCGGTGTTCACGGGTCAATGATTGGTTTTGTCGGGGAAGTGTGGCCCGGTGGGTTAGTTCCCCAGCTTTAAAGCCGGCGAGCGTAGCGAGAGAAATTCACCTCCTTAGTAATTCGCTGTGCTCCCCGACTTAAAAGCCGGATAACCAATCATACCTTACTGCCATGAAGCTGATCGTCCATCCTTATACTTTACCGCTGGCCAACCCCTTTCGCATCGCCCACGGCAGCCGGACGGAACAGCCTACCCTCATCGTGGAACTGAAAGACGAAACCTCCGGGCTTAGCGGTTACGGTGAAGCGCCAATGACCAGCTATTACGGCCTCGACTCTACCGTCTGCACTGCTCGTTTAACCTCCCTTGCACCCGCGTTCGCGCCAAAAAAGGAGCTTAGTCCCGAGCAATTACACGGGTTACTGGACGAGATTGACCACGGAATTTCGCCATTTCTCCGCTGTGCTCTCGACGTAGCAGCCAATGACCTTTGGGCACGGAAACAAAGACGCCGACTCGGCCTGCTCTGGAACCAAGACCGCAGCCGCAAAACCCCCACCTGCTTCACCATCGGCCTAGCCCCAATCGATGAAATGGTCCGAAAGCTAAAAGCCTTCCCCTGGCCCGTCTATAAGATCAAGCTTGGTGCCGGAGACGACGACCTCGCCATTATCCGCGCCCTGCGGGAACACACCAACTCACCCTTTTATGTAGACGCCAATACCGGCTGGACGGCAGAGCACACCATCGCCTTAAGCCACGAGCTAAAAGCCCTCGGCGTAATCTTCATCGAGCAACCGCTTAAAACCAACGACCTAGATGGACAAAAAGAAGTATTTCTGAAAAGCGCCCTGCCCATCTTCGCCGACGAAAGCTGCCAGACCGAAGCCGACGTAGACCGCTGCGCTAAACATTTCCACGGCATCAACATCAAGATCGTTAAATGCGGAGGCCTCACGCCTGCCCGCCGCATGATCGCCCGTGCCCGTGAGCTAAACCTGCAGGTGATGGCTGGCTGCATGACCGAATCCAGCGTAGGCATCAGCGCCATCGCCCAGCTCCTGCCCGAACTCGATTATGCGGACATGGACGGAGCGATGCTGCTGGCCAAAGACCCTGCGCGGGGAGTCACTTTTAATCCAGGTACCGGTTTTGCTGTTTATCCGGAGCGAAGCGGAACGGGCGTAGTGCTAAAACAAGGCCCTGTCATCAGCCATATGCTGTAACTTGCACGCTCTGCCTTACCGGTAACGCGCGGCAGCACTACCCACTACAATCTACCCACTACCCACTGAAATACCTCTACCGCATACTAACTCGCCTCGGCCTCAAACGCGCCGCGCTCGATCTACGCTTCGCCCTATTCCTAGTGCTGGGGATGATTGCCGTGGAGACGATCGGCCTACTTCTGATTGAGGATTATTCCTTTATCGACGCCTTCTATATGGCGGTGATCACCATCTCGACGGTTGGCTTCGAAGAAGTGAAGCCCTTATCCGAAAGCGGACGGCTGTTCATGGCCCTGATGATCATCGTCAACTTCGGCGTGGTAGCCTACGCGCTGGCAACCTTCTCCTATTACATCATCGAAGGGAAATTTTTTGAACTCATGGAACGCAGTTATATGCAAGCACGGGTAGACAGCCTGAAGGGGCATACCATTATTTGTGGCTTCGGGCGGTACGGTCGGGAAGTAGCACGGCACCTGAAGGAACAGGGGCAACAATTCGTCGTGTTGGAGGAAAACCTAGCGAAGCTTGAACTTCCTGAATTCGAGAACGACGAGATCCTGTACGTCGATGGTGATGCTACCCAGGATGAAGTGCTCAAAGAGGCAGGCATTGACCGGGCGGTTGCCCTCATCACATCCCTAAACGATGATTCGGACAACCTTTTCATCGTCCTTTCCGCCAAAGAACTGAACCCAAAGTTGCGCATCATTTCCAGCGCCCACTCCAAGCGCAGCCGCCAGAAACTGATGCGCGCCGGAGCCAGTAACGTCATCCTGCCCGAGCAGATCGGTGGCTTCTATATGGCAACCCTAATCAGTAAGCCCGGTGCTGTCGAATTTTTCAGTTACGTAACCAATGAACTGGACAGCGACATCGGCTTCGAGGAAATTCGCTATGATCAGATGCCCGAAGAAATGCGGGGCAAGAGCATCCATAACATGAACCTACGGGAAAAGGCTGGCGTAAATATCATTGGCCATCGTTACGGCCAAGGTCAATATAGTATTAACCCCGGACCGAGCGCTGCTCTGAAACCAGGAGAAAGCTTCATCGCCGTGGGCAGCCAGCCGCAGATTCTGGCGCTACGGAACTACCTAAATCTATAAACATGCTTACGCTCAGACTGAAACGTACCCTCCGCTATTGTGCCGTTCTTTTCTTATTCATCGTCCCTGCGTATTATCTCGTCTATCGCCTCTTGTGGGACGACGTTCCGCCACAGGAGGCCTTCATCACCAGCCTGATTTATGGGATGCTGAATATGGTTTTCCTCGGGGCTTTGCATTATTTTCGCGTTTCTAAAAAAGTAGAAGATGAGGGCGAGGACGCAGGTGCAAAGTAGTGTAGTTCGGCAGTAATGTGTAGTACACGAGCGAAGTGAGCACCCAAACTACAAGGTGGGGTAACGACTACATTGCCCCACTACTAAAAACCCAGCATCAAACCCAAGCTCCCGGGGCAGACTCGCGTAATACGGTTAAGTAGGAGGCGATTCGGAAGCCGAAGAATGATGACTAGGTAGCCTACAAAACCAAAAAAATCTGTTGTCAGATGAAACCGGTCCTACCTTTCACTAAACTTTAGGAACCTATCTTAAGGCCACGTTAAACCCGGAGCGAGTTGCCTCCAAATCAATAAACCTTTGTCTAGCAAATCAATAAACCCGCGATTAAAACACCAACCGGCCGTGCGACCTGGTTCGGCGGCGGAGTTGTTCGCCGAACTACAGTCCGGCAGCCACCGCCGTGCGCTCGGTAGGGCAATTACCCTGTTGGAATCTACCCAGCTGGATGACCGGAGGCTAGCAGACGAGCTCGTTGATCTGGCGCTAAACCATACGCTGCCCCACCCCACCTTCCGCCTCGGCATCAGCGGTACGCCGGGGGTAGGCAAGTCGACCTTCATCGAGTACTTTGGTTTAGAGATCGCAGGCCTGGGCCACCGGTTGGCCGTACTGGCCATCGACCCCAGCAGCAGTCTCAGCGGAGGTAGTATCCTGGGAGATAAAACGCGGATGGAAGAGCTCACCCGCCATCCGAATGTCTTCATCCGCCCCAGCCCGACGGGAGGTCACCTCGGCGGCGTTGGGGCAGCAAGCAGAGCTGCGGTATTGCTCTGCGAAGCGGCCGGCTATGATTACATCATCGTGGAAACCGTCGGTGTGGGCCAGGCGGAATGGCAAGTCCACGGGATGACGGACGCCTTTCTACTGCTAGCCCAGCCCGGTGCGGGAGACGACCTTCAGGGCATCAAACGCGGCATCCTGGAACTAGCCGACCTGATTGCCGTTAATAAAACCGACCGCCTACCGGAAGCGGCGAAGCAAACAGCGCTCGAACTCCGCAGTAGCCTCCACCTCGCTCCCGCGCGGCCTGACGAATGGGCCGTATCAGTTCTCAACATAAGCGCACTTACCGGTAATGGTCTCACCGCCATCCGAGAAAAACTAGAAGATTACGTAAAAAAAATGCGCACCGCCGGTCACTTCCAAACCCGGCGTGAAGCCCAAAGGGTTGACTGGTTGCGCGAACACGCTGAACACCGCTTGCTAAGCGATTTTCATGATTTTCTAAGCAGTCAGGCGCGAACAACCGACGAGCTGTGGCGTATTCTCGACGAACAATCTTCCCTTTCCAACGCCTCGCGTGTTATTTTGGAGAAGTTCTACCAATCAAAACGCACAGACAACAAAAAAATTAAAACATGAAATCAATTGGAACATTAGGCATCGTCATCGCCGTTCTTACCGTCCTACTCATCGCCGGCTGTGGCAGCTACAACGGCTTTGTTGACGGAGAGGAAGACGTGGAACTCAAATGGGCCGACGTCCAGACTGAGTACCAACGCCGCTCCGACCTCATCGGCAACCTGGTAAAAACCGTTAAAGGTGCTGCCGACTTTGAGAAGAGTACGCTCGAGGCCGTCGTTAACGCCCGCGCCAAAGCGACATCCATCAACATCGACCCCAGCAACATGACCTCCGAACAGCTTCAGCAGTTCGAGGCAGCACAGGGTCAACTTAGCCAGGGTATCGGCCGGCTACTGGTATCAGTAGAGAAGTACCCTGAGCTCAAGGCTACCGGTAACTTCCGCGATCTTCAGGTACAGCTTGAAGGTACAGAAAACCGTATTTCCACTTCCCGCAAGCGTTTCAACGAGCAGGCTACCGCGTTCAATAAAAGCGTTCGCCGCTTTCCCGGAACGGTTTTCGCTTCCGTTTTCGGTTTCAGTGAAAAGCCCCAGTTTCAGGCCCAGGCCGGAGCGGCCAACGCACCCGACGTAAACTTCGACTAAGACCACACCATGATCAAATTTTTCAGCAAGGAAGAGGAAGCCCTTATCGTCGAAGCCATCCGCAAGGCGGAACTGGCTACATCGGGTGAAATCCGCATACACGTGGAAGTAGGGGCAGACGTCGCTGCTATTTCAGTTGCTGAGCGGGTTTTTCACCAGCTCGGCATGGATAAAACTGCCGACCGTAACGGCGTCCTCATCCTGCTGGAAGTTGATCGCCGCGAGTTCGCCATCATTGGTGATAAAGGTGTTAACAGAGTAGTCCCCTCTGGCTTTTGGGACAGTACCCGCGACATTATGCAGCAGCATTTCCGTAAGGGTGAATTTGCCCGGGGTATCGAACTGGCCATTGGTGAAGTCGGCAACCAGCTGAAGACTTACTTTCCCTACCAGACGGATGATGTTAACGAGCTACCTGATGAAATTAGTTACGGCGGGTAATTTGTCCTCCTCTAAAGCTCTCTTCCAGCCCCTCTCCTCAGGAAAGGAGAGACGTGATTATAAACCTGTCCGATTAACTCATCCTGACCAACTAACCAAGTTAAATAAGTAGATATCAGCCCCTCCATTACAATCCCCGTGAGACTATTACAACGCACAATGCTCTTGTTACTGACGGTACTGGTATCGCTCCAGTTGGCCGCCCAGCCTCCCATTCCGCCAAAGTCGAATGACCTCGTCAACGACTACGCGGGTATGATGACCCGCGGTGAACAAAACCAGCTACGCAATAAGCTCACTCAGTACGCACTGGAGACCTCGACTCAGATCGCGGTGGTGACGGAGACCTCCCTAAACGGAGAGACCGCTTTTGACCGTGGTCTGGCCATTGCCCACGGCTGGGGCGTAGGTGGTTCGGCACAAAATGACAACGGGATAATGGTGTACATCGCCAAGAACGAGCGCCGGATTCAAATACTGACGGGCTACGGCGCGGAGGGTTTTCTGCCCGACATCCTAGCGAAGCGCATCATCGAGAATATTATGAAACCGGCCTTCCGGCAGGGCAAAGTTTACCTGGGTATTGACAAGGCTACTTCAACAATTATGGACCTCGGCAAGGGCGAGTACACCGCCGACGAAGTACCTGCCAGTGGCGGAGACGGCATCCCGCCCATCGTTATTATAGGTCTCATTATCGTGGTATTTATCCTCATCTCCTACTACGGTAACCGGCACAACGACGACGATGACGACGACGGCGGCTACTGGCGCAACGGCCCCTATGATATGGACGATTCGAACCAAAAAGTTCGGCGCAGACGGCGCGGTGGTGGTGGCTTCATCATCTTTCCTGGCTTTGGCGGTGGCTTTGGAGGAGGAGGAGGAGGCGGCTTCGGCGGTGGAGGTGACGGCGGCGGCGGCTTCGGCGGCTTTGGCGGCGGTGGCTTTGGCGGAGGAGGTGCTGGTGGCGAATGGTAAGTGTCTTCCAACGGGAACGTGTCGTTCTCAAGCTCCCGTTCCTGGTCTGTGCGTTCGTAACCGAAGGTCAACCACCATTTCTCACACAACAGTACCTGACTTTGCCCGCAGGTTGAGTGAGAAAAGTGGAATATATCTGCGCCACAGGGAATTTTCCCGAGTGTTTTTTTGAGTCCGCGGCATTATTGGTTGCTTTTGTACATCCAAGCACTCTTCGACCTCGTCTACCGGATAGACCTTCCGTTCCAGAAATTTTCGAGCGGTAGCGCAGCTTTCGGCTTCGTGACAACCATATTACCTGGGTGGTCCACTAGGTGTTGTAAGATTGTAAGGCGCAACCTTTGTTCGTTCCTTTGCCGTCCTAGCTTCGAAAGGCACCTGCGGCCGCGCCAGATCGATACGTAGGCACTGACGCAGGTGTACTACCCCTTAGAATAGCAAAGGTTGGAAGGCGAATAAGCCTGAATTTGATGAAAATGAACATCATGGCAAACTTTCGGTATGGACCATATAGCAAAGACGACATAAATACCCGTTATTTGCCCGTCAGGAAGTAACGCACACTTCCACTACGAACCGAAGGGTATTACTAGGTGTTACGCCTTAAGTACTCTCCAGCACAAAAGTATTGCTGACAAACCAAACAAAGCCCAATAAAACGCCCCCGCCATAATGGATAGCCTTAAACAGAAATTTGCCGAAAAAGCACTTATACTTTACAAAGAACTCCGTGCCATCAATGAAGAGCATGGCGACAAAGTGATGGGCGAAGTAACCCTAAACCAAATTACTGGTGGTGCCCGTGGCATAAAAATGATGGTCTGGGAAACTAGCCAGCTAGATGCCGTCAAAGGCATTCGTTTCCGTGGCTATTCCATCCCTGAAGTAAAAGAACTGCTCCCCAGCGGTCCTCAGGGCGAGCCCTTACCCGAAGGCCTGTTCTGGCTGATGCTCACCGGTGACATTCCTACCGAAGCAGAGGTAAATGGCCTCACCAAAGACTGGCAGAACCGCTCTGAAGTACCAAAACAGGTGTATACCACCCTGGACAGCCTTCCGCCGGATACCCACCCGATGACACAGTTTACGATCGGCATCATGGCGATGCAATCCGATAGTGTTTTTGACCGTCGCTACGCCGAGGGAATGCCCAAGACAGATCACTGGGACGCCATCTACGAAGACAGTATGAACCTCATTGCTCGCCTGCCCCGCGTTGCTGCTTACATCTACCGCCGCGCCTTCAAGGACGGTGAGCATATTCCGGCAGACAAGAGCCTTGACTGGTCCGCCAACTTCGCCCACATGCTGGGTAGCAACGATGAGGACTTTCGCAGCCTGATGCGCCTCTACCTCACCATCCATGCCGACCATGAAGGCGGTAACGCTTCGGCACACACCGTAAACCTAGTTGCCTCTACGCTTTCTGATCCCTACCGCTCCTTTGCTGCTGGCATGAACGCGCTGGCCGGCCCCCTGCATGGCCTCGCTAACCAGGAAGTGATCAAGTGGATCTTCGAGATGATCGAACAACTCGGCACAACGACCCCCACCAAAGAACAGATTCAACAGTACGTACAGGAAACGCTCGATGCCCGCAAGGTCATCCCCGGCTACGGCCACGCCGTGCTGCGTGAACCGGACCCCCGCTTCACTGCCCAGCGTCGATTCGCCGAACAGTACATTAAAGACAGTGACCTGATCGAAACGGTCTGGAAAATCTTCGATGTAGTTCCACCTATGCTCGAAGACCTCGGAAAGGTGAAGAACCCCTGGCCTAACGTAGATGCACACTCCGGAGCACTACTCGTCCACTACGGCTTTAGCGAGTACAGTTTTTACACCGTGCTCTTCGGGGTTAGTCGCGCCCTCGGCGTACTGGCCGCCGGTATCTGGACGCGTGCGCTCGGTATGCCGCTCGAGCGGCCCAAGTCCGTTACCAGTGACTGGATCAAGGAACAACTTAAGTAAGACCTTTATACCGTTAATTAGTTAGACCTTTAGGCTATCGCGCTAACGGTCTAATTAACAACCTAACAAACTAGCAAATGAACGTACCAGCAAATCTCTTTTATACCGAAGAACACGAATGGGTTCTCATCGAAGGTAATATAGCGACCATCGGCATCACCGACTTTGCCCAGAATGCACTGGACGAGCTGGTGTACGTTGAGGTAGAAACCGTCGGCGAAGAACTGGAGCGGAACGAAGTATTCGGCACCGTTGAAGCGGTAAAAACCACCAGCGATCTCTTTCTTCCCCTGGCAGGAAAAATCCTCGAGTTCAACAGCGAGTTGGATGAGAACGAAGGTGACAATCCGACGCTTGTCAATGAAGACCCCTACGGCAAGGGCTGGATTGTCAAAGTTGAACTTGCCGACGTAGATGACCGAGAAGGGCTCCTTTCTGCCGAGCAGTACCAAGAACTAATCGGATAATTTTTTGGACCACACGCCAAAAAAAATAGAAAGAGCATCTTCCTCCCGTAAGCAACGCATACAATGGTTTGCCTCAGGTGCTTACGCGCTCTTCCTCCTAGTTGTCAGCCTCCTACCGGGTAGAAGTATGCCGTCAATTCCCAACTGGTTTTCACTTTTTTCGCCCGATAAGGTGGCTCATTTTGGTGCTTACGGTCTTTTTGCCCTATTATTGTCGGCGGTCTTTTCGGAGAGCCGAATTAAACGAGCTATTCCTTGTGCTGTTTCCGTCACCGCCATTTACGGTATTGTGATGGAAATACTACAGGGAATCAGCGGAACGGGTCGGCAATTCGACCTCGTGGACATGGTGGCCAATTTCCTAGGTGCAATTCTCGGAGGACTGGCTTACTACCTGTTTACACTACTCAGAAAAAAGACCTCCGCAACGGCGGCGAGTCTCAACGAATAATTTTTATAAACTCAATAGTCATGGATATCTCTCTTTCCGGAGGTGCTCTGGCAGGAACTTTGGCGGCTATTCTGCTTTTGTTTATTGTTATGATTCTCATTTTGAGAAACGTGTACAGTAAGCGAACGGAAAAAGCACTCCAAGGTGAATACCAGGCGGCTGATAACGCAGACAAATCATACCTCGCTAACCGTGCGAAGTATGAGCGTCTGGACGTTTTCAGCCTTAGCTCCACCTTCTTTAACTTCGGTCTCGCTTTAGCGGTAGGTCTTTCCCTGCTGGCCTTTGGCTGGACTCAGTACTCTCAAGAAATTTTCATCCCCGATGGCGCCCTTGATCTCGACGAAGAAATCGAGATGGAGCCACCACGGACGGCAGAACCACCACCACCACCACCGCCTCCACCGCCGCCCGTAATTGAGGAGGTACCGGAGGAAGAACTCATCGAGGAAGATCCACCAGAATTTGAGGATACTTCCATCGACGAACAAACCATAGAAGCTCCGCCGGAAGTGGTAGAGGAAGCCGCTCCGCCACCCCCACCACCACCGCCGCCGCCACCACCGAAGCCAAAGGTCGATGAGATCTTCAAAGTGGTAGAGCAAATGCCCCTTTTCCCCGGTTGTGAAGACTTGGGCAGTTACGCCGAAAAGAAAGCGTGTGCTGAGAAGAAGATGCTCGAATTCATCTACGGTAACATCAAGTACCCGGCCATTGCCCGTGAGAACGGTGTTGAAGGTATGGCCGTTGTCTCTTTCGTTATAGAGAAAGACGGTTCGGTAACCGATGCTAAGGTAGTGCGTAACCCCGGTGCTAAGACTGGTGAAGAAGCCCTCCGCGTGGTTCAACTTATGAACACCAAAAACCTCAAATGGAGTCCTGGTAAGCAGGGCGGGCGGAACGTACGCGTTCAGTTCAACCTCCCCGTAAAGTTCAAGCTCGAGTAACAGAAGGAATTCATTCCTAAAATCAACAAAGCCGATGTCGTTCCCTCCGGGAACTTCATCGGCTTCGTTGGTTTTAGGAATGATCGGAAGGCGTTACCTCCGGCAAAGAGAACGAAGGGCATCCGCAAGGGCAACTACCAGCACCCCAAATTCGTTAGCTTTGTATTCTCCTATAGCCCCCCCCAATGAACAGAACTATGCGTTGGTTATTACTATCACTCTTCCTTACCGTCTCCACCCTCGTCTCCGCCCAGAACAACCAACTGGCGCAGCAGTACTACCGTGATGGTGAGTACGAGAAATCCGCCGAGTTATACTTCGCACTCGCTAAGGAAAAGCCCGGCAATAGCTTTTATTTCGATAGCTACATTACCAGCCTGCTGCAGTTACAACGCTATGACGAGGCAGAGGCCGCCCTAAAGAAACAACTTCGGAAGCAGCCAGAAGAAGTCTCGCTCTACGTGAAATACGGGCAATTACTCGAAGAGAAATTCGATGACAAGGGCGCCAAAAAGCAGTACGTCAAAGCCGTAGAAGAACTCCCCGCTGACCAGTACCGAATCACCCAGCTGGCCAACGCCTTCATTAGGATGACCAAGTACGAATACGCCATTATGGCCTACGAAAAAGGTGGTAAGTTGTTAAGGAGGAAAGGACTGTTCAGCTACAACCTTGGCGACCTCTACCGGCGCAAAGGGGATATAGAGCCGATGATTAGTAACTACCTAGACGCCATCCGGGACCAGCCTAAACGAAGCCGACAGATTCAGACCTACTTCCAGCGCTACCTCGATAAGGAAGGCTTACTAGAGGCCCAGAAACAGCTCTACACCCGCATTCAGAAGTCAGGAGAGAAAGACCCTACTTATCCTGAGATGCTCGCATGGGTGTTCATCCAGCGTAAAGACTACAAATCTGCCCTTCGCCAGGCCCGCGCCCTGGACAAGCGGCTAGACGAAGAAGGTGAACGCGTACTCGGTATCGGGCGTATGGCCGCCAACGCCCGCGACTATGAAACTGCCATCGCAGCTTTCGACTACATCACCGACAATAAGAGCCCTGCCGGTGGCCTCTACCTGGAAGCCAAGCGCGAAGGCCTGCTCACCCGTCGCCGCGCCATCACCGATGGCTATGACTATACCCGCGAAGATCTCCTGATCCTGGAAACTGCCTACAAAGAGTTCCTTACGGAATTCGGTACTAACCCCGCCTCCGCCCGCATCGCTATGCAGCTCGCGGAGCTCGAAGCCATCTACCTCAACGATCTCGACAAGGCCGTTGCTTTGCTCTCCTCAGTAGTAGAAACCAAAGGCGTGCAGAGTAAGACCCAGGCCCAGGCTAAGATATCCCTGGCAGACTATTACCTTATGCAGGGCGAAGTGTGGGAGTCTACCCTACTTTATAGCCAGGTAGACAAGAAGTTCAAGGAAGATATACTGGGCCATGAAGCACGCTTCCGTAACGCCCGGCTGAGTTATTTTCGGGGCGACTTCAAATGGGCTCAATCTCAATTTGATGTACTTAAAGCCTCCACTTCCCGACTGATCGCTAACGATGCGCTTGACCTGTCAGTATTCATTATGGATAACCTTGGCCTCGACACAAGTGCGCTGGCCCTACAAACTTATGCCGATGCAGAGCTCCTCGTTTTCCAAAACAAGTTCGAGGATTCATTTACTAAGCTGGACGAGCTGAAGACTAACTTCCCAGGCCACGAGCTAGAAGACGACATCGTTTACCTCAAGTCCAATATCTACGTAAAACTACGTCGCTACGACGAGGCAGTCGCCGGCTACCAATACATCCTAGATAACTATCCGGAGAGCATCCGCCTGGACAATAGCCTCTGGAAACTAGCCAACCTCTACGAGAACCAACTGGACAATAAGACGAAAGCTCAGGAGCTTTACGAAACCCTCTTTATCGACTACAGTGGCAGTATTCTGGCCGTTGAGGCCCGTAAGAAGTACCGAGAGTTGCGGGGGGATACGCTTTAGTATCTTTGCCCCAATGGCTATCTACTTCGCATCCGATTTTCACCTTGGTGTCTCCGCCCGCGTCTCCAGTCGAGAGCGGGAAGACCGCATCGTTACCTGGCTGGACGATTGCTGGAAAAAAGACGCCGAGGCGTTTTATCTGGTAGGTGATCTTTTCGAGTTTTGGTTTGAATGGGCGGAAGTGGTGCCCAGAGGCTACGTTCGCTTTTTTGGTAAACTGGCAGAAATCGTTGATGCCGGTGTTCCCGTTCATGTATTTACCGGCAACCACGACATGTGGTTCGGAGATTACTTGCAGCAGGAGATTGGAATAGTGATGCACCGCAGGCCCATCCGCGTTGAACTACTCGGGCACCAACTATTGATCGGGCACGGCGATGGGCTGGGGCCTGGAGACTACAGTTATAAACGGCTAAAACGGCTTTTCGAAGCCAGGTGGGCCCGGTGGTTGTACACCCGCCTCCATCCGAATATAGCGATGCGGCTGGCCTTTTTCTTCAGCGGAAAGAGTCGAAGCAGCCAGCCCCCAGAAACGAAGTTCCTTGGGCCCGACAAGGAGTGGCTAGTCGCCTACAGTGAACGAAAATTGGCCCTCGACCCGGATTTAAATCTACTTATTTTCGGCCACCGACACCTCCCGATTGACTTTGAACTCTCCGACGGGCAGGCCCGCTACCTCAACCTTGGAGAGTGGCTCCACTACCAGTCTTACGTCCGAATGGACGAAAGAGAGGCCAAGCTGTGCTATTGGGAAAGCCTAACTTAAGTGATAAATCATTTTATTGTAAAAAATTTTCACTGCTTATAATTACGCTTCAACATACAATTGTCTGTTTGAAAAGGTCGACTCCCTACGATCATTGATAAATTAGGTTTAACACGCCAATACTGAACATCCGCAGTACTTCTGATGTAAGGTTAGGTAAGACAGCACTTTAAAATATTTTGTAATTTTGTAGCGCGAATGTGAGAATAAGCGAGTTGTGCTTCGTAACGTGCCCAGTGAAATTAACTTTCACCAAACCTGATCCCTGCAGGCTTGCCTGCGGACAAAACGAAATCCATTGTCAACCAAAGACTCCGAACTACGGCTTCTTGACCGGAAAAGCGCCCCGAAAACTGTGTCCGACCAGGCCCTGCAAGACTATTATGTTTGCCGGGTCAGTAGAGAACTAAGCAATATAATCCGAAGAGATGTGCTAACGGGAAGGGCGAAGTTTGGCGTAAGCGACGACGGAAAGGAGTTGTATCAAGTAGCCATGGCGCGGGCCGTTAAGGCAGGAGACTGGAGGGCAGATTATTACCGTGGGCACACGCTGTTGCTGGCCCTTAAAGTCGCCTCCGTAGAAGACATTCTTGCTCAGTTATACGCAGATGCAAAAGAAGACCCCTTCAGCGTAGGTCGTTCCATGGTGGGCCACCACGCCACGCCTTTCGTGAACCATGAAGGAGAATGGCTAGACCACCTCGCGGGTTTCAACGTGAGCAGTGCCACGTCTCCAACGGCAGGGCAGATGGCCCGCGGTCTTGGCTTAGCCTTTGCTAGCAAAAAATACCGCTCTGGAGAAAGCCTACCTACTGGTTTCAGTGACAACGGCAACGAGATTTCTTGGACAGAAATCGGGGACGCGTCCACATCCGAAGGCGTATTCTGGGAAACCATCAACGCCGCCGGAGTACTTCAGGTACCGATGATTACCACGGTAGTTGACGATGGCTTTGGTATATCCGTACCGGTAGAGAAGCAGACAACTAAAGGGAGCATCAGTAAGGCACTCGCTGGCCTCAAAGAAGAAAAAGGAGAAACGGGCGGAATTGAGGTCCATGAAGTACACGGCTGGGACTACCCGGCACTCACTGCCCTTTATCCCACCCTTGCATCCCGCGTGCGCGCCACCCACCGCGCCGCCCTTGTGCACGTCACCCAGCTCACCCAGCCTAACGGCCATAGCACCAGCGGTAGCCATGAACGCTATAAAAGCAAAGAACGGCTAGCCTGGGAAAAGGAATTCGACTGCCTCGTGCAGTTCCGCCACTGGATGATTGCCACCGGCGTAGCCGACGCAAGCGAATTAGACGAAATCGACGTACAAGCGAAGAAAGAGGTGATGGCCGCCCGCAAGAACGCGTGGGAACGGTTGGGCAACCGCCTAAACCACCGCCGCGATGAGCTGCTCCACCTATTCCCCGCCAGCGGGTTATACGAACGGTACCACACGACAATTAGTAAGATGGATATGCCGGTCCTCTCCGAATTAATCGACAAGATCCGCCACCTCCGGCTCGAGCTAGGCAAAGCGCCGCTGTTGCCCGAGCTCCAGGCATGGCTGCGCGACGCCCGCCAGGAACTCAAGGAAGACATGGGCTCACACCTATTCAGCCAGACACCAAAGTCTCCCGTTCGCCTACCGGCCCTACCCGCAAAGATTGAAAATAACCAGCCTACAGTACCTGCTTACGAGTTATTACAACAGTATTTCACCGCTAAATTTAAAGAATACCCCAACCTCTACGCTTTCGGTGAGGATGTTGGCCACATTGGCGACGTAAACCAGGGTTTTGCCGGCCTGCAGCTCAGATTTGGTGAAGACCGAATCTTTGATACGGGTATCCGCGAGTGGTCTATTGTAGGCCAGGCGATGGGTATGTCGATGCGCGGCTTACGCCCCATCGTAGAAATCCAGTACCTCGACTATATTTTCTACGCCCTTCCGATATTGACCGACGACGTGGCCACCATGCGCTGGCGAACCGGTGGCGTTCAGGCCTGCCCGCTCATCATCCGTACCCGGGGGCACCGGCTGGAAGGGGTCTGGCATAGCGGTAGTTATTTGGCACCGCTCATCAACAGTTTGCGGGGCATCCACCTTTGCGTACCGCGTAATATGACGAAGGCTGCGGGGATGTACAACACCTTACTTAAAGGCGATGACCCCGCCATTGTGATCGAGGTGCTTAATGGTTACCGACTCCACGAAACTATCCCGCAAAACCTAACGGAATTCATGGTTCCCCTCGGCGTCCCTGAATGCCTGCGGACTGGCAGCGATCTGACAATCGTCACTTACGGAGCGTGCGTAAAAATCTGCTTGGAAGCCGCTGAACTGCTAGCAGGACAGGGCATCGAAGCCGAAGTCATCGACGTACAGACCCTCATGCCTTTCGACGTAGAGCATCGCCTAGCCGATCACCTGAGCCGTACGAACCGGCTCCTGATCGTTGATGAAGACGCCCCCGGAGGAACTTCCGCCTTCATCCGTCAGCAAATTCTCGAAGTGCAAGACGGCTACCAGCACCTAGATGGTGCGGTAAAGACCCTGACCGCTTCGATGCACCGTCCTGCGTACGGAAACGACGGTGATTATGCTTCTAAGCCACAGGTTATGGATGTTGTGGAAGCTTCTTTTGAGATTGTCAACTTTTAGAAAATAATAGGTATCACTGCCACACGTTAGAACGTAGCAGGTCAAAAAAGCAGGCTGTTGGGCTCGGTAGCAGGTGCGGTGAAGCGTCGTTGACAGCAGAACACGACACTAGTCGATTGATTCACAAGTTTCAGTCCATCAATCTATCTACCTTTGTATCATGACTGACTACCTCAAACTAGCCGCCGAAGTAGGCGAAATTGCCCGTAAAGCCGGCGCCGCCATAATGGCCATCTACGAAACAGAAGACTTCGGCGTGGAGATGAAGGCCGACGACAGTCCCCTGACCAAAGCAGATAAGGCCGCCAACGACATAATCGTAGCCGGCCTGGAAGCCATGGAATTCCAAGCCCCAATCGTGAGTGAGGAAGGGGAGGTACTCTCCTACGCCACCCGCTCCCAATTCGCCCGCCACTGGCTCGTGGACCCGCTGGATGGCACCAAAGAATTCATCAAACGCAACGGCGATTTCACCGTCAATATCGCGCTGATCGAAGGTGGAAAGCCAATTCTCGGCGTCGTCTTTACCCCGGTAGCCAATGAGCTGTTTTACTCCGCTCCCGACCAGGGAGCCTTCGAGGTGCTGACGGACGGTGGAGAACCCAAGCCGATCAAAGCTGCGTCCTTCACCATGCAGGATGCTCACCTCCGTATTGTCGCCAGCGCCAGCCACCTCAACCAGGGCACCAAAGATTTCATGGACCAATTTGACCGGCCGGAGATCGTCCAACGCGGCAGCTCGCTGAAGATAATGGAACTCGCCCGTGGCAACGCCCACGTATACCCTCGCCTCGCCCCCACGATGGAATGGGATACAGGAGCAGCACACGCCATCCTACTCGAAGCCGGTGGCAAGATGGTGGACGACGGAACGGGGAAAGAGATGCGCTATAACAAAGAGAACCTGCTCAACCCCCACTTCATCGGTTATGGTGCGGTTCGGGAGGAGTTGTTAGCCTGTTAGTTCGTTAGAGCGACCACGAGTGGTAGTACAACTGATAAAATAGACCGGGCAGAAAACAAAGAATTGGTAAAATCTGGCACTCATATTCGTAGCACATAATCCATACGGTAGCCCTAACAGACTAGAATGCTGAGCATAATCTACACCACCCACAACGAAATCGACATCATCGAGCGTTCCCTGGCAACCGTAGCCCACTGGACGGACGATCTCGTGGTAGTAGACAGCTTTAGCGACGACGGAACGGCCGAGCTCCTCCGCACCACCCCGGGCGTAACCCTTCGCCAGCGAAAATACGCCGGCCCATCAGACCAGAAAAACTGGGCCATCACCCACGCCAAGCACGAATGGGTTTTGCTACTGGATGCCGATGAACTCGTCACCCCGGAACTCCGCGCCGAGATCGAAAGCCTGCTTTCCGCCGATAAAATTCCCCACGACGCCTACTGGATCGGCCGCAATAACCATTTCATGGGCCGCCGCATCTACCACTCCGGCTGGGCGGGAGATAAGGTAATTCGTTTCTTCCACCGCGACCGCTGCCGGTACAACGATAACCAGGTACACGAAGAAATCGTCACCGAAGGCATCAGCGTCGGATGGCTGAAGGAACGGATGGAACACTACACCTTTAAGGACTTGGATCACTTTCTGGCCAAGACCCGACGCTACGCTAAATGGTCGGCTCATGACCATACGGGCAGAACACCGAGGATCGGTCTTTACCACCTCTTCGTGAAGCCTGTATACCGCTTCTTCAAGCATTACGTAATGCAGGGTGGTTTTCGCGACGGGCGGGAGGGCTTAATTATTTCCGGGGTACTGGCTTGGGGAGTATTTTTGAGGTATGCATACATGTTGGTGGATCGAAAAAATGACTAATGGCCTGGCCAAATCTCGTTCCGTGAGCGAGTTTCCGAGGTACTTTCCGAGAACGAGTCTTCTGCGCTTCGCGCTGTTCGAGGCAGTTTTTCCGGAGGAAGGGAAAAGAAAGATTATTTACGATGTACACTCATATCTAATTTTGTGGGAGATACTTTGTTACCACGGAGCTAGGGGACGGGAATTAAATAAAGTACCACTCTTGCTCGGTGCCTTTTGACCGCTGGCTTCGTTAAAAAGCCTCGCTAACACTACGGTGTTGCCTACGTTTTTTGCCTCACCAGCAGCCAAAATCCATCAGATCAAGAATCACACTTTATTTAATCCCCGTCCCTAAACTCTGTATGTACCTCTGTTAAACTCCGTAAGCTGTTTTGTCGCGAAGCGACCCAGAGCTTACACTGCCAAAAGCAGTTCACATTCTCACTTTACTTCACCATCTTTGCCGATAAACATCAAAAAAGTGCCCCACCCACAAATAACCATCATCGGCGCAGGAGCCGCCGGCCTCGTAGCCGCCATCGAACTGGAGAAGGCAGGCTTCAGCCCGCTGTTGCTCGAAGCGACTGACCGCATAGGTGGTAGGCTCAAGACGGACGAAGTAGACGGTTTTTTACTAGACCGAGGCTTCCAGGTCCTCTTAACGGAATACCCGGAAGTAAAGCGTTATCTCGACGTGAAGGCGCTCGACTTAAAGGCTTTTCGCCCCGGCGGCCACGTCCACACCCGCCAAACGCACTTCCGCTTTGCTGATCCGTTACGGGAACCGGCGCAGTTGGTCCGCTCCGCTCTCTCGGCGGTCGGGACGCTGAGCGACAAGATTAAACTCGCCCGTCTGGGGCTGAAGCTCCGGACGACTTCCGTTGAAGATTGCTTCCCCGGCTACGCTGAAGTACGAACGATTGATTACCTCTGGAGCCTCGGCTTCAGCGAACAGATCGTTGAGCGGTTTTTCCGCCCCTTCTTCGGCGGCATTTTCCTGGAGCGGGACCTCCATACACCTGCAGCAATGTTCCGTTTCATCTTCAAAATGTTTAGCACGGGTAAGGCTACGCTCCCTGCTGCTGGGATCGAGGCCGTTCCCAAGCAACTGGCGGAACAACTAAAGACGACAGAAATTCGGTGCAATACGGCTGTCCGCAGCGTTTCCGGAACAACCGTAACCCTGGCCGATGGAACGGAGATTGATTCCCCAGGAGGAATCATTATCGCCTGTCCGCCAGAGCGCATACTCCCCCAACTCGTCGGGACGCCAACAGAGTGGAAGGGGACGACCAACCTCTATTTTTACAGTAACCGAGGCCTGAAGGAAAACCGGCTCATCAACCTCGTCTCCGATCCCACCAGCCTTATCAACACCTTCTCTGTACTGGACGAAGTAGCGCCCACCTATAAAATGAAACAGCAAGGCGGATCGCTCATTTCCGTCACGCTGCGCGACATGATGCCCAGAGAAGGCATCATCGGCCAGGCAGAGCAGGACCTGCTGCGCCATAGCCGCCTGCCAAACGACAGCCTGAAATTTTTGGCCAGGTATGACGTGGCCCAGTCGCTGCCCAAAATAAGCCCCGTAGCCTACCGCTACGACCCAACGCACTGCCGGGTAACGGACCGGATTTTTCTTGCTGGAGACCACCAGCTTAATGGCTCTCTAGACGCGGCACTACGCAGCGGGCGGTTAGCAGCAGAAAGTCTTTTGAGTGTTTAATCTTTAAATGCTGTTGTTTTAAAATTAGCGTGGCAGAATTCGAAGCCACAAAATATCAACTAGTGGTCTGTCAATATTGAATTTGTGGGTAAGGTGCTGATGAATTTTGGTGTT
>JAPKCQ010000260.1 GCA_026421165.1 Lewinella sp. | reverse complement strand
AAAGCGAAGCGTCTAAAAGGCCACAGGCCGTCTGAAAGCGAAGCGTCTAAAAGGCCACAGGCCGTCTAACGCCCTCCTTGCTTACTAGCATTACGCCCAACCCGGTGCCAATTAATTCCTTTACCGATGCTCCCTTCTTTAATGGAGAACCAGACAAAGAGTGGCTTACCGAGAATATGGTCTTCCGGCACAAAGCCCCAGATGCGGCTATCTTCTGAGTTGTGGCGGTTATCGCCCATCATCCAGTAGTAGTCTTGCTTGAAGGTATACTCGGTGATTTCTTTTCCGTTGAGGTAGTACTTGCCGCCTTTGGTTTCGTAGCTCGGATTTTCGTCGTAGACGCTGATGGCACGCCAGTAGAGGCGGTGGGTGGCGTCGTCGAGCTTAATCGTCATGCCTTTGGCGGGAAGGGTGATTGGTCCGTAATTATCAACCGACCAGTTACCATAGTACCTGGTGTCGTGGGGGTACATCCGAACGCCTCCCTCTGAGGTTTTGTCGGTGTGGGTAATGCTGATGGACGGATTCTCCGCCTTCATCTTTTCGATCTGGTCGTCGTTCAAGAAGAAGGT
Source organism: Lewinella sp. (assembly GCA_026421165.1). Taxonomy (GTDB): domain Bacteria; phylum Bacteroidota; class Bacteroidia; order Chitinophagales; family Saprospiraceae; genus Neolewinella. The sequence goes on along the minus strand of JAPKCQ010000260.1, from coordinate 5,961 downwards.
CATATTTCCTTCCCGGTCCTGGTAGTAGTCTTCGGCGCTGATGCCCCAGTCGGACCACTTATCTGATATCTCTGCCGGAGCAGGGCTGACGATATAGCTGAACTGTATGTTTTCGGGATCAGCTACTGGCTCCCCGTTAATGATCACCTGGCGGTCTTTGATCTCGAGACGTTCGCCTGGTAAACCTACGGCACGCTTAACGTAGTGGTCACGTTTGTCGCGCGGGCGGGTGGTCAGTTTGTAGAAGCCGTTGGTAATGGCGCGTTCCGTCCTTTGGGGAATCATTCCACCGGCGCGTAGCTCGAATGGGTAATGATTACGGCCGGGGGTGATGTAGACACTGTCTCCAGCGGGGACATTAAAGACCACCGGATCGTAACGGTCAACGGCTTCGAGGGCGGGGAGACGACGGTAAGGTAGCTCGGCTCCTTCGATGTAAGATTCTCCACCAATGAAGGGTGCCCGGTTATGAGCCAGCGGAATCATCAGGATGGTTTCCGGCAGGCGGAGACCGTAGTGGACCTTGGAGACGAAGAGGAAGTCCCCCACGTTGAGGTTACCCTCCATCGAGGGCGTCGGGATGATGTAGGATTCGATCAGCAGTAAGCGGATCATCGCTGCGGCGAAGATGGCAAAGACGGCCGCCTCAGCCCACTCGCGGTAGAACGGCTTCTCAAAATCGCGGTAAGCGCCGTAGACTTTATTGATTTCTCGTTTGTCACCGGTTTTTTCAGCAACCGCGAGGTCATTACGGAAGGCACGTTCTTTTACGAGGATAGGTCCCTCATATTTAAAATCGTCCCGCTTACCCATCAAACCAAAGTAACCCCAAGAGGCGATGACGGATAAAACGTGTTCGCCAAAATTGAAGCGGCCGAAAGAGCGGCAGAGGTCCACCATTAAAGCAGCGAAGATGAATACGTTGAAATAGGGAATCAGCAGCAGCAGCGCGTGCCACGGCTTGCGCCCAACCAGTTCGGCCACCACCATCATGTTCTTGATAGGAATCAGCGCCTGATTAGCGGATTTTCCAGCCTTTGGGAAAAGCTTATAAAGCGCGGCGCTAAGGCCGACGTAGCCGAGGAGAAGTACCCAGGTGAGCCAAGTCATTTGTTAGTCTTTTAGACCTTTAGTCTGTTAGTAGCCAGCCTTAAAAAACGAATAATGGTATTAACCCGCATCCGTTCTTTTTGGCCTTGGCGACCGCGAAGATAAGAAAATGCAGCACGTGCCGGACACCAACCAGACCGTCAACCATTACTTCTCGACAAAACCCTCCAGCCAGAGCTTGTGGCCACCGCGGTGCTCGTGGAAAAAAACCTTGACGTACTTCCGGAAATAACCGACGTTCATCGCGTCGTAGATGACGTTGATCGATCCTACCTCGCCCGGGGCGACGGGTACGTTCTCCCATTTAGTAGCCGTACAGCCACAGCCAGCGCGGACATTATCCACAAAAATTGGCGCGTCGGTAAGGTTCCGAAATTTGAAGACGTGTACGTGGTCTTCGCCCTGCGGGATATCGCCTATATCCACGGTGGCCTCTCCCAGCCATTCTACGGGAATTTCTGAGGGGATAGCGACCAGGTTCAAGCCAATCAGTAGGGAAAACAGGTAGATCATAGGGCAAAGTTATTGGGTTGGTCTCAGTTTATTAGGTTATTAAATCGGCGTTTCTCAGCATCTCCCGGTCCCTCTCCTCGGGAAACCTTAGACGGAACAGGCGGAAAATAATCATGAGAACCTCCGCTGGAGGCGCTTCGCTCCGGGTAAACGTCGGCAGCAAGTCTAAATTTTGTTAAGAAAACCCTATACTTGTTTTCCCACTCAATCAAACCGGGAATAAAGCGGTTTACTAGTCGAACCATCAAAACTAAAACAATGAAAAAGTTACTTTTCGTCTTCCTATTTATCTTCGGTGCCACCACTACCGCTTCCGCTCAGGTTGTTGTTGACGGCGTCAACATCAATAACCTCGAGGAGGTTGCCATGATCCGGATGATCGCCCAGGAGCGTTTTCTCTCCAATAAAGTGACCATCTTCATCGATTACGGTCAGAGCGTCCAGGGCGGTAGCCGCCAACGCATGGAAGTCATCAGCCCTAACGACGGCGACCGCATCAAGTTTAATTCAGTGATGCACGCCGTTAACTACCTTATCAGCAACGGTTGGAACTACCAAGAAGCTATGGTACTTCCTAGTGAAGGTAATGCTTCTACTACTGGTGGTAGCACGCAGTACTTGTTTGTTCGGAGGCAATAAACGCTCCTGCGTAACGAAAAATTATTATTGGGACGGTTCGCTTTGCGGACTGTCCCTTTTGTATTTTATGGTACGTACTCAGGACAAAGATCATTATCCTAGCTTTCGTTCAAAAAAGCAGACCTTTCCGCCAGCTCTACAGCCTATTAATTCCGCTTATTTCTCCCTCCACGGTGGTACGTTAGTTACCAAAACAACCTGGTAAACCCCTAATTTCCATGAGTATACTCCCCGCAAAACCCGAAGATAGCCAGGCCATCGCCGATATCTTCAACCAGTACCTCGGCATAGCCACCATGGTTCTGGAGCCACGCTCCGCAGCGGATTACCAGACAATCATTGAGGCAGAAAACTGTGCCATTTTCGTAACAAAGGACGGAGCTGAAGTAGTTTCCGGCTTTGCCTACGTGACACCTTACAGCGATCGTGGTGGGTACGCACTGGCTGGCGAAATCACCGTTTTCATAACAGCAAACGCAAAGGGGAAAAGATACGGTAGTTACTTATACGATGAGTTGCTTCCCGTGGCCGACTCGCTCGGCTACCGTCACCTTACTGCAAAAATATGGGCCAATAACGGCAATAGTATCCGTTTCCACGAGAGCTTTGGATTTCGGCTGGTAGGTACCCAGGTTGGTATCGGGTTCGTTGGGCGTAAGCGAATTGATACGGTTATTATGGAGCGGGTTTGGTGAGGGGTAGGAACTGAGAACTAGTACAGTTCCTAGTTTCTAGGCTGGCACCAAGAAAGTCTTACGAATATTCGAGACCGAGTCCGCATATTCCTCCTTAGCGACCATGGCCTTCCACTCCGGGTGCGGGCCGAAGCGTCCCCAGCTTTCGTTGCGGTCTTCCATGTCTTTGAAGTGGAGCATGTAGACGAGGCTTGGGCAGTAAGGGCCGGAGATCATTTTGCCGAAGAAGACCGGGTTCAGGCCGACCTTTAAGAAGAGCTTAATCTCTTCGTTGTTGAACATGGATATTTTGCGGCGGACGGCGTCTTCGCTGTAGCCTTCGTAGGTGCGTAGTTCAAAAATTCCGGCCTCAGTACCGGGGTCGGCTACGCGGGGCATGCCCTGAAAGGCGTGAAGTAGTTGGGAGGTAAAGCGGTTATATACTGGCTTTGCGGCTGGTACTGCGTTGTATTTCGCAGCCGCTGTCTGATGGTCAGTATCGGCATTCAGGTATTGGGCTTGGAGGTAGACGTCGGCATTCGGATAAGCCGTGAGCACCCAGATGTTTGCTGGATCGGAGTTCCCCATTTCCTTCATGATGCGTGGACTAGAACAGCCGAGGCGCTCGAGGGCGGGGCTGTAGACGTCGCGCAGGTAGTCCATCAAAACACCACTGCCACTGCCCCCGAATTTGATTTCGTAGGTGCGTAGTTCGATTAGTTGGCGGGGCTCGTCGGTTGAACTAGTAGTGGTTGCGCCGAGGGCAAATGGGATGGCGGCGGTGGTAGCGGCGGCTAAGAATTTTCTTCGTTGCATGACTTTACTGATTTGTTTAGAGGTAACGGGGGGGTCTATACTTTATTGGACCTGGAATCGAGCTCTAGACCAACTCCTTTCCTACTCGAAAAATAGTGGTAGGCTACTGGTGTAAAGTAAGCTAGAGTTATGGACTTACTACCCAACGCGTGCACCATTCTCCACCGGCGTATCCGTTCGCAACAGATTAACGGCTTTGTCATCACCAACTGCTCCAAGGATTAGGCACTCACTCATAATGTTAGCAATCTGCTTCGGCGGGAAGTTTACCACGGCGATTACCTGGCGGCCAACTAATTCCTCTGGTTGGTACAAGTCAGTAATCTGCGCAGAGGTTTTGCGCTGCCCCAGCGGGCCAAAGTCGATGACCAGAATATAGCTAGAGTTACGGGCTTCGGGGAATGGCTTTGCGGAGAGGACGGTGCCTGCGCGGATGTCTACGCGGGTAAATTCTGGCCAGCTTAGAGGGACTTCATTATTCATGACTCAAAATTACATCGTAAGTACTCGTACAAAACCAATGCGCTATATTTTTGCTGACTCATTTGTGCCCTACCGAGGCAAAAAACGTAGGCAACGCCGTAGCGTTGGCGAGGCTTTTTAACGAAGGGTAGGGTGCAAATGAGACGCATAAAGTAGTGCGATTAGTTTTGTACGGGTACTTATTCATCATTTCCGACGGAAGAGCAATGGGAGCAAATACAGCGCAAAACACCCAACAACCTCCACCAAAGTAACCCCCAATAAATCAGCGTACTTCCCCGTAGAAACCGTCAACCAGTCCGGCCAGTAGCCGAAGACGAGGATGAAACCACAGAGCAGACCAAAGCCGACGGAGAGCCAAAAGCTCAGCGGCGGCACCTTCAACCACCACAGGCAAAAGACAGGAGCCAAACCCGCCACCATCGCTCCGGAGACCGTCGTTGCGGATAAGATTTCGGGGTTTAGGAAGACGGGGACGGTACCGAGGATGGTGATGACGATCATGGCAATGCGACCTTTTGAAACGATTACCTCATCATTTTCATCAAATGAGGGTTCTGTGCCTGATTCACCGTTCGCACGTGTGCGAATGAGCGAAGCCCCCTCTCCAACCTCCCCCTGCACCCGCGCCCCGCCGCCCAGGTCCACCACCGCCAACTTAGAAAAACTCGTAAACGTAGAGTCCAGCGTACTAGCCGCCGAGGTAATCATGATGAAATTCATCACCAGCAAAATCGGTCCGCCCAGCAGCTTGGCAACCTCCACCGGAGCCTGCCCTTCTACGCCCGCAATACCTCCGTAAACACCAACTACGCTAAACAAAAGAATGCAAATAAAGCCAATCGGAGCCGCCCACATAAAAGCCTTCAGCGTTGTCTTAGGATCACTCAAAAAGCCCCGGTCCGTCATCACCGGATCGTGGAAGGGATAGCTGAAACTCTGGAGAATGGCCACCAACAGCAGGTTGCCGCCCGTAGCCAATGTCCACTCGCCGGAAGTAAGAATCGGAGCAACATCGTATTCGACCCTCGGTAAAATGGCCAACAGAATAACCGTAATGAGTACCCCAAAAAAGGCCATCTGGATCACATCGGTAAGAATAGAAGAAGACATCCCACCCTTCAAACTATACGCCAGGGTTAATACCGTAAACACAAGAATAGCGGCGTAATAAGCCACATCCCCTACCCCACCAAAGTAACTCCCAATCACCATCGTATTCGACCAAACCTCATTGAACAAGCGAAAACATATTAATAAAGAAAACAATACCATCGCCGACTTCCCAAAGCGCGTCTCCAGAAAGTGGTGAATGCTTCTAAATCCACCAACGGTCCGCATTTTATAGATCACCCAACCCGCCACGGCGAAACCCAAATAATATGCCGCATACGCGACGCCGCCCACCAAACCGAAGGCCAAACCAAGGTTAGCGGCATTGGTAATCGACTTGGCAAACAACCAACTGATCACCAGGCTACTGACCAACGCGATGGTGGAAGGAGCACGGTCTTTTTTCGCGCCGCCGAAGAATTCTGCGGTCGTACGGGCAAGAGGGGCTACTACAAATAGTAGTAGGCTGCTGCCGATTACTAGTAGCCATTGGAGGAGGGTGATGTTATCGATGGGAAGGAAGGTTATGAGCTAGGAATTAGGGAAGTAGGGAACTAGAAATTAGGGAACTAGAGAGCTAGAAGCTAGGAATTAGAGAACTAGAGAACTAGAG
>JAPKCQ010000035.1 GCA_026421165.1 Lewinella sp. | reverse complement strand
ATCATCGAGCACGACAAATTCCCCGTTATCGAAACCGATGCGGACCTCATCGAGCAAGTGCTCCAGAACCTGCTTTCCAACGCCGTAAAATACTCCAGTAACGAGCCCCGCGCCGTTGTCAACATCCGCTACTACCTCCAGGAAGCCCAGCACGTTATCTCATTCTCCGATAATGGCATCGGCTTTGACCCCGCTTATGCCGACAAACTGTTCAAGCTCTTCAGCCGTCTCTACGTCGATAACGATATTCCGGGAACGGGTGTAGGCCTTGCCTCCGTTCACCGCATCATGCGCAATCTGAACGGCGTAATTGAAGCGGATGGAAAACCAGAAATGGGCGCTACGTTTACGCTTCGTTTACCGGTTAAGGTTGGGGCTACTTCCGCTTTTTGAAAAACAAGAAATTCTTGATTTCACCCTAGGGCTAAGGTGTACAGAATTTAAAAATATGATCGTGCTCTAAAGCCGCTCATCGGACGAACCCTTTTGCTGACGCGCCTCACGAAGCGAGTTCGTTGGTAAAATTCCGTCTGGTGAGCTCGGTGTCTACAAAATCCTGTACACCCTACCTTGGCGCTATGCCAAAAAAGAAACCTCAAACAAAAACCATCTCCTTCTGGATGGCCCTACTCGCCATCGTCATCAGCCTGATCGGTACCGGTGTCTCCATGATGGAAGCCGGTATTTTGAGGGACCAGCAAAAACTTATGGTCGAGGAGAAAGCCGCCTCGGTCTGGCCTTACGTAGTCTCTTCAACTTCCGTCGTAAGAACAGATAAAGGAATTGAAGTTGAAGTGGTACTTACCAATAAGGGAGTTGGTCCAGCTTTGTTAAGCCCAGTGACCTTCAGTGCAGCTGGAAAACAAGGAAGCGTTGCCCAACTTCTTCCGATCATAAGCAAGAATCATCCCGGGCTTGTCTTACTCGCCATGTTTACAAAAGGCAGCTCAAAGGAAGTGATCGCAGCCGGAGAGGAAATTACCGTGTACACAATACTAGTCGTTGATTCCGCAAAAGACACCTTGGCCGGAGCCTCTGAAGACACCGCAATAGGAAGCATGGATGTGAGCCTTCTCAATAAAACGGCGAAAATAGTCGATGCCATCACCTTTGATTTTTGCTACTGCTCCATTTACGGAGACTGCTGGGATGTGGATAACCAACCGCTAACAACCAATGAAGCTTGCTCTGGAGTAGAAATACTGCACAAGCCGGAGTAATTACGATTCAGAATCAGCGACAACCTTAGAATCAACAACCGTTCGCCAAGCCTCCACAACAACAGCAGAAAGAATAAGCACCCCACCAATAACACTAGTCCAAGCAGGAAACTCCCCAAAGATCAGCACCCCCAACAGAATACCGTAAATCGGCTGCACACAACTCAGCAAACTCGCCGTACTAATCGAGAAATGCTTAAAACTGGCCAGGAACAGCGTATGCCCAATCGCCGTAGTAATCAAGGCCAAACTAACAAGAAATGGCACGGCGGCAAGCGGCGGAAACCCCGGCGAAAACCACAGCGCCGGCGCCACTACAATCACCACAACCACCATCTGCCAGAACATCAACACGGAGCCGTGGACATTGTCCACCTGCGTCTTCATCATAATGTTGCGCAGCGAAAATATGAAGGCGGAGACCAAGCCAAACAGCAGACCGACGAAAGTATCGTTAGACAAATTAATCTCTCCCGGCATCAAAAAGTAAACACCGACCATCACCAAACCGGCCAGGCCGATGTGGTGTGGTTGTATTTTCTTCTTGAGCAAAAGCGGTTCCAATAAGGTCGTCATCGCCGGATAGGTAAATACGGCTAGCATTCCGATGGCAACGCTGGACAGTTTCAGCGCGTAGAAATAAGTCACAAAATGAGCGGCCATTAAAACACCGGAAAGCGCTACCGTAAGCTGGCGCTTACGCCCCACAACGCTAAGGTCGAGCCCCCGAATTTTGCAGTAAGTAAACAGCAGCACGACGGCCAAAAGACAGCGCCACCAAATGGTCGGCCCCGGGTCAAGCGGGATGTAACGGCCTGCTGCACCGGAAGAGCTGAGGCACAGCATAGCTAGATTGATTTCGAGGAGGTTCCTTGTATTTGCGGTGATAATCGTTGAATTTGAGGGGAGGTAAGTAAGTAATTGGGCAATATTAAGCTAATAGTGCGTGAAACCCGGGCCCCAGGGCTTCCGCATACTCCGTCCCTCACTAGAAAAACAACCATTTCAGGACCAAATTAGCGCGAAAAAGTGCCCCGAAGTAGGTACTTCATCTAGCGATGGGTTGATCAACAGCCGATAGGCGTTAATCAGCCCAGCGCGTACAGGCGAGTGTGCGGAAGCCCTGGGGAGAGGGGAGACGAGACAAAACGTTGAAGCATGACAATGTCAGGGTATTTTTGTCTAAGTAATTAAGGCCAGTAGGTAAAACACGATGACAGATAAAACAGCCACTTACAGCTTACAACACCAGCAACTTAGCCAACAGCAAGACTACAATGCCAATGGGAATGACGTACTTATAGGCCATTGTCAACCGCCACTTCCAACCAGCGGAGACCTCATGCCCGCCAATACTTAGCTCTTCAAAGAAGCTGGCAAGCGTCCACCGCCGCAGCAGATAGATGCACAACAACAGCCCTCCGACAAGCAAAGAGACACTACCAAACCACTCCAGCAAAAAGTTAAAGTATCCCATGCTCGGATCAGCACCGCCCATACCAGCAAAATCCGTCAGCCAGCCAGGTCCGGACGGGGAACAGGACAATACCACGGGAACAGCCAGCACAAAAATTAGCGCACAAAGAGATAAACCCGCTACCCGCCGGCTCCAGCCCAGCTGAGTTACCAAAGCACGCAAGGCCGGCTCCACCAGTGAAACCGCCGAAGTCAGAATCGCAACGCCGAGTAAGACGAAGAAAAGCAGCCCAATCCACTGCCCCGACCCTCCGTAGGTTTTGAAGATCTCCACCAAGTTGATAAATACCAGCGGCGGACCGTCGTAAATATCACCCTCAATATTGGCGAGCAACGGTACCACCAGCATGGCTCCAAGCATGGCCACCACTGTATCCAGGTGAACGATCGTCGGAGCGCTTTTCATTACGTTGGCGTCCCGATCCAGGTGCGTCGCAAAAGTAAGCATCGAAGCGGCGCCGAGGCCGAGACTGAAAAAGGCTTGACCCAGCGCGTGCAGTATCCCCAACTCCCCAGTTTCTGTCGGGATGAAGAGCGCCTCCCAGTCAAGCCGAAAAAGGTTACCGTAGTCCAACGCTTCCGGTTGCAAGACCGGCAGGGAGATTAACAAGAAGACGATCAGCAAGCCCAGCAGTGGCATAGCAAATTTGCTCAGTCGTTCCACCCCGCTCCGCAGCGGTCCGGAGCTGATGATCGCTACTAGTGCCGTAAACAAGCCGGTAAACAGCAAGGCCCGGTTCGTGGTACTGATTGCTGCGCCGAAGGTTGGTCCGGCGTGATTGGCTGCGATGGTTTGGTAGTCGGTGAGGTAATGCCAGACGTAATCCAGCGTCCAGCCAGCAAGTACGAGGTAGAAGCTTGCGACCATGATGGAAGTCAGAATCCCCAGCCCACCGATCCAGGCCCAGCCCTTACCGTCACCCTCGCCGCGGAAAGCGTTAATGGCATCCGTTCCGCTACGTTTTCCCAGGGCGTTTTCCAGCACCATCAGGGGAATTCCCATCAGTAAAGTAAAGCCAACGAAAGCCAGTAAGTACGCGCCACCGCCAAAGAAATAAACACGGTAGGGAAAGATGACAAGATTGGCAACTCCGATGGCTGCGCCAGCGGAGGCCAGAATGTGACCTGTTTTGGTAAACTTCATTGCCGCAAAGTTAATCGAATTTAGCCCACGATCCCGGAGGAATCTAATCGTTCTAGCCCCGGACGCAGCGGAGTCCGAGGTGCCGAGTTCGAGCTATGCGGCGGCCTGTAATATCTACCATATTAGCTACCACGTAGCGATGATTACCCTGTAGTAACTCCGAAGGCAGCGGAGTCCGGGATACAACGTACGGAGCACGAAGGATCACCCCACCCCAAAGCGGTTTCCACCCAACCATCGAACCAGACCAAAAAGCATAGCCCCACCCCCCAACACAAGCACCAACCAACTCCACCAGGGCCAGCCCTTCGCCGGCAACCCCGTCCCATCCCCATAATAAGTAAGCCCCGCCCAGTAGTAAGGCGATTTTAGATAGCCGGGTAAATCGGTCCGATCCAAGTAATTGAGCTGGGCCTGGTGGAGAGAGAGTGGTTTACTTTTTCCGGTAGCGAGCTGGCTGTAAAAACGGGTAACGATATCGGCCGTCGCCCGGTCATTGAGGCTCCAAAGGCTGGCGATGACTCCGCGGGCACCAGCGGCGGTAAAGGCGCGGCCCAGCCCGAGAACACCTTCCCCCTCGGCCAGCGGACCGATATTACTACGGCAGGCGGAAAGGATTACCAGGTCGGCATTCAGCTCTAGGCCGTACACATCTACCGGATAAATGGGCGCGTCGGCGGTGAGAATTCGGGGAGGCTCATTGGCCTCGGTGTTTGCGTAAGCGTGGGTTGACAAATGCAGCAGGGCACGGCCCGTGGCCATTTCTAGCAGGGCAGACCGTTTAGCAGAAGCCCCCTCCAGCAGGTCCGAATGGTAGTGATTCTCTAGGCCTTCTACCTCCTGTTTGCTGTAAGTAAGCGCGAGCGCGGGGTTACCCGGCAGAGCGGTGATAAAGGGTGCAAATGCCAGGTTTCCGCCTCTGGGTTTGGGTTTCGCACTTTCGGCCATCTGCCGATCCAAGATGGTGGCCGACTGGGCGTAGCTGACCTGGTTACGGCGGATCAGGTAGGAGGCGTTGCTTAGGTCGCTTATTCCTGCTTCAGTGACCAGTGCATTGAAGGGTAGATAAGCCAATAATCCGTCGGGAAGGACGAGTAGGTTTTCACCCGGTTCGATGTCCAGTGGTTCCAGCAGGAGGTGGTATACTTCGTGGCTTGCTGCGAGGAATTTGGCGGGGTCTTTATCGATGGCGGTCGGGCCGGTATAGAAGTTCATTAGGGCGCGCAGCGCGGGTGCGATGTCGGTTGAGAGGCCAAGGTCGACCGTCTTAGCGGAGGTCTCCGTGAAGCTGAAGGCGTAGGTTCGTTGCGTTCCGGTAAAGAAATGAAGCTGGCGGTCCCACCCTCCGGCGGTGAGGTTAGAACGGGCGCTGGCGAGGTCCACCATTTCCGGGCGGATGATGAGTGCGCGGGCGGCAGGATTGCGGTCGGAAATCTGCTCACGAAGAGCGATCAGTGCGCCTGTTTGGGCAAGCGATGGCCCTTTATTCGCTTTAGCTTCGAGCATGCTAAGTTCACCAGCCAGGTCGGGGTCCAACTGCTGCAACAAATCGGCCTCCAGCAATGCTTCCAGGAGGAGAACGGACCGGCTTTTTTCGAGGTAACGGAAGACCGCTTCATCATCTCCAGCTTCGGCGGCCAGGCGGATGCCGAGCTCGTAAAGGGGTAATGCTTCTTTGCGCCAGAAGAGTTTACTTACTTCGCCAGAGAAATCGGATCGCAGGTAATCCGCCGTAACGTCCCCTGCCTCAACAGCTTCCCTTGCACCCGCGACCGCGCCACCTTCTGCTAATGCGTGTGCGTGATAAGACAGATACTTGAACAAGTCCATTTTATACTCGCTAGCTACCAACTGAGCAGCGGAAGGTAGGGGCGTCTCTTCGCTGTACGCCCACCCTTTCGTTAGTTCCCCGATGGCCAGAATATTGGCTTTTCTCGCTGCTGAATAATCTTTACGGGCCAATCCCAGCTCTGAAAAACTATTGTGCAGCAAGGCAGGAACCCGAGGATTCCCCGTTAGTAAAGCCTGCTCTATTCCCGCCTTCAGCATGGTTTCCGCCAGCTCAAAATCGCCTTCATCGGTATGGGTAAGGCCCAGTAAATTATACAGCACCGCCTTCTCGTAGGGCATATCGTAGGGCGCAATAAACGTCAGTACTTCCTGCGCCTTTTGCCGGGCTTCCGAGTATTGTTCGGTCAGGTAAAGCGCCCGGGCGATGTCCATATCAGCACCTACCTGACTCATCACCTCCCCAATTTCCGTGAAGAGCGGAGATGCTTTTTGAAGGTAGGGCAAGGCCGCCGCATGGTTTTCACTTTCATCGGCCTGCACCCCGAGCAGGCGTAGGGTTTCGGCTTCGGCCAGCGTGCGGTTATAACCAGGTGCTTGTTGCAGCGCTTCGGTCAGCATTTGAGGCAATAAATCTCCAGATCGGCCCAGATCTCCGGTTGCGTGCCAGAGGTACACCATGTTCTCCCGGTTGTTGTGACGCCGGCGCCAGTTGCCGAGTTCCGTGAATACGACCTCGGCCTCGCGTAGGTACGGTAGCGCGCGGGTAAATGCTCCGTCTTTACGGTGGAAGAACCCCAGGTTCGCAAGGGTTTTACCAAGTGGCTCCTCAGGCTTATCAGCGTAAAGCTCCCGCTGAACGGCTAGTGCTTTTTCAGCCCAACCGATCGCAACCGGCCTGTCCGATTTTTGATAAGCGGCAATACTCAGCTTGTGGTATAGTTTACTCAAGGAATCAGGGGCTCCAGGGCAGTGCTCACGGATGAGGCTTATCGTAGCAGCCCCACCGTATTCAGCAACCAACATCGTATCCCGCGCAGCGTTGACGGACGGACACTCCTGCCCGGCCAATGCCCCGAAAATCCAAAACACTAACGATCCAACAATCCAAACCCGACATTTCCTCATGCCGCAAAATGGCTCCTCTCCTACCGCTTTACCAAACGTTGGGTAAAAACTCGGCCACCAGTCTGGATCACCACGAGGTACATTCCGGCCGGAGCAGCCTCCATGGAAAGGCCTATAGTCTCCCGCGCATTAAGTTGAGCGAACGCGCGCCGGACCACCAAACCGCCTTCGGTATCAAACACCTCAATCTCCGTTCGGCCCCGTCCGCTGAAAGAAATAATGTCAATAATGCCGCTCCCCGGTCGGAAGCGAATACTGAAGGCAACGGCAGGCTTATTCCCGGTTTCCTCCAACGGTGCAGTACAGAAAGCGGACACATCCAGGGCTTTTCCGTCAATAACCACTTCTGAAAGGTCAGAATCATTAAAGGCGTTGGCAAGAATGTATGCCGATGCGGTTACTGGATTAAACCCGTTCTCACAACCGTACAGGCAAGCAGCAGCAGAAACCATCGGTGCCGCCATGGAGGTTCCCGATTTAAGGGCAGTCCCGCCGCCGGGTGCCGCGCTTTCCACGTCCACACCAAAGGCGGCCAGGTCTACTTCGTCATTACTAAAATTAGAGAATGCTGCGAAGGGTCGCAGCCCTCCGGGCAACGTATCGTGGGCACCGACGGCCAGCACATTACCCAGGTCGTACAGAGCGGGATACTGAGGGTCGTAGTTAAGATTGAGCATATCGTTACCTACTGCGGCGATGAATAAGGTGCCGTAATTTTGCGCGGTATCAATGGCATTTTTCAGGATCGTGCTTCCGCCACCGCCGTAGAAACCCCAACTGGCGTTGATCACGTCGGCACCATCCATCACCGAAGCCTGGAGGGTAGCACAGGCAGAAGCAAAGAGCGTACCCACGCCGAAGTTATCGTGCGTTTTGTAAGGGATGAGCTGGACGACGCAATCGTCGCAAAGGTTAAGGCTGTTAGCTATAATTCCGCTCACGTGAGTGCCGTGGCCGTTGTCGTCGTTTGGGTTATTATTGTCGTCTACGAAATTCCAGCCGAGGGGGTTATCGATCAGACAATCATTGTCGTCATCATTGTCGTTACCAATATCGTCCGGATTACGAAACACGTAACCGTTCAGATCGGGGTGGTCCAAGTCAAGACCGGTATCGAGCACGGCGATTTTAATGGCATCCGCCGGGGCGGGAATAAAGGGCGATACATCGGCGGGCGTAAGGGGCAAATTAGGGGCCACCTCGTTAAGCTTCAGTTCGTTGTAGTTGTAGTAGTTCAAGTCCAGCCCGTCTACCTTATTCATCCCCTGGGAAGGCAGCGTATTGCCGTAAATTTGGGAGGGGTTACCTAACGGTTCTCCGGTAGCAGGATCAAAGAAGACACCGCCGGGCATTTCCCATACTTCTAACCGGTCACAAACGCAACGGCGGATGAGAGTTGCTCCAAGCATATCCCGAAACATCTGGTACTCTGCCTCCGTAAAGCCCGGAAGCATATCAGCCACCAACTGAAAGGGAACCGCAGGAGCGCCAGTCTCGTCTACGATGAACGGAAAACCAAAACGAATCAGCGAATCCCCAAGGTAACGGGGAAAGGTTACCAGCGGAGGTCTGGTTACGGAAAGCTGAACATCGTCAATTATCAGAAAATTGACACTACCGGTGATGCCGAACTGAATGGTCAGCGAGCCCGATTGTGTAAGTGCCCCAAGGTTAATGAGGTGGTATTCCCCACTGGAAGATTCTCCGGCGGTCACCAAACCCTGTTCCAAAATAACATCAATACTGGTTCCATCAGTTCCCTTCACCTGGACGTTCACCTGTCCATCCTGAATACTGAAGTAATGATGAAAACTTAGCCACAACTCTGCCGGCGCAGGTATTGGCAACTGGGTACTGGGCGAGATAACCCGGGCAATATTGCCTGGCCCGGTAAAAATCATCGCTCCGCCGAGCGATTCGGACTGGATGCGCGAACGATTCCCCCAGGCCAGGAAGTCCTCCGCCTCTCCGTTTTCGTCGAATTCGAACCCGATAGCACCGACTTCCCAGCCGTTAAGCCCATCATTGAACGGCTCGGCGTAAAACTGAGCGCTGAGGGGGGCGCTTAGGCTAAAAATCGTGAGGATTAGCGCAGTTACTAAAGATTTCATGTTGAACGTTTACAGTATTCCAGAGAGCTCAGTGCGTGGTATTGTCGGTGTATATCGGGGATTTTGGAAGATCCTTACCCTTTGGTGTTGGAAATTAATCTTGTAATGATTCATCCGACCAACCCAGCCGAGTTAACACCGGCTAGCAAATCACGCGGGGTTACCACTCCGCATTACACTAGGCATCACTCCTGGACTAGTCCACTAGCACTTCCCGCAGTTCCACAATTCGCTCTTTCAGGAACGGATCTCCAGCGGGAATAAGGTCAAGGTAACGCAAAGCTGTGGAACTCTCATCACGGTACACGGCGGCCAGGGCCAGGTACCAGTTTCCGTAGGGTGCTAAAGAGCCTCCGTTTTCGGCGACTTCCTTAAATATCCGAACGGCTTTGGCGTTGTCTCCAGTTTCCAGATGAGAGATGCCTAGGGCGAGGCGGGCACGAGCGTCGTCTTGGTTGAGTTGGACGTATTGCTGGAGCGAGGCGATCGCATCTTCGTAGCGACCATCATTGAAGGCGGCCTCGGCGGTGGTGATGCCGTTATCGCCGTCGCCGCGCTCGGTCAGAGAAAGGCTTTGGTGCTGAGCGAATTGTTCGTAGACAGAACCCTGATCGTCGAAGATAACCCGGCCACCGAAGGTGAATAACAAGGCTACTGCTGCTGCGGCAGCGAGACCAGCCAACCAGCGGATTGTGTTTTTGCGTGGACGGAGTTGCTTTACCTTCGCTTGGTGTTTTCTTACCCCATCTCCCGAGCCCCCTCCTCGAGAAAGGGAAGACGCTGGAGGCATGTCTCGGTTCTTAATTCTTGGTTCTCGACTAGCTACGTTGCTGCCCGAAGCGGTCTCGATTTCAGTCGTTAGGGGTGTTACTGAAGTCGAAGTAGGTATAATAGGAGCAAGTTTTTCCCCGAAGTACTTTGCGGTAAGTTGCGACAACACCTCCTTCAGGGCTGGCTCCACGGCATCAGCACGAAGGTGATTGTTAAGCAAACGCCGCTCCGCTAGGGCAGCACCTAAAGCAGGTTCCACTGCGGTACGGGCCTCAAGAGCTACAGCTTCTGCCGGAGTTAGTTCTCCCTGTAAATACGCCTCGATGTTAAGATAGTCCTGTTCTTTCATTTCAATCCGTTCATGCCGTCAAATAATTCCCGCCAACGCTTCAGGCAGGCATTCTTACGGCGGTACACCGTATTGGCGTTCGTCATACCTAGCTTTTCAGCAGCTTCGACACTAGAAACGCCCCGCCCCAGCAAGCGGAGCAAATCCTGGCAGGTGGGAGAGAGCTGGGCCAGGCTCGCGTCCAGGCGCTCCTTTTCCAACTGTTCCTCCTCCCAGCGTTCGTAGGCCGATTCGGTGGCGGTTTCAGGGGCATATCGTTCGGCTTCGACGATTCTTACCTCCGCTTCTTTTTTTTTGCGGCGTAACTGATTGACCCACTGATTACGGCAAATGGTAAAGATGAGCGCATTAATGGGGCAAGTAAGTTCGTAACCCTGTTTGTGGGCGCTGCGGTGAAGACTGATGAGCGCTTCCTGAAAAAGGTCGGCAGCATCGGCCGAGGTACCGTTATTGTCCGTTACCCACCGGATAATGCCCGGCGCGCAATCGCGGTACAACTCGTCCAGTAAGCGGGAGTTGTTTTCCCGCAGGGCGGTCAGGTATTTATGGTCGGAGTGTTGAGCCATTTTTAGCATGGTAATTAGTATAATATGGTGGTATCAGCTCGCTTCGCTCGTACGGCTCCGCATCACCAACATATTCAATCTTATAAGGCAAAACGAAACGCACTTCTATACTGTGATGCGCCGCAGCACATTAACCTCTATTTCTTTTTTTTCTAGTTCGAAGGTAAGACTTTGCCACCGCAAGCGATGTACCTCCAGAAAGGCGACTAAAACCCTTTTGCCATCAGGCAAGTTCTGATCCCATGAACGTTTCCCTATTATATGTTTGCCGACGTCCCCTTATTAGGGCGTCGGTTTTTTTTTGCGCGGCTTACCTCCGGGAAGGAGCAAGCCCACTCCCGGTACAACCGTAAGCCCCCAAATGCTCGTCGCTACCGCTCCGAATTACTCGGGGCAGAGCCCTACGCCCATTTTACCGTACCGTCCAGCCATTACCCAAACCAGCAGGCGGACTAACAAAAGCTAGCTTCCCCTCCCCATCCTCAGCCATAAGGATCATCGCCTCAGACAGTACCCCGGCCATCTTACGCGGTGCGAGATTGACAACACAACAGACATGCTTGCCGATGATGTCCTCCGGAGCAAAGTGCTTCGCAATACCGGACACTACGGAGCGCTGCTCCACGCCCAGATCAATCGTCAGGTGGAGAAGTTTATTGGATTTTTTAACCAGCTCGGCCGTTAGTATAGTGGCAGTGCGTAGGTCTAGTTTTAAGAAATCTTCGAAGGTGCATTCGGCTTTGAAGGCTTCTCTCTCCTCCGGTCCATCTCCGGGAGAGGAGGAAGCAGTGGCGGACGTTACCGCTGCCTTAGCCGCCAAAGCAGCCACCATCTTAGCCCGTTCGCCTTCAATGATTTGCTTGCGGCTATCGTCCTTCCTATCCTCAATTTTGGGAAAGAGAACGCCTGCTTGACCTAGTACGTGGCCAGCGGCTAACAGTGGTTGACCATCTGAAATACTCGCCAGCGACAGGGCCCAGTCTCCGTTCGTAGCCGGAGATTGGTTCAATGCAGACCGAAGTCTCTCCGCCGCAAAGGGAATAAAAGGCGTCGCCGTAATGGCCAGCGCAGCAGCGATCTGGATGGAGACGAACATCGTCTCTGCGATTACCGGATCATTGGGATCGGCTTTATAGAGGCTCCACGGAGCGGCGTCTTGCAGGTAGGTATTGCCGAAGGAGGCCAACTCTACGAAAGCGACGGCTGCGTCCTTAAACCGGTAGGCATCGATGTGTGCTCCGATGGTGTGAACAGCCTCTGCGACCTTTCCCTGCACCTGCGTCAGCGCCTCAGAATCACTTACTTGAGGCACCGCCCCTTCGAAGTATTTGTGGGTAAGCACCGTCACGCGGTTGAAGAAATTACCCAGCTTATCGGCCAGGTCTTTGTCGTAATATTCGGTAAATCCGTCCCAGGTAAAGTCGGCATCCTGATTCTCCGGCATGTTGCGGATGAGCGCCCAGCGGATGGCGTCTTTGCCATTTTCGAAGTCCTTAAAGGTCTCCAGGTACTCGTGTAGCTCGATGCCCCAGCCGCGCGACTTAGAAAACTTATCACCTTCGAAATTCAAAAACTGATTGGCCGGCACGTTCTCTGGTAAATTATAATCGCCGTGGGCCTTCAGCATAGCCGGGAAGACGATACAATGGAACACGATGTTGTCTTTTCCGATGAAGTGGACCAGCCGACTGTCGTCGCCTTTCCACCATTCTTCCCAGTCGGTGCCGTTCTCCAGCGCCCACTGTTTTGTCGCCGAAATATAGCCAATCGGCGCGTCGAACCAGACGTAAAACACCTTTCCATCGGCGCCTTCTACCGGCACGGGGATGCCCCAGTCGAGGTCGCGGGTGATGGAGCGTGCGTGCAGGCCACCGTCGAGCCAGCTCATGCACTGGCCGGTCACGTGCTTCTTCCAGTCTTTCGGATCATGCCGTTGCACGCCATCCACCTTGCCGGTTTTGATCCACTCTTTCAGCCATTCTTCGTGGCGGTCGAGTCGAAAAAACCAATGCTTCGTCTCCCGCAATTCCGGCTTTGCACCGCTGATGGTAGAGACCGGATTGATCAGTTCTGTTGGGCTCAAATCTTTACCACAGTTCTCACATTGATCACCAAATGCCTGATCGGAACCACAATTGGGGCAGGTACCTTTGATGTAACGATCGGCCAAAAACTGCTCGGCCTCAGCGTCGTAGTATTGCTCAGTAGTTTTCACCTCGAACTGATCGCCCTGCTCCAGTAGTTTCAAGAAAAACGCCTGGCTGGTTTCGTGGTGTAGTAGCTCGCTGGTACGGTGGTAATAATCAAAGCTGATGCCAAGTTCTTCGAAGCTACGCTTGTTCAGCGCATGGTACTTATCGATAATCTCGCGCGGGTCAATGCCTTCCTTTTTGGCGCGCAGGGTGATGGCCGCGCCGTGCTCGTCTGATCCGCAAACCCACAATAACTCCTTACCCATCAGCCGCTGGTAACGGGCAAAAATATCGGCGGGCAGGTACGCGCCGGCTAGGTGGCCGAGGTGAAGAGGCCCGTTGGCGTAGGGAAGTGCGGAGGTGATGAGGGTCTTCATAAGTCAAGTAGTAAAGTAGTCACGTAGTCAAATAGTCAAGCGCTGGTACTATTTGACTTCAAAGTCGGGCGAAGGTACGTACTAAAGACAATGCTTCTAAACCCTACAAAAGTTTTTGGGCGCGGCCGCGGGTACAAAGAAAGTTAAAAGGCAGGGTCCACCAACCCAAGCCCCGTTCCGAAGAGATACTTTGTGTAACGAGAGGTGGTGTGAGGTGGCGATGGCCATCCAGTGTAACCCCTCGAAATGGTAAACTTCACATCCGGACCCAAAGGGTTGCCTAGCGTAAAAAAGGGTTGGAGAACCGAACCGATAAGTGCGTCAGTAACCCCTCAGTCTGAGTCCGCATGGCAGACTTAATGCGCCGTAAGATAAGCAACCACCATCCCCAGAATCACCACCCCAAATTTCTTGGCCGAGATCCCGTGCTCCCGCCCACCATCTGCTTCAAAGAGGATCGTCGTCGAGATATGCAGGAAACTACCCACCACTAAAGCCATCACCCTATTACGCCAGATCGGATCAATACTCACCACCTCACCAAGCATAGCTCCGAGAGGAGACAGGGCAGCAAAGCAGAGTAAGCAAAGCCAGGTGAACGTCTGGGAATAGCCTGAATAGCGCAGCAGTAATCCCAGCGCAAAGGCAGCTGGTAGTTTGTGCAGTACAATGCCCCAGAGCAGATGATCACCATCGTAGTGGCCGTGTGAATGTGAAGAATGGCCAATAAGTTCGGAGACGATGTCGCCGGCAGTTCCAAGGGGCAGTCCTTCCAGCAACGCGTGAATGCCCAGACCAACCATAACCGTAATAGCGTAACGGTAAGACTCTCGTTTATGGGCGTGAATGTGGCCGTGCTCAACGCCCTGGCTCAAGCCTTCGAGCAGCAACTGCACGAAAAAACCTCCAAGCAGCCAAACGCCTGAGTGCAAATTCGCATCAGCGAAGACAGCCGGCATCAGTTCCATAGCAGCGATGCCCAGCAGATATGCTCCGCTGAAAGAAAGGAGCAACGGAAGGTAGCCGCGCCAACGGGCCTCGTCTTCAGCGCCGCGCAGAGCCTGAGCAATGCCACCACCAAGTAGGACAGATCCGAAAAGTAAAAGGTATTGCCAGAGGGCCATTCGATGCGGTTGTCGGTTATCAGTTGTCGGTTATCAGTGGTCGGTTATCACGTCAAACCGACAACCGAGAACTAACAGCCGGTCACATATTACACTGGCAGTTCTCAAGGCATTCTATAATCAGACTTACATCACGTTCTTTAAGGGAGTACATCATCGAGCGTCCGTCCCGCTTTACGGAGAGGATGCCCTTAAGTTTCATGTTCTGAAGGTGATGACTTACGAGAGATTGCTCGTAGCCAAGCGCTTCGCAGATATCCGTGACGTTGAGGCGGGGGTGTTGTTCCAGCAGGTGAACGATCCCGAGCCGCAGAGGGTGGGCCACCGTCTTTAGGATGAAGGCGATGCGCTCCAGTTTCTCGGCTTCCTGCTCGTTTAATGCGGTGGGCTTCACTTGTTCCATGATAATTACTGACGGTTACGTTGGTCTAAGATACAATAAGGGACGGGCTTTAGTTTTATTCCCCACAGCTTAATCCCTGCTGCGCATGAACGTTGCCGCTCCCGTATCGAGGTTGAGTGCCGTAAGATAACCCATCCCTTCCACTACCTGGGAGCAGCCAGAATCTATGCAGGCGTACTGGTTGGTGTTCATATCCTGGATGTCCTTTTTCACTTCCAGCATCCGGGCGGGCGTATGGCCGTGAACGATGATGCGATCTCCCAGCCACTGGTAATCTATTGTATCGGAGAAGTAGCGGACGTAGAGCATCTCTCTGGTGTCCTTAAGCGGGTAATGATGATGGAAATTCAGCCCGGCATGTACCAGTATATAACCGGGAGTTTCGAAGTAAAATGGCAGGGTAGTCATCCAGGCGGTTACCTTATCATGGTCACGGCTGGCTGGCTTCCACTGATAGAAATCATGCTCTCCCCGGGCGGCCTCGAGCAGCATCTCTTCGTGGTTACCCCGCAGGCACTTCACGTTGTAGCCATCTTCAGTAAGTTTCCAGATCAGGTCGATCACGCCCTGGCTGTCTGGGCCCCGGTCGATGTAATCCCCCAAAAGAAAGAGTTCGTCGTTGCGGTCCAACTTGAGTTCATCCAGCAGGGCTCGAAAGGTTTTAAGGCAACCGTGAATGTCGGAAATTGTGTAGCGCATAGGGGCGGTGTTTTCGGGAGACTTAACGCTTTTGGGCGGCAACCAGATTGCGGGATGTGTGCAACAAATTGCACTTTTGATTAGATTGAGCGTCTTTGGCGCGATTTACCTTTGAAGAATCACGCCAGAAGCACCCAATTCAAGTTATTACAAACACAGTTCCCAGGGCAATCGCCAGGTCACCGGACGCTCAAAGGACCTCAACTACTGCGCCTTCGGCTTCGTGGTTGAAGACGCTTCGGGGTCCTGAAATAGGTTGTCAGGACCTCAAAGCATTCATTTTTTCCGCGCTGCGCTTAGAAAAAATGATCCTTTGAGCATCCGGTTCCTTTCTTGCGATTGCCCTAATACGGTTCCGGGCCAACCAAATAAAATCATCTAAATTCTCTACCTTACGCCCCGCCATGAAGGAGTTCCTCCAAGCTTTAACCGACATCTTAGCCGTCCTCTTCGGCGACGCGCCCGAACGACCGCGCACACCCAGGCCGTTACCGCCAGCCCTTCCGCCGGCCGGGCCGGCAGCCCCCAGGGCCGACCCTAACGAACCGCAGGACGCTGGAGAGGTTAGCGATTCGGACGACCCCGTCGTCGTCAGTCACGAAGCTGAACCGCCGCGTGACACCAACGGCCCGGAGTTCGACCCCGTTCCCGCCCCACCGCCACCGGATAATGTTGAACGGCCCAACGAACCTATTGGCCCCGGCCGCCCCAACCCGCCGGCGCCCGAATACCGCGCCAGCTATATGTGGTGCATCGATAATGGCCACGGTGCCTTCACCCAGGGTAAACGCAGCCCCGTATTGCCCGACGGCCGCCAGCTACTGGAATATGAATTCAACCGCGACA
Source organism: Lewinella sp. (assembly GCA_026421165.1). GTDB lineage: Bacteria > Bacteroidota > Bacteroidia > Chitinophagales > Saprospiraceae > Neolewinella. Next base: position 5,481 of record JAPKCQ010000035.1, on the reverse strand, counting down.
TCAGTGCCCGAATCTTCACGGCGTTGGACCGCGTAGGCGTCGCCTATTATAACGTCATCCCCGAAGTACAGGTAGGTAACTTCCTTACCGAACGGGTCGACAGGGCCAACCGCCTGAGTTCATCATTACCCAAGCTCTTCCTCAGTATCCACGGCAACGCCGGCCCCGCCCCTACCCTTCAAGATTTTGCGGACGATACCGTACGGGGTATCGAAACCTGGTACTACCACGGCTCCACCAACGGCCGCAATATGGCCGCCGTTTTTCAGCGCCACCTCATCGAGCGTACGGGCATGGTGAACCGTCACCTCCGCTCTAAGGTTACCGGACAGTTCTACGTCCTCCGCGCAACCCGGATGCCCGCCATTCTCACTGAAAACGGTTTTTATAACAACCGCTTTGACCTGGAAAGCATGCTCACCGCTGAGTTCCGTCAGACTATTGCTGAGGCGCACGTTGCGGCTATTTTGGAAATTGAGGCTAATGGGATTTAGATGCCTTCGGCTTTTATACTTTAGACGCTACGCTTTTAGAAACGCGGGAGAAACATACTCCTAATCCTTCAGGAATTCAACCATGGCGACCCAGGACGCAGCGCAGCGTAGTCCCAGGTTTTAAACTCGCCAGTGTTGTAGCTTGGCGGCGCCTTCCAAGAACAATTAAGCCCCAAAGTACCTTAACTAAACAAACCCCACAAAAATGGCCAACGTAACAATAGAACCCTCCTGGAAGGAAGCCCTGAACGAAGAATTCACCAAGCCTTACTTCAAAATACTGACCAACTTCCTGAAAACCGAAAAGGCCGCTGGTAAGGCCATTTACCCTCCCGGTTCACTCATCTTCAACGCTTACAACACTACCCCCATCGATAAGGTGAAGGTGGTAATTCTGGGGCAAGACCCTTACCACAATCCAGGTCAGGCTATGGGACTCAGTTTTAGCGTACCTAAGGGGACGCGCATTCCGCCCAGCCTGCGCAATATCAACCAGGAGCTCAACACCAGCCTTGACCTCCCAATCCCCGACCACGGCGACCTCACGACGTGGGCGGAACAGGGTGTCTTCCTCATCAACGCCATGCTAACCGTGGAGCACAAACAACCCGGCAGCCACCAGCGCTCCGGTTGGCAGTTCTTCACCGACGCCAGCATCAAGGCCGTCAGCGATCGGCGGGAGAACGTGGTGTTTATGCTCTGGGGAGCGTTCGCCTGTAAAAAAGCAGTCTTGATTGACAAGAGCAAGCACCTCGTGCTAGAGAGTCCCCACCCCTCTCCTTTCAGTGCACATAAGGGCTTTTTCGGAAACGATCACTTCAAGCTGGCCAATGAGTATTTGATGGAGCACGGAAAAGAAGCAGTTGACTGGTCGATCGGATAGGGACATAATTACCAGAGCAAACTAGCGGCTTTCACTCCGCTGCTATTCCGTAGTCTCCTCCGCTGCACCTTTTCAACCGGGCTAACGGCCGGTTGAAAAAAATTAAGGCATAACCACGCAGCAGCCACGAAGTGAAACCGCGTAGCCTTAACTTTCACCATACCAAAAAGCATAAATGACCAAACTCCTACGCCTCACCCTCCTTCTCTGCCTTTCCACCTTCCTCTGCACCTGCGGCCCCGCCCAAAAAGAAAGCACGGGACCAACCGCAGTAGTGGGCAACATCCGCTACGAAGAAAGTCCGCAAATACTGGAGACTAGTCTGACCATATCCCCGGTAACCGCCACCGCACCAGCCGTTCTCGGAACTACTCTGAACCCCATCGCAAGCATGGGGGTTGGCCATTACCGCGGCCGCCAGCAAACCGAATTCCCAGCGGTCATCGACCTTAGCATCCCCGGCCAGTCGGGGCTGGTGGTCCGCTTCAGCCCACCCTTCGCCGATTCAATCCCCGCCGTGCTGAGCAAAAGCCAATCAGTCAAGATCGCCACGATGAAAAATGGTTTGACGGACAACGAGAACCTTGTCCTCTTCCTCGAACCTAAAGACCGTTCCACCCCCAAACGCATCCTTCTCCAGGGACCGACTTCCACCGGAATCCTCACCCTCCCCAAAGAAACGATGAAGGACGTAAAGCCCGGAAAATACCAGGCCTACCTCATCAAACAGCAGCTACAAAAAGACAGCACCTCCACCATGGAATCCAGCCTCCAAACTGAATACTATACCAAGTCTATACCCATCGAGGTAAAGGAATAGCCAGAAGCCGTACCTTTCCGATAGTCTACTAACGTGAATCAAAAGCTAACCCTAGGAGATCAGACGCTTGGAAATGTTGAGAACGACCAGAGAACGGACGCTCGGAGGCCCTGGCTACGCCAGCCCCTCCGAAGTCCTTAGATTGACCTCCGAGCCTCCGCGTTTAGTCTTTTAGCTCTGGATTCACACTACTAATCTGAAAGTTTAAAAGACTCCCCTTTGCTGCGCTACATCCTCCAACGCCTAAGCCTCCTGCCCCTGAGCCTCTTCCTGCTCAGCCTGGTTTGCTTTGCACTGCTGCAGCTCACACCCGATGACCCCGTTCGCCGCTTGCTACCCGACGATGAAGCGCGGCTCTCCTCTGATGACCCCAACGCCTACGACCGCAGCTACCGCGCCGCCGCCGCGAGCCTAGGCTACGACCGGCCCGCCTTTTACTTCACCCTACAAAACGCTGCTCTTCCGGATACGCTTTACCGCATTGCACGGCCGAAGGAGCGGGCTGTCCTACGCACATTCACCCTCCGAACGGGCAACTGGCCGGCAGTGGAAAACTATTACCGTATCCTGAAAGAACTTGCCTGGACAGTGCGTTCGGAAGATCGGATAGAAACCTCTACCATCCTGCGAAGACTGTTATTACAAGAGGATTTTGACCGGACGAAAGCCACCATTTTCGACCTGAAAGATGACCCTACAACAGCGCCATTACAAACCGCTTTTCAGGCATTGGAGAACACAGAGCAACGAGCCAACCTTCTCCTCCCCGCCCTGCATTGGCACGGCACTAACAACCAGTACCACGCTTGGATCAGCCGTTTGTTACGCGGAGACCTCGGGGTATCACTCAACGACCGGCGCCCGGTTACCGCAAAGATCGGTCGGGCGTTAAAGTGGACGGCGCTGCTTAACGGACTGGCCATCCTGCTCATCTACCTCATCTCCATTCCAACCGGGCTGTATATGGCCGGATACCGGGATAGCAGCTTTGATCGAATCACTACCGTTGGGCTGTTCATCTTATTCGGCATCCCTTCATTTTGGGTAGCGACACTGCTGACCAACTTCTTCACCACCCCGGCTTTCGGGATGGACTATTTTCCGAGCATGGGCTTCGGTAAGCTACCGGAAGGCGCATCCATCTGGGAGGTCGTCCGCATCCGGGCAGCCCACCTTTTCCTTCCGGTTTTGTGTATGGCTTACCCGTGCTGGGCGTACGTAAGCCGCCATCTCCGCCGCTCCTCCATCCACGAATTAAACAAGGCTTACATCAAGACCGCACGGCTGAAAGGACTCTCCCGTTCCGCTATTCTCTGGAAACACGTGCTGCGCAACGCCTCCTTTCCCATCATTACCCTACTCGCCAGCATCCTCCCCGCTTTACTGGCCGGCAGCGTACTCATCGAGCGAATTTTCAACCTGCCGGGAATGGGACAACTGCTTTACGATGCAGCGCTTACCCGCGACTGGCCCGTCGTGATCATCGTCGTTTTACTCAACGGATTACTCACCGCAGCCGGTCTCCTACTGGCCGATCTTGCCTACGCTTTTGCCGATCCGCGCGTCCGGCTCAACGGTACTAAACCATCCGCGTCATGAGAAAGAAAGGATGGTTACGACGGGCCTCGATCGCCTGGCTACTAGGCCTACTATTGGTGGCGACGTTTGCGGACTTCCTGGCGAACGACCGGCCGCTCATCGCGAAGGTCGACGGAGAGACCCGCTTTCCTGTACTACACGAATATGGTACAGCGCTTGGCCTCGCGAGGCCATACCAGCCCATTGTACGCAACTGGAAAAAAACGGAAACCGACTGGGCGCTGTGGCCTCTCGTTCCTTACGCCGCTGGCGCCACTGACTTAAAAAACGCTAACTTCAAATCGCCTTTCGATGCCCAGGAAACCGGACCCCGGGCGCGGCACTATCTTGGTACCGATAAGCTCGGGCGTGATGTGCTCGCCGGGCTCGTTGCCGGTTCGCGGGTGGCTATTTTTGTAGGTGTTGGCTCGCTGCTGATTTCTTTGCTCATCGGAATTCCGCTGGGCGGCGTGGCGGGTTTCTTCGGTAACGACGGTTTACGAGGTACGCGGGCGCGGTGGTGGGGCCGGTCAATCGGTGGCATCCTGGGCCTGTTGTACGCCTCGGTCAGTTTGCTCCCGTTTTTCCGGGTAGAGAACCTGGGGCTAACGGTCCTACTACTCATCCTCGGCTTTCTACTTGGCGGGTGGCTGCTGAGTTTGCTGCTTCGCCTAATTCCGTTCTTTCGCAAACCGACCAATTTCCCGGCAGACTCCATCTTTTTGCAGATGGTAGAGCTCTTCGTCAATATTCCCGGGCTGGTGCTACTGATCGCCCTGCTGGCGGCGATCAACCAACCGTCCTTATGGGTTATCGTCATCGTAATCGGAGTACTACGCTGGCCGCACATCGCGCGACATTTACGGGCAGAATTGTTACGCATCCGTAATTTGCCGTACATCGAGGCGGCGCGGGTGAGTGGGCTTGGGCAGTGGCGTATTCTTTTTTACCACGCCTTACCCAATGCCCTCGGACCTTTACTGATCGTGAGTTGTTTCGGACTGGGCGGTGCCATTTTACTGGAGGCTTTTTTGTCATTCCTCGGCATCGGTGTCCCTACCGATGAGGTTACGTGGGGTAGTTTACTGCGGGCTTCGCGTAGCAGGCCGGATGCCTGGTGGCTGGCGGTGTTTCCTGGCTTGCTGCTTACGTTTACGGTGTTAGCAGCTAAAGCATTAGGGGAGCAGGATTAGGGCGCTGACGCAGGTGCAAACAACGGTTTAAAGCTAGATCAAAGCCTTCTAAGACGAACTTGAACTAGGCGCAAAGCATTGTCCCGGTTGAGGCCTTCTAGCCCGGTTTCCTTGATCGCCGAGCGACTAAAGACATGATGTTTTGTTGTTCCACAACGCGTGAACTCGGCCTGGAAGACCTCGACGGGGATAGGGACTGCGCCAAAACCCCGAACTTGGGAGTACCCAAGTAGTTTTTCCTCCTGCCCAAGCGTTAGCGTAGGCAGGAGGAAAAACTACTTGGATACTTCCACCCACCTACCCTTAACCCCAGCCTTAATATCATTAGCATACATAGCCTCGCTGACCTGCGAAGGCAGGTAATAACGGCCGGGATAAGTAGCCGTCATCCGCAGCGAGAAAGTCTTACTTTCCCCCCGGTTGAGGTTGAAAAAGGTATAGACCCGGTCATCCCGGAAATCGCGGTACTCGTAATTGGATTGGTTGTTACCAGCATCTGCGCTGAGGCGTTCG
>JAPKCQ010000259.1 GCA_026421165.1 Lewinella sp. | reverse complement strand
GAGCCTCAACGCCCCGATTATCGACGGACTCCTTTCCGCATTCGTTGGCGCAGAGGGTAGTTTGCAAAAAAATACACTACGAACGCTGAGCGAATACAACCCCTGGGTACGCCCGCGCCTGCACGTCCGCACCTCGGAGTATTTACGTTTCTACGGTGGTATTGAAGGCACCTTCTCCGGGGTTTCCTACCGTGCCGAAGCCAGCTACAAAGACCTGGACAACCTGGCTACTTTCCAGCTCGACCGCCGCCTGGCCATTCCTCAGTTCATGGTCACTTACGACGACGGCAGCATCTTCACCCTGCAGGCGTCCGGAACCATGGAGCCAATCAAGAACATGAAGGTAAATGCCTCCATCGCCCAGCGATTCTACAACCTCGAAACCCAGGAGAAAGCGTGGCACCTACCCAGCTTCAGCCTGAATACCGGCGTGGATTACATGCTCGAGAAGCAAAACGTTACCATCGGCGCCAACCTCTTTCTGGAAAACGGCCTGCCCTACCAGGATGCTGACGGCGTAGCACAGACACTCTCTCCACTCATCGATCTCAACCTGAACGGTGAGTACGACATCAATGAGAACTTCAGCGCATGGCTACAGGTGAATAACCTGCTGGGTAATAACCGGGAACGCTTTGTTCAGTACCCTACTATTGGAATTAATCTTTTGGTGGGGGTTTCTGCTAAGTTTTAATTAGGGCGCTGACGCAGGTGCAAACAACGTTTTTCAAGGAATACAGAACGTTGAGCCACAACTAATCTAAGGAACGTCGATTTAATAACTGTCCGATTTGCGGCCTGGCATTTTTGTTCCTACGTTCTCAAAAAATCCTTTGCTACGGAAATGATCTTTTAAAAACGTGGGGGCAAAATAAGACGGCCGAAAAGCGACAGTTATTGAATTGACGTTCCTAAGCACCAATGTGAAAAATAGATTGGGCTATACGGGTCCCCCTACAGCACCTTAATGCCGGAGTTGCATTCGCTGAGCGACCGCATACATCATTTTTGTTACCGGTAGAGGCGACCGCAAGAGATCTCCCCCTACCGGTAATTGTAAGCGTATCTTTTTAGAAAGTAGATATAATGAAGACACAGCTAAACCAACTATACGCCCGCGAGCCCCTAAGCCGCCAAGCCGCCTACGAGACGCTCTCGCGTATCGGTAATGGAGACGCAGGGGATATGGAGATCGCCGCAGTCGTTTCCGCCATCAACATGCGCCCCGCGGTCCTCTCCGAAATTCAAGGCTTTAGGGATGCGATGCTAGAATTGGCCAAACCGATTGACTTACGCGGCCTGGAGACGATCGACATCGTCGGTACGGGTGGAGACGGTAAGAATACCTTCAACATCAGTACGTTGTCGAGCATGGTAGTGGCCGGAGCTGGTTATAAAGTGACCAAGCACGGCAGCTACGGGGTGAGTTCTAGCGTCGGCAGCAGCGACGTACTACTGGCCCTCGGTTATAAGTTTACGGACGACGAGGATACCCTACTGAAAACGCTCGACCAAGCGGGAATCTGCTTCTTTCACGCCCCTCTTTTTCACCCCGCGATGAAGAACGTTGCGCCGGTTAGGAAATCACTGAAAGTCCGTAGTTTTTTCAACCTCCTCGGTCCGTTGTTGAACCCGGCCAAGCCACGTTACCAGCTTTTCGGAACTTATAACCGGGAGGTCCTGAGAATTTACGATTACATTTTGCAGGACGAACACTACCGTGAGTATAACATCGTACACGCTCTCGACGGCTACGATGAGATCAGCCTTACCGGAGCGGCTTCGGTAAGGAGTCGGAAACGGCAGCAATTACTGCATCCCAAAGATTTTGGTTTTGATCACCTTACCCAGGAGTCCCTCCACGGCGGCGATACGGCTGAAGAGGGCAAAGCGATATTCCTAGCGGTACTGGAGGGCAGATCAACTCCGGCCCAGCGGAGTGTTGTTTGTGCTAATGCGGGGCTGGCTATTCATACGATTAAGCCGGAAGTTAGCCTTACAGATTGTGTCGCTGAGGCGGCGGAGAGTTTGGCGGCTGGTAAGGCGCGGGAGGTTTTGCGGCGACTGGTGGCTTAGCAGCTACCTAACCCGAGGGCTACACTACACTACATCGCTATCGCGACTGGCTACACCCCTCACACAAAGCTTCCCTCCGCAACTAGGCTACCGCTCCTTGCTCCTTTATCCGTTTCTTTGCACCAGCGACCGCGCCCTAATTCTCTTCCTCCCAAATTCACTTATTCTCTGATGACTATACTGGACCGTATCAACGACCACAAACTACTAGAAATAGCCCGTCGCAAGGAGCAAACGCCCGTCGAGCGATTGATCGACAGCTACGGCTACCGCTTTGAGCGCCGCAGCCTCGTAGAATCCATCCGCGACAGTAAAAACTACGGAATAATTACGGAATTCAAACGTAAATCACCGAGTCAGGACGACATCAACATTGATGCCGACCCTGCGCTGGTAAGCAAAGGCTATCAAGACGCCGGAGCCGCTGGTATTTCGTGCCTGACCGACGTGCACTTCTTCGGCGCCCGCTCCAACGACATTGATATTGTGCGCAAGACGGTTAAGCTTCCAGTGATTCGCAAAGACTTTATCCTCGACGCTTATCAACTGCACGAAGCCCGGGCTATGGGTGCCGACGCCGTGCTACTGATCGCCGCTTCCCTCACCGCAGGTCACCTTGACGACCTCGCCGCAGAAGCCAATGAGCTCGGACTGGAGGTATTGTGCGAAGTTCATAACGAGGAGGAAGTCGCTAAAATCAGCCCCGAGGTTAACATCGTCGGCATCAACAACCGCAACCTCAAAGACTTTACGGTTAACATCGAAAATAGCCTCCGACTAGCAGAAATGCTGCCACCCAGCCTCCTAAAAATTAGTGAAAGCGCTATCGAAGACCCGGAGACGATCGTGAAGTTACGGCACGAAGGGTTCGATGGTTTCCTAATCGGAACCTTCTTCATGCGCCAGGAAGACCCGGGAAAAGCCTGTGCTGAATTTATCGCGCGGGTTAGGGAGATTGAAGGCCTCTACAACAATGCGATTGCGTGACCGGCTTTGCTGTACGCCAACCGGCGTCAAATACGTAGTGTGATCTCTTCCACTAACTTAGGAGAGATCAACTATTCCGGTTTGGCCTTCGTTGTTATTGCCACCTAAAAACCAAAGTACCCCACTATGAAAGTAAAAGTCTGCGGCCTCTGCGCACCCGATAACATCGAAGAAGTCCTGGCCCTAGGCCTTGATTACGTCGGTTTTATTTTTTACAAAAAATCGAAGCGCTTCGTGGGTAAAACCAAGCTGGCGGAGTGGGTAACTGGTAACGAAGGGCTGTTCGGAAAAACTAAAAAAGTGGGCATTTTCGTCAACGCAGAACTCGATTACATCCTGAATGCCGTACACGATTACAAACTAGATTACGTTCAGCTGCACGGCGACGAAAGCCCGGGTTATTGTCGGGAACTGAAGTTACTCTGGTCCGTCAGCACCCTGCGTAAAGCTCATCTAATCAAAGCGTTTTCCATCACGCCTGATTTCGATTTCAAGGACACCTACGCTTATGCGGACAGCTGTCCCCTCTTCATTTTTGATACCGGCGGGCATTCCGAGAAAGGTGGAACTGGCGCTAAGTGGGACTGGACGAAGATTGATGAATACGAAGGATTGATCCCTTTCTTGCTATCAGGGGGTATCGGGCCTGAAGACGCTGAACGGGTTTCGGCGCTTAAGCATGTTCAGTTGCAGGGGGTAGACTTAAATAGTGGATTTGAGTTGGAGGCGGGAGTTAAGAATGTAGCGGAGTTACAGAGATTCCTTGCAAAAATTAAGTAAATACTTTTCAAAGAACGGTGAAACAACAACTTTGCCAAACATTTAGCGCAAAGCGTCTAGCATTTAGTCTGCCGCACGTGACGGCCTAAATGAGTTCGACTTCTTCGAACACGGCCTTCAATAAAATAAAACAGTACGTACGACCGCAAGGATCGCACGTACTGTTCATTAAACCATCCTTTACGGTAGGAGAGAATACTATTCACCATAAAAGGACGCTATAGGCCATCGCATGGGTTGCTCATATACTGACTTGTCTGCGTACGGATACTACCGCATCTTGCGCAAAGACAAGTCAGTATCTGAGCGGTAACCTTACCATTTCTTTTTCTTATTGAAACCACCTGGCTTGAACGGCTTGCGCTTGCGGGGAGCAAAGTCGCGCGGACCGTCAACCTTAGTACCTCCTTCAAACATACGAACATTCAGCTCGGTACCTTTATCCATGGAACCTTCCATTGCGGTAACAACCTTCCTGGCTTCCTTGGCATCGACGCCAACGTAGGTCATGTTGTTCTGGATGTCGATCTTTCCGAAGGCGATCTTCTTACCCGGTACCATGCGGTTGATCATCCCGATGACCTGGGGGACACTGTAGCCTTTGTTACGGCCGGCTGCGATGGTGATGGTCGTGTAGTCGATATCGCGGCTCTTCTTATCGGGACGGTCATCCTCTGCGGCTTCGCGGATCGGCTTTTGGCCGCTGAGCTGCTTGCTGAGGTCACCCAAGCCGTAGCCAAGGATCTTCTGGATCAGTTCTTCGCGTTCCATGCCGTCGAAGGTTGTGATGACTTCGGGAAGGAAAGCAGCTACTTTATCGTCCAGCTTAGCTTCCTTCACCTTTTCGGCGAAGCGGAGGGCTCGGATTTTATAGACGTCGTCCTGCTTAGGAACTTCTTTAACTTCGAAGCTGATCTTAGAGTAGCGTTCGATGTCGCGGACTTTCCGGACTTCCTTTCCGGTAACGATGCTTAGTGCGATACCTTCTTTGCCGGCACGACCGGTACGGCCGGAACGGTGGACGTACACTTCGGGAGCGTCGGGCAGGTTGTAGTTGATGACGTGGGTGAGGTCCTGTACGTCGAGGCCACGGGCAGCTACGTCAGTGGCTACGAGAAGTTTGATGCGTCCTTTGCGGAAGCGTTTCATCACGTCATCGCGCTGGGCCTGGCTCATGTCTCCGTGGAGGGCATCGGCGGCGTGGCCAGCGAAGCGGAGGTCTTCGGCAACACCGTTCACTTCACGGCGGGTACGGCAGAAGATTACGGCGTACATGTCGGGGTCCAGCTCGATAAGGAGGCGCAGCAACGAGAAACGATCTGATGCGCGCACCTTATAGTACTGGTGAACGATGTTGGAGTTGCCAGCGTCGGAGTGGCCAACGCTGATCTCAAAAGGATCGGTCATATAGTCCCGGCTGATCTTCTTGGCCTCCTTGGGCATGGTAGCGGAGAACAGCAGGGTCTGCTTATCTTCTGGCGTGGCGCCAAGGATACCGTTGAGTTCCTCTTGGAAACCCATATTAAGCATCTCGTCGGCTTCGTCGAGTACGACGCGCTTGAGTTGATCTACCTTCAATTTCTTGCGGTTAATCATATCGAGCGTACGGCCGGGAGTACCGACTACAATCTGGGCACCGTCCTTAATTTCGCGAACCTGATGCATGATGGGTGCTCCACCGTAAACGGCACAGACCTTCACGCCCTTACGGAACTTGCTGTAGGAGACCAAATCTTTGGCGATCTGGAGGCAAAGTTCCCGGGTTGGGCAGAGGATGAGGGCCTGTACGCCCTTGATGTCCACATCAATGTCATTGACGAGGGGTAGACCGAAGCCGGCGGTTTTACCGGTACCTGTGCGGGCCAGAGCGACGAGGTCGCGGTCTGAACCCATAATGGCCGGGATGGCTGCTGCCTGTACGGGGGTGGGGGTGGTGAATCCGAGTTCTGCTACGGCTTGTTTGACATCGTCGCGCAGTGTGCTGTCCTGAAAGGTTTCCAATTCGTGCTTGTTTTGTGGTGCCGTTTATATTCGCCTACGACCTCCTTAAAGTCACGCAGGTGGTTCAGCAACCATGAGTTAGCGGGCGAGTTGGCTTACCACAAAGGGTTCATCCGAGAGCGGAACCAGACCTTGTAAACCGGGAGATGCCCTGTTTGAGGGGGCAAAGGTACACTTTTTTTGAGTTACACCGTTAAATAGTCAAGTAGTCCTTCCGTAGGTTCAATTCATGGCGCTTTGCTTACTCACTTTACGGCGAGCGAACGTAGCCGAATGAGAGGAAGCAGCGGAAGCTATTATTTGATGTTACGGGGCGCGGCCGCAGGTGCAATGAGAGGTTTAATGGCTCCGCTATTCTTCGTGATGGTTAGCTTTCAGTTTGATTTGCCATCAATCATCAACCGATTTATTCAGTGCCTTCAACTTATCCACCAATAATTCGCTGAGTTGAGCGTAGCCACTGCCTTTGGTAGAGAGCCGTTCGGTTCTGCCGTAGAAGCGAAGTGTCATTGGTCCATTTTTACTGATTTGAATACCGGATACGTAGGTAGGCGCGAACGGATTCCTTTGCGCGAAGTTCCTCGGGAATCACCCGTTGCAGTACACTGTTGACAAAGTCGTCCATCTCTTCCCAGCCGTTGCACACCCGGCCGCGGGAGAGAATAGTGATGGAGGCACGGGCAGACTGGTCGGCAAAGCGGTAAGCCGCACGATCCGTCATCCGCCCTAGTGGTCTGTCAATATTGAATTTGTGGGTAAGGTGCTGATGAATTTTGGT
>JAPKCQ010000258.1 GCA_026421165.1 Lewinella sp. | reverse complement strand
TTAGTCGTAGACTTCCACCACCAATTCAATTTCCACCGCCTGCCCACGCGGGAGGGAAGCCATGCCTACTGCTGCTCTGGCGTGCCGCCCTCTTTCACCGAAGACTTCGACCATCAGGTCTGAGAAGCCGTTGATGACCTTCGGCTGGTCGATAAAGTTCGGATCTGAGTTTACCATCCCAAGAACTTTTACGATCCGTTTTACCTTCCGCAAATCGCCCAGCATTTCTTTCAAAACAGAAAGTTGGTTGATGGCCGTCAGCCGGGCACCTTCGTAGCCTTCTTCGATGGTAACATCCTGCCCCAGCTTACCGGTAATTTCCGTTCCATCAGCTCGTTTAGGCCCTTTCCCGGCCAAAAATATCAGGTTTCCAGCGCGCACTCCGTTGACGTAGTTTGCTACGGGCTGGGGCGGTGCGGGGAGGAGGATCTTTAAGGCTTCTAGTTTTGCTTCGGGATTGTAGTCTGCCTCCGGTCCAGCCACTGGGTTACAGGAGAGGCAGATGGCTAAAAGCAGTAGGTATGTTGTGGTGTGTAGAAGTGATTTTCTCATGGTTTCGTTTTTTAAGAGGCGCGTTATCCAACCCTGCCTTGGGCTAAAGTCTCGGCTAAGATATGAAAGTCCTTTTAAGAGACCTGGTTTGCTTGGCTACCAGGGAGAGCAATCGTAAAGTAAGTGGCTTGCGGGATGGAGGACCTCCCGGTCCGATGCTAAAGTAACAGTGGTGCTAATGAGTGTCGTACATAAGGTCGGACCGGGAGGCCCTCTACCTTTACTTTTCGATCTAATCAATTCGCTAAAGAAGAAGTACATCAGTGGTTACGAAAAGACCGAGAAATTCTACAAACAACCAAAAGAGAACAACTTCTATCAACGACTGAAGCCACTCCTAACCAAAACCGTTGAAAACAGCAAGAAGCTGCCCGGTTTTGACCCCGACGAGCCGGAACGTGCCGCTTGCACGATGCACAAGCTCGTTGAGTGGCTAAAGATTACATGAGGAGGGTTAACATAATGGGTTTATTCCATTCATGAGAGCTCCAACCATCTATCTTTAAAACTTACTCTGCACCAGCGGCCGCGCCTGATTAACTTACTAATACCTCCAACTAGTAAGGTCAGCCCCCCGCGGAGCGAGTAGGCCAACCGACTTCGCCCACTTAGGAATAAACATCCGATGGTACCGCAGCCGCGTGATGGCGTTGGGTTCCGTCGGGTCCCCGTTCCAACAGTGTTCGGCGCGGTCGCCGTAGGCAACTTCTCCGTTGTAGTAGGGCGTGGTGGTGCCCTCCAGGAATTCTTCGGTGAGGTAGACGGCGTTGTTGAGGTAGTAATTGTCCATGTCTCCGCAGTAGATGTTGAGCTTACCGACGAGCTTGGGGCCGAGGGTGGCCCAGTCGCGCTTCAGGATCCAGGTGAGGTCGAAGTTTTCCTTCCAGTGGGCGGCTACGGTGGGGTTTATTTTGCCAGTCACCTTGTCCCAGATGCGCTGCGGATACCCGTCTGCGCCGACGGGTGAGTAGACGGCCTCCCAGATGTCCCACTGCTGGCCGCTGCGGCTTTTGGAGCCGAGGGCGTGCTCGCGCTGGTTCATTTCTCGGAGGGTACTGGATACGTGGCCGAGGCTATCGCGATGGCCAGGGCGTTCCGTGCGCTTTAAGCCGCTCTTCAGGAAGTAAGCGTTCTCGTCTTCGTACAAGTTTACGACGGTGTAGGCCCGGAAGTCGATGGGGTCGGGACAGGCGGCGTAGCAGGTTCCGTAGTCGTCTGGATAAAGGACCTGCACGGCGAGGGCTTCCCAGCCGCCGGTGCTGCCGCCGTAGACGAAGCGGGACCAGCCTTCACCAATACCGCGAAATTCCTCTTCGATGTAAGGAATGAGTTCGTAGGTGATGGCATCTCCGTAGGGGCCGAGGTTTTCGGAATTTACGGCGTAGCTGTCGTCATAAAAAGGATTAGCGTGTTGGATTTTGATGGCCAGCACGCGGGGAAAATCGGGCCCGGACCATGCTTTATAGAAATCGTGGGCCTCCTGCTGTTCAACGCGGTTGTAGCAAGGGATGCCGAAGCGTTTGCTGTCCACACATTCCAGATCCGGATCGGGCGGACTGGTGCGGAAGCCGCCGAAGTCTTGTGGGAAGTGGCCGTGCATGATGGCCAGTGGGTACTTCACGTCGGGGTGCTCGGCCCAGCCCTTCGGCAGCAGTACGTGGGCGCCGATGTACATGTCCCGTCCCCAGAAATCACTCAGCATTTTGGAGCGAATTTTTATGTGCTTGATCCATTCCGTATCCTTTGCCGGCTCGATTAGAGCGATGCTTTGGTCAAGGTCAATAGCGATTTTTTGCTTCGCAGAAGTGATCGTAATACTGCGTGGAGTGCTGAGTAGATTTCCCGGTGCGCGGTTCCATTGCTGGCCTTCGCCGCGGTCCATGGGCAGCTTTACGGTGTGTCCGTCGGAACGGTTAAAGGTTTCGTATTTGTGCAACAGGGCCTGAACTTGGTAAGTGCCCGAAGGCAGATCGGCAGGCGTGGCGAGCGGGTAGCCGGTGGCGTCGTTTCCGATGGTAATACTGGTCCCTGGCTTCCAGTTTTCAACGTCGATCCCGTAGACCTGTCCGGTAGCCGGGCCGTCGGTTATTTGGAAGCGGGGTTCGCCTTCTGTTGCTGCGGAAAACATTAGCAGAAGGCGGCCATCTACTGGATTATCCGCTAATTCTGCGGGTAGCTTTACCGTCATTTGGGCGCTGACGCAGGTGCAAAGTAGGAGGTTTAAAAGTAGGACTGGTAAACGCATGGGTAGTGAGGTTTTGGACTGCTAAAGATAGGAAGTAAATGTGGTGTTAAGGATCAATGCCAATCTCGGTGTACGCAACAAATTACACTGTGCTAGACTAGCTGGTTCCTCGGGCCATCGCAAAGTCAAAGCCAGACGCTCAAAGGGCCATTTGACCCTGCGCTGCGCTTCTAAAATGAACGCTTCGAGGTCCTGACAACTCGTTTTAATGACCTTCCCCTGCGGGACTACCACACAGCGAACCCGGACACTTTATAAGTGCCCGGGTTCAACCAGCCGGTGATGGCGATCAGTTCTTTTTAAAGCTTCAGAAGGCTGTTTATCTCTTCACAAATTTTTTCACATCAATTTTACCGTTGGCCTTGAAAATTTGTAAAAAATAGTGGCCATCCTGTAAATCATCAATTTGGATGGTTTACTGATTTTCTGAAATCCTGAATTGTTGAACACTTTGACCAAGGACATTAGATATAAACGCAACGCCCTCGCCGTTCACTATGGTTAATTGATCCTGAGCTGGATTAGAGTACAGCGCTAACTCCTCTTCCTCTTGGAGCTTAATGCTTATGACATCAGAATAGTAAAACCGTACATTAAAATCAAGCTGCTTCAGCCGGTAATAGTGGACACCCCGTGAAGGGCTCTGATGAGAAAAACGGTAGTCGGTTAAGGCATCGTTAGCGCCTCTACCGTTTTCGGTTCCAATAGCCTCAAAGTTTACGCCATCCATACTGTACTGAATTACAAAATAATCATTGTTGGATTCACTGAGGGTTGTCCTGAGCGTTCAGCGCGCGAGAGCCCAAGGCAAGCAAAAGAAGAAAGCACCATAAGGTGTGGCGCGGCCGAAGGCCGGTTTGGATAAACGCGCCGTCATATTTTCTTACGTAAGCGTATAAAGAACAGTGAAGGTCCACCCCCACCCCTCTCAATGATAAAAGCGTGCTGCAATCTGCAACTACAACTAGACCTTAAAATATTTCAACCTTAAAAAAAGCGTTTTGTCCATGAATTTTGGCGAGTACGTGAATAACGGGAATACTAACATCAGATTATTGAGGGTTGCACGCCTCCCATTAGTCAGCCCAATCCAACTGTTCGTCGACAAGTATGCTGTTCCGACCGAAAGGGGTAGGTGTTGATGCATCCTCCACTAAGCTTCGCCGTCCTTTTCAGGGAATTCTTAACACTCCCAAATTTTCATCCAAAATGAAATCGACTTTACACCGCGCAGCCCTACACTGCTTCTTCATCCTTCTACTTTGCACCTGCGGCCCCGCCCTAATGGCCCAAAGTAATTCGGGGCCGAACGCTGAGCTCGCTATTCCCAACGACGATCTGGTCATCAGGGGCCAGGTACAAGACGCTGATGGCCTTGCCGTCGCATTTGCCAACGTTGCACTCTACACCGTTGCTGACAATAAATTGGTGAAAGTGGAAACCACCGACGACGCCGGCCTCTTCAGCATGGACGGCATCACCGACGGCACCTATAACCTGGTGGTAACGTACCTCGGTGCCCCCGACCTCCGCAAGGAAGGGATCAAGGTAACAAACGGCATACTCAACCTTGGCGTACTGCAAATGGCACCCGCCGCCGTGGAGCTCGCCGTAGCCACCGTCACCGCCACCCGCGCCCTGATAGAGATCAAGCCCGACCGCACTGTTTTCAACGTACAGGGCACCATCAACGCCGTCGGTCAGAACGGCCTCGACCTGCTACGAAAGGCTCCCGGCGTGACGATTGATAACAACGACAACATCAACGTACTGAGCCGCTCCGGCGTCCTGATTTATGTCAATGGCAAACGCCTCCCGCTGGCGGGTGAAGAACTGGCCAACTACCTGCGCAGCCTTACCGCCGAACAGATCGACCGCATCGACATCATCACCAACCCCGGCGCGAAATACGAAGCGGAGGGCAACGCTGGTATTATCGATATCCGCCTGTCGAAGGCCGAGAACGAAGGTGCCAACGGAACGGCCAATATGACCTCCACCCAGGGGCGCTACAACCGTTCAAACGCATCGATCGCAGGCAACTTCCGGAACAAAAAATTCAATGTTTTCAGCCGTGTCGGAACCGTCCGCAGTGAGAGCTATAATAAATTCAGCTTCGATATGCTACAGAACGGCCTGCGGCTGGAAGAGTCTATACTGCAGCAACGTACAACGGTGGATTACTTCGGTCAGTTCGGCACCGACTTTTTCCTTGGAGAACACCACACGATCGGTTTCCTCGCCAGTGGTAGCCTTCAGGACGGTGACCATACAGGCACCGATAATTTCCTGATCTCCACCATCGGTGGCCCCGTGGACAGTATCCTGTTGGCGGGTTCGACCAGTATGACCACACGTAACCGTGGCGAATTCAACCTCAATTACCGCTACGACCCGGGCAAAGGGAAGAGCCTCAACGTTGACCTCGACTACGGTACGTTCCAAAATACGGACCTGCGTAGCCAACCGAACACCTACGTTACGCCCGACCGCGAGACGGTGCTGACCGAAGTCAACAATACCTTCGATACGCCGCGAGACATTGACATTTACACCTTCAAGGTTGACTACGAGCAGCCCATCGGTAATGGGCAGTTCGGGGCAGGCATCAGGTTCAGCCAGGTGGCCACCAAGAATACCTTTTTGTTCTTCGACGAGGTGGGTGGGCTGCCCGTCCAAAGTGACCGCCGCTCCAACCTTTTCGACTACGACGAGAACGTCTACGCCGCCTACCTGAGCTACGCCGGCAAGCTGAACGAGAAGATCAGTTACTCCGCCGGCCTCCGCTCCGAAAATACGAATGCGATGGGGACGCTGACCGCCTTCCTGGATGAGCTCCAGGAAGCCCCGGTCGAGATCGACTACCTGAGCTTCTTCCCCTCAGCAGGACTGACCTACGCGCTGAACCAGGAGAAAGGCAACACCATCGCACTCAACTACGGCCGCCGGATCAACCGCCCAGACTACAACGTCTTGAATCCCTTCCGCAACCAGATCAGCCAGCTGAAGTACGAACGCGGCAATCCGTTTCTCCGTCCCGAGATCGTCAACAATTTAGAGCTGGGTTACACCCTAGCCTACCGTTACAATTTCAAACTGGCGTACAGCCAAACCTCCGATCAGATTACGCGGCTGCTCGGCCCCGACGATTTTGACCCGCGCGCCGGCTCCATCAGCTGGGACAACCTGGCCAAACAGACGGTGGTTAGCTTTAACGCCAGCCTGCCCTTCACGGTAACCAAGAACTGGGACGCCTTTGCGAACATCAGCGCCAGCCACATCAATAACCAAGCCGATTACGGCGATGATGGCAACGTTAATTTGCAGGCCTTCAGCTACAACATGTTCCAACAACACACCTTTAAGCTTCCGGGTAAGGTCACCTTTGAATTGTCGGGTTACTACGCAGGCCCAGGCATCTGGGGCGGTGTATTTGAGTACGACGAGAGCTGGGCGCTGAACCTTGGTTTGCAGAAGAAGTTCCTGGGAGACAAGCTCAACGTGAAGCTCAGCGCCAATGATATCTTCTTCCAGAGTGGCTGGACGGGCAGTTCCGACTTCAACGGCCAAAATAGTACTGGTGCCGGTAATTGGGATAGTCGTAGTGTGGCACTTTCGCTTAGCTATGCTTTTGGTAACCAGAAGGTTAAGAGCCGTAAGCGGGAGACTGGGCTTAGTGAGGAGGCTGAGCGGGCTAATTAGGAACTAGGGACTAGGGAACTAGGGACTAGGGAACTAGGGACTAGGGGACTAGGAACTAGCTTCTAGTTCCCTAGTTCCTAGTTCCTAAAAAGGAGACTGTTCATCTAAGTGTGTCTACATTACTTTACAGTTAGACACGATAATTATGGCAAAGAAGAAA
>JAPKCQ010000257.1 GCA_026421165.1 Lewinella sp. | reverse complement strand
GTAAGGCACCCGAGGCACTTTTCATGCTGGCTTTTACTTATGATGAAGACCTTAAAGATCTTGGGTCCGCACAGGCAACCTACAACGACTTCCTCAAGAGCCATCCCAATCATTACTTCGCGGACGATGCGGAGATGTTGCTCAAGAACCTCGGTAAATCAGACGAAGACATCCTGAAAGAGCTGGAAGCCAAGGCAAAGGAGCAGTAGTTGTACCACTTTACTCGTTGCCTTTTCTGCACTAAGATTTGCGCCAATAAAAAAGCATTAAGCGCTCTACACGGGTGCCTAATGCTTTTTTATTGGCGCGAACGCTGGTGCAGAGAAAGGTTTTAATGAGCAGAGACCGCAAAGCCAATACTACCGAACCGGAGGCACATCGGGCATCTTACAATCTTCGTTTGGGTTCTTACCACAAACATCACAGTTGCCAACTTTATTGGTCAGCATCGGGTTGTTGCTCGCGCAAGTACCACGAAACTCATTACCTGTCACCAAATGACGGATGTTAATAAGAACAAACGCTGCGCCGAAAACGGCAAAAATAACAAGGAAAAGATAAATAAATTCAGACATCTGGTGCAATTTTTAATACATAAAGGTAACCATTGAACGGTCGCAAAGTTGTCGTTCCCTTCAGTAGTGCTCTCTCCGTTCTTTGTATTGTGTCCTTTGAGCTCTTTACGTCGCCCTGCGCACACGATGTGCTCTTAAAACGGAAAGCCCCGTCAGAAATGAATCTGACGGGGCTAACGATAGTGGGTAGTTTTAAACTATATTTAGAGTACCCGAACCTCGATGGCCGCAGGGCCCTTCTTGGTGTCTTCGACTTCAAAGCTCACTTTGTCGCCTTCCTGGATGTCGTCGATAAGTCCACTAACGTGTACGAACACGTCTTTGCTACCGTCTTCCGGGGCGATAAATCCGAAACCCTTCGTATCGTTGAAGAATTTAACTGTTCCTTCAATCATTGTCTTGCGATTTTTAAGGAGATGAAATAATGCTCAAAAGTAATACCAATAAACTCCCCCAACGGTTTTATTTACAGAATAAAGGAATTGAGCTCATTCTTCTTACCCTCACAACTACGGTTTACCCAGTGTAGTAAAGGCTTTCAAGCTCTAAATCTTAAAGTGAAAAGTTCCTAGGAAATAACGACCAAGGCCATCACTAGTGCTCTCAGTCGTCACAAAGCTGTTCACCGAACGGTTAATTATCGTGTTCTGATTGAAGATATCCGACGCAGAAATACGGAAGAAGTGGCGCTTCTTACGGAAGGGACGCACCTCCAGGCTCACGCGCAGGTCAGGAATGGCTTCCTGATCGGCAAAACTTGACGCTGCAAAAATGCTGTAGAGGAACCGGCTTTCGAAACGCCATTTGGGATTTACCTCCAGTTCAAATTGAGCGAGTAGGTTGTGGGTAAGCTGGCTTATGTCTGCACGACTTCCCCGGTTATTTTCTGACTCGAACGAGTTGGAATAATTATTAAGGTCATAGCCAAACTTGAAGTAACTGTCCTCGTTCAACTCGGTGGTAATGTTGGCACCTACGGTAGAGCTGATGGTGGTGTTAAGCTGCTCCTCACCATCAACAAAGCCGATACCGCGGTTGCCACTTACACGGCCTTCCACTCGGAATTCACCGTTGATGGCATTTACTCCGATGGTAGCACCTACAAAGCCCGAGCCCTGCCAGGCGTGGCCGACGTTGATCGGGCGGAAGATTTGCTGACCATCAGTAAAGACTACGTCGCTACCAATAGCATCATCAGTGTAAGTTGCATTGAAGTTGAAGTTTGCGCTAACTGCCCGAAATTGATCGTTGAAGAACATAAAGGAGCTGAAGCGCGTATCCCGCGAGGGCTGCAGATCCGGGTTACCAATGGTAGAACTACCGCTCGCATTAGGCTCGGCAATGGTCTGGAGCTGGCTAATAGCAGGAGCACGGGAACTACTGCTCAGGTTAACACTTAAAAAACCCTTCTTGAGCCGCTTACGCAACCGAATAAATGGCAGCAGGAAGTTATAGTTGTCATCCCGGGCCTCATCTCCGTTCAGCGTGAGGGTATTAGCTTCGTAGGTGGTACCTAAAGATAGGTTTCCGCCTTTGCCCACCGTTCGTATGAAGGAGACCTCTCCTTCCAGCGTCGCCCAGTCGCGGTCCAGCAGGTTAATGCTTTCCGCTTCCTGGAAGTTGAAACGGTAATCGCCTTCATCCCGGTCAAGGTTGTAGCCGGTGCCCAGGCGAAGCCGCCACTTATCACCCAACGGCTCAGTGTAGCGGAGATTACCCTTCAAGGTAGTAGTGTTGGTACGGCGGTTCTGAAACTGCGTACCGTTAATGAGCGCGCCGAGGAACTCGCTAGAGGTCTCATCCAGCCCTTCCGTGAGTAGGTCAAGGTCAGACTGGTTTTCCACATAGGAAGCATCTATCCCGACCTCAAAAGTACGGCTTGGCTTTCCACCACCGCCTGTCATGAAGCTACGGCGTCCGCCGCCACTACCTTTATTATACTTAACGGATATCTGGCCGCCAGGTCGCTCGTTGTTGTTCAGTTCACGGACAGAGTAGTTGTCCACCAATTCACCAGCATTTTTGATATTTGTAAGCGCCACAGTTTCGTTCTCTCCTCCGGAGACGTAAGCAGCTCCTTCCACCGTTAGAATAGAGGTTGAATCTACCTTCTGGCGGTACTCGAAGCCGACCTGGTGGCTGTACTGGCTGGTAGCGTTGCCTTCCATCGTTTCCACCACGCGTTGATCGTTAGCCCGGTTGAAGGCCTGAAGGGTCGTAGACTGTTGAATCTGGTTACGGTCGAAGAGTGCGTAGTCGGCGGTAAATTGAGTGCTCTTGCCGAAACTACGGCCGAAGTTGATACCGGTAGCGATACTCCGGTTCTGTCCGGTAGCACTGCCATTATCGAACGGTAAATTACCCTCCGGTCCACGCCATGAGGCACCGCGTCCTCGCCCAGAACTACCGTTGAACCCAGAAATCTCGTCTCCTGAAAAACCGACTTGGTTTACGTTATTGATCGTCCCAAGAACACCAATCTGGGTAACGTCACTGATACGAAACAGCTTACCGCCACCCTGGTAGCGTTCGGATGTTCCGTAGCCGGCGTAGATTTCGCCGAAGACCTTGGCTTTAAATTCATCCTTCATTTCCAGGTTGACGGTCATGTTTTCATTGCCGTCGTCTATTCCGCTGATTTCCTCAGCGTCGGTCTTCTGGTCAAATACCTCAACGTTGGTAATTGACTTGGCTTCCAGGTTCTGCGTCAGCAAGGTGGAGTTTCCCGCAAAGAAAGGTTTACCGTTAATCATTACCTCATTAATGGCTTTACCACGCCAAGTAATCTGGCCGCTTGCGTCTACGCTCATTCCCGGCAGGCGGCGAATAAGGTCTTCCACTACAGCGTTATCGCCAACGGCAAAAGCATCCGCATCGTAAAGCATCGTGTCGCCTTTCATCCGAATCGGAATACGATCAGCCGTCACCTCAACACCATTGAGGAAAAATCCGGCAGGGTACATCTTTAGGTCTCCAAGACCTAAATACTGGTCCTCGCCGGTTATCTGGAGGCTTTGGTCTGGCCGCTCGTAACCAAGAAAGGTTACCCGCAGCAGGTAATCACCCGCAGGCACCTTCTGCATCCTAAAGGCGCCGTTGTTGTCAGTAGTACCAAAGTTGGTCAATAAACTATCGGAAGAACGTAGAAGAACCGCATTGGCTCCGGGTAAAGTGGTGCCGGTGGAATCCATTACGGTACCGACAATTTCAGCCTGCGCGGAGAGTCCTCCGGTGGTGAGCAGGCAGAGTAGAAGAATGTATAAATGTTTCATTTAATGCTTTTGTGGTAGGTAGTTGATAAAGACAGTGAAGGAGTAGGTAGGATGTAACGGACCGTGCCGTGGTACGTTGTAGTGGTTAGTTACTACCAAACGTTGTAGCGTTGATGCTTTCTTCGTTCGTGGCGGCTTCGCCTTGCAGGAACAAACTTGCCCGAAAAGGTTAAGCCACACGACCAAAGTGAGCAATGGTTTACGGCAGCACTACCTACTATCCTCTAGAACGTTCCCAACCACGCCGGCGACGCTCCATCATTTCGTTAGCACGTTTCTGCTGCTTATCAAATTCTTTGCGAGTGATGACTTTCTCGTCGGCAGGCCTGGCCATATCCAACTCGGCGTTAGGCTGCATGGTGGTCATTGTATATTCGGTACTGCGACCATCCTTAGTTACTTTCAGGTACACGATGGCACCGGGAAGACCTCCGTAACCGCGGGGGCCGATAGACAGTGGGATGCTGGGCGTAAAATATGCTAAAAGAGTATCTCCTTCAATAGAAACAGCCGTTGCCAGCTGCGTTGGGAGGGGGATTTCTTTCATCCCGACCTTCATATTAGCAATATTCCATTTCGGAGTAACCCATTCGTCTTCCATGATGAAGGACTGGTCCATCACCTGGCGGCGATCGGTAACCGTACTGTCCTTGGTGCTGGTAAAGAAAATATCCGGATTATCACCCATGCGGGCAAACCAGCCTCCCAGGGCAGCTTTGTCTTCGTCCACTACCTGGGTGTAACTGAACGCATCGGCTGAAAACTGGAGCCGGCCGGAACGATCAAAGTCGCCAGCAGCCATCCGTTTTGCCATTTGCTCCTTTCGCTCCTTATCCATCCAGTCGCCAAAGTCGAAGGTAGAACTTTCGTTGTAGTCGATGGTTCCGCTAGTAATTTGAGCGGAAAGCGTTCCGAAGAAGCCCGTAAAGACCAGAGCTAGTATGAGTCGTAATTGAAATTGCATAATTAATCGGGGTTATTTTGGCTTTATTACCATAAAGTAAGGCGATTGTTGTATTTTCTTAAAAATTCACCCCCTCCGTTCGACGGATGCCCTCATTATTTCGACCGTTCGGAATCCTGAAGGTTTAATCATTCTCAAAATTCAACTTCAACATCCAACTCTGTTACCCACAGCTAATGATGGTTAATTAAGGTTAAGCGACTTGTTTTCGATTGGTTACGGTACGTTCTTTGCTTCACAATGAAACAGTTACTCTACACCTTCGCCTTCATCATGCTCCTCATGGCTGGCTTACTCGGCACCTGGTGGTACCAGTCTTACGAGTACAATAGGATAGAACTCCGCAAACAGGTTGAACGTGACCTAGATGACCTGCTGGTTAACAACGTATTCCGTAAAGCGGTGCCCTACTTCATGCGCAACGGTCCGGTCTGGGAAGGTGGAGACGCCATCGACCGCCTCAAACGTAACCAGGCCTACCTGGGTTACAGCATCAGCTCCATGCGTAAAAATGCCCGCATCATTGTGGAGACCATGTCGGATACGGAGAAACTCCTGAACAACTTCCCTCGCCGCATAACCATCAAGGATAACCCCTTCCGCACAGACTCCCAGACCTTCACCTTCCATTTTCAGGACGATGGGTTTACACTAGGAAGCATGCCCGCCGAAGTACTCGACACCCTCCGGTACCGGCATAAGGTGAACCTGGCACCTTTGCGCTTCAGCAACCAAAGCGGGCGGCTACTAACTAAAAATGAGGGAATGAGGGTAAAAACGGAGCTCATAAATACCGGCATCCATAGAGACCCTTCCTACTTCGAGATCACAGAATACAGATCTACCCTACTCCTCAGCTTATTACCTGAGTTTTTATTCGGCTTCCTACTCTTCGGAGCCACGGGGTTTGCCTTCGCTACCGCCTACCGCAACCTCTTCGAACAAGAGCAACAACTCAAGCAAAAAGATGCGCTTGTGGCCAACGTTGCTCACGAGCTAAAAACGCCCATTGCTACCGTCGGCGTTGCCCTGGAAGCCCTCAACATGTTCGGAGCTGATGAAGACCCCACCCGCCGGCAGGAGTACCTTGCCATCGGACAGTCTGAGCTGAAACGGCTGGACCAAATGGCCGACCGCGCCATCGACTCCCTCCAGGCCGAAAACCTCAGCCAGCGGCTTCGCTTCCAACGCACCGACCTGACCGAAGCCGTTACTGACGCCTGGCGTGGGCTATCCCTTCGCTATAACCTACCCAACGAGGCCCTAACCCTACACGTTCACGGAGAGGTAGACGCCAAGGTAGACGCGCACTATTGGCACCACTTAGTCTATAACCTCTTGGATAATGCCTGTAAATACGGCGGTAAGCCAGCAAAAATTGAAGTAGCCCTATGCGACCAGGCGCGCAATACCATGCTTACCATTTCCGATAACGGCCCCGGCATTGCCCCAGGTGAAAGGGAGAACATCTTCGAGCGGTTCTATCGAATCTCCCGCCCTGGCGAAGGGCATTTAGTGAAAGGGCATGGCCTCGGCCTTACCTTAGTGCGGCAGGTTGCCCGGGCGCACGGTGGCTCCGTTGAGATTGATAATACTACTGCTGGTGGCGCACGGTTTGTGGTAAAAATTCCACGGCGATAACCATGGTCGAGGAGCTGTGCTCCGAGCTAACTGGTCGAGGAGCTGTGCTCCGAGCTAACTGGTCGAGGAGCTGTGCTCCGAGCAATGGTCGAAGAGCTGTGCTCCGAGCTGAAACGTTAAGTAAACCATCATGGTCGAGTTGTCCTCCGAACAATCCATGACTGTACCGCTCGGAGCGCAGCTCGACCAACAGCTCCTCAATCCATGACTGTACCGCTCGGAGCGCAGCTCCTCGACCAACAGCTCCTCGGCCAATGAAAAACTCA
>JAPKCQ010000256.1 GCA_026421165.1 Lewinella sp. | reverse complement strand
TGTAATATCGCCGGCGGTAGCAGTGTCGTTGTTACCACAGGCAGATAAAATAAAGAGTAAAACTGGGATAAAGAATAAAGATGAACGCATATGGATGAAGTTGAGAATCGTTGGTTTAAGAATTAAGGTCTTGAGTGGCTTGCCGTAGTAAATCATGGATCGCTTCGACGGAACTACTGCGCAGTAGTAATTTTTCGACGCGCAGAAGGTCTGTAAAATAATTTGCTCCGACTGAGCCGCTAAGGTGGGACAGTTTAAAGGAAAGCATGGTATTAGGGACAAGCGAACAGTGCAGGACGAGAAAAACCTCTTCGGAGGGGTCGTAAACTACAAGAACGAGCGTATTCTCGGAATCGCGGCCAAGCGGAACGAAGTATGGATAGGCCAGGTAGTTGTCCGTATTCGAATCGTAAAGCTTTGCTTCGAAAAGCGGGTAAACGTAGAACCCGGTATTCACCGGCCCTTCAGGATGCAGCAAGGCTGCGAGGTTACCCAATATACGTCGCTGGCTTTCTACCGGCCCGTTGTGGCTAATGTCTTCCAGGTTGTAGGGAATCCAGCTTTCTGAGCGCAGGTCGAAGTATTCGCTTGCCCTGAGCCGGAGTTTATAATCAAAGCGTTGGTAGCCGGGGACTACATAGCCAGGATAATAATACTCAAGTCTGCGTTCATGGCAGAACTTCATTTCAAGTAACATGGTGTAATACCCGAGACTGAAAGTGCTTAGTAGGGGGTCGTAGATACCCAAGATGCTTGCGGTCGAAGTTCCTCCGAGATCGAAGTAGCTTACGGCAACCAGTTTACCACTAATCTTATCCCGGATGGTTGTCTCCCAGGTATTGAAGATACCGGTGTTGACTTTGTAATCTTCCAAGCTATCAGAAATGGTAGGGGAGAGGTGGCCGTCGAAGTTGGCAGCGTAGCGCGCGTACAGTTTCTCTCGTTCTACATCTATTATTCGTGGGCCACTGGCCACGTCGAACAGTTTAGCGTTTTTACGCATCAGCTTCCGTTGGCTCTTGGAGAATTGATGGGTTTTTAAATCTTGCCGGATCCAGATCGCGGAAAACGGCTGTTCTTGGAAGAATAGAAAATGAGTTGTGAAAATATGTCCGCCCATACGGTACCAACCCTTGCTCAGGTACCAATCGAGGCTTTCTGGACTTAGAACGAAAGGTGTGTTTTTATCTACGTAAGGAAAAAGCATGGTGTTACTATAGGGGCGGTAGTGCTAATATGGTAAAGATAGAAAATTCGCTGACTTCAATTTCCATTAACAAACCTGATTGTAGTTGCCAGCGCTTAAAGCTGAAGTACTCGTGTGCAGTCGCGCAAATCTGCCAGATCATTACTGGCTATAAATACTAATCGATTCTGTCGAAATTCGTTCAGCTGGTGGTGAAACCACTCGGCCGCTTCCTCGTCTAGGGTAACGGTTGGCTCATCTAGCAACAGAACTTCCGTTGCGGCGTAAATAGCACTGCCGAGTAGCACGCGCTGACGCATTCCTGAGGAGCAATCCGTTAGTTTACGGTTACGAACATGGTCAAGTTCCAGACGTGCAGGGACGTCGGTAAGCTTTAATCCCGGAAGCAGTGGTTTTAACCCAAAATGAAAACGTAGAAACTCCATAATAGTGAGCTCTTCGACGATTTCTAGGTACGGCCCCGTCCAGCTTACGTGCTTGTACCGACCGGAGGGAGCAATTTCATCTCCGGCCACCGAAAAACCAATACTTCCGCGTGAAGGCGTTAGCTGGCCACACAGAATACGTAGTAAGGTCGATTTTCCAGAACCATTGCGCCCTTTAACCCCGATCAGTTCACCACCAGAGAACGTGTCTGTGAAGTCCTGGATAATCCAATGACGACCGAATCGTTTGCCGGCTTTAGTGAGTGTGATCGAAATCGGATGCATAGTACTTAATCATTCAGGCCCTGAAAGCTCCGGATAATTCCCGTGCGTTCCGTCTCCGCGATGAACTTGACCACATCGTCTCGCTCATCACAAACCGGAACGGTGGTTTCGATCTCCGTAATGGCATTGGTCAGGTTAAGTCCTTTGACGAATAAGATGCGGTAGATTTCGTGTATGTTGTTGATCCGCTCGATGGCGAAGCCGCGGCGTTGCAGCCCTATCCGGTTCACGCCAATATAACTCAGCGGCTCCCGGGCGGCCCGGATGTAGGGCGGTACACTTTTACGGACTAAACTTCCACCAGCCACAAAACTATGTTTTCCGATCCGGACGAACTGTTGAACGCCTACCTGACCTTCGATGATCACGGAGTCCTCTAGTTTAACGTGTCCGGCTAGGTTGACGTTGTTGGCCAGGATAATATCGTCTCCCAGAATACAATCATGGGCTACGTGGACGTAAGCCATCAGCAGGCAATTCTTACCAACTACGGTTTTACCAGCAGCAATGGTGCCGCGATTGATTGTTACGCATTCGCGTACAGTAGTATTATCGCCAACGTGGGTGGTGGTGTATTCGTCGGCGAACTTGAGGTCTTGCGGCTTTCCACCAATTACCGCACCGGGAAATATCTCTACGTTTTTACCGATTCGGGACCCGGCAAAAATCGTCACGTTAGAGGCAATTGTACTACCTTCTCCGATCTCCACGTCATCTTCGATGGTAGTAAAGGGTCCGACCGTTACGCCTGGAGCAATTTTTGCGTTCGGATGAACAACACTTAAGGAATGCATAGACATATTAGGGGCGCTTTACGATCTGGGCGACTAGGTCGGCTTCTGAAACAATTTTGTTACCAACGTAAGCGGTTCCCCGCATTTGGCAAAGGCCCCGGCGAATAGGAGCAACAAGCTCCATTTTGAAGAGAACTGTGTCTCCGGGAACAACGAAATTTTTGAATTTTGCATTATCGATTTTCAGGAAATAAGTATCCCAACCGATCGGGTCGTCCTGCATGGTAAGAACGAGCAGTCCACCGGTTTGTGCCATGGCCTCCATTTGCAACACACCAGGCATGATATAGTTACCAGGAAAGTGCCCCTGGAAAAAGCCCTCGTTGATCGTGAGGTTCTTTAGCCCGACAATGTACCCTTCACCCATGTCGATGATCTTGTCGATCAGCAGCATTGGGTAGCGGTGGGGCATTATTTCTTGAATCTGCTCGGTGTTGAAAACCGGCGTATCGTTGGGGTTGTAGCGGGGGCGGCCTTTGAGGCGGCGCTGTTCTAGGTAAGCCTTCTTAAGGAGCTTAGTGAAGGCGACGTTACTGCCGTGCCCCGGCTTAGTGGCCAGAATTCTACCGCGAATAGGGACGCCCAGCAGGCTGATGTCACCGATCACATCGAGCAGTTTGTGGCGTGCAGGTTCGTTGTGGAACTTGAGGTCTAGGGTATTCAGAATGCCAGCCTTGGTGACTTCAACGGTTTCTTTTCCCATGCGCTTGGCCAGCTTGTCTAGTCGTTCTTGGGGAACGATACGGTCAGCAATCACGATGGCGTTGGTCAGGTCTCCACCTTTGATGAGGTCATGTTCGAAGAGGAGCTCTAGCTCATGCAAAAAGACAAAAGTACGGCAGGGAGCAATCTCGGTTGCGTAATCTTCGTACCCACGTAGGGTTGCGTACTGCTGGCCGAGCACCGGGCTGTCGAAGTCAATCATACTCACCACCTCAAAGCCATCGTACGGGAGAGCCACGATCTCCGAACCGGTTTCTTCATCACGGTAGGTGATGGGTTCTTCTACGATGAAGTACTCTCGTTTAACTTCCTGTTCGGTAAAACCAGCGGCAGCTAGGGGTGTAACAAACGGGCTGGCGCTACCGTCCAGAATTGGAATTTCGGGACCATTAATTTCTACGAGAAGATTATCAATCTGCAAGCCTGAGACAGCAGAGAGTAGGTGCTCTACGGTAGAAACTGTTGCCACTCCAGAGCCAATGGTGGTGGACCGATCGGTACTAACCACCCGATTCACGTCAGCGTTAATCACTGGCTTATCTTCAAGGTCAATACGCTGAAATTTAACGCCGTGACCTTCCGAAGCGGGTTTAAAGTTTAGCAGCACTTCCGCGCCGCTGTGCAGGCCTACTCCTTTTAGAGAAAAGGAATTAGCTATGGTGCGTTGGTTAATCATTCTGATGTTTGGCTGTGTTGAGGCTGAATTTGAGGTCAAAGATAGTCAAATAGTCAAGCAGTCAAATAGTAGCTACTACACATAGTATTTATGGATGCTCGCTTCGATCGTGCGGCAGTAGCGTTTTGATGACAAAGAATAATTGAAGAAAGTTAAAAGCACTTTTTCCCAAATTTGGAAGACCACGAGTATTGGTCTGATTTTAACTATTTAACTATTTGACTACGCAGTTCTGCAATCTCTTTCTTAAGTTTAGCGACAACTGAAGGGAGGTGTTTGAATACCGCATAACTTCGTAGGTAGTCGGGGTAATGCATATGGGGAGACCCGCCTAATTTAGCACCTGGCTTGGTAATGTTATTGATGACGCCGGATTGTGCCTGTACCTGCGTACCGTCGGCTAGGGTACAGTGGCCACCGATGCCGACTTGCCCACCAATCCGACAGTTTTTACCAATTTTTGCGGAGCCTGCAATACCGGCCAGTGCGGCAATTACCGTGTTCTCTCCAATTTCAACGTTGTGTGCTACTTGGATGAGGTTGTCTAGCTTCACGCCGGATCGAATAACGGTGGAACCCATGGTGGCGCGGTCAATTGTTGTGGAAGCGCCAATCTCTACGCGATCATGGATAACCACGTTGCCGATTTGCGGCACCTTATTGTAGCGACCGGTCTCCGGGTCGGGGGCAAAGCCGAAACCGTCGCCTCCGATAACTACGTTGGCGTGCAGGATACAATCGTCACCTACCACGCAGTCGCGCAGAATTCTGACTCCTGGATATACGACACAGTTCTTTCCGATGCTGACGTTGGGGCCGACGTAGACCTGATCCAGGATTACTGTTCCTTTGCCAATGGATGCCCCATCTTCTACCACGGAAAATTTGCCGACACGAACATTGTCACCAAGTTGAACGGTGTGCTCAACGGCGGCATGAGCTGACACGGCCCGTCGGGTTTGCGCGGCTTCGTCTTGTTGGTACACCGCGAGCAAGTTACTTACAGTTCCGTAGACGTCAGCAACGCGCAACAATGTTGGTGAAATAGCTTCACGGGGGGTAAAGTCGAGGCTGACGAGTACGGCGGATGCACGCGTATTGTATAGGTGATGCTCGTAGGCAGGATTAGCCAGAAAGGTAATCGAACCCGGACCGGCTTCTTCAATTTTCGCGGGAGAGGAAATGATCACGTCGGGGTCTCCCTCGACGGTGGCGCCGATCATTTGCGCTAATTTGGAGGCGGATATTTTCATGGGTAGGAAGGGTGGTTAAAACACTCAAATAATATCGGGTAGCCCATCGGTATCGGTTGGGACCTCCGGGGGGGCAAAAGTATTCAAGGCGAGAGAATGTGCGGCCCGCATAGCGGAAAATTGAACCATTACGGTGTCAATTAGGTCTTTATTGACAAGTTTTTGGACGTCGGCGAGGCTTTTTAGCCGATCGCTTTGGCGAAAGCGGTAGATCTGGCTCAGGCCATCTGTTTCAAATTGAACCGGAAAGCGACCGTCGTTGGCAAAAACGGTGATTTGCAACCTGGGGTGGGGGATTCTGCCGATTATCCGCATGCTGTTTTATTGGTCTTTTGTTTTATTGATTCGTTTATCAAGGTCAAAGATAGCCACGAAGAAGGCAAGGGCGCGGCCGCAGGTGCAAAGATGGTTAAAAGGACAAGGAGGCTAGGCGCTTGTCAAGGTGATCGTACGTAATTGCCCCGATGTGATGGCCCACTTCTAGTTGTAAAGTACTTGTTTTAAGTATCTTCGCCGCGATGTTGAAAACAGAAAGCAAACCGACCCTTCGATGGCGGGTAGCCCAGTACCTGGAACGCCGTTGGTGGCAGCGCTACTTGCGGGGGAAACTTCCGGCAGATTACCTCCGTGATAAAAAGGCCTACTGGAAACGAACGCTCGACCAGCTCGACTGGCCACCCGTACTTGGCCGCAAGGTACTTGATGCAGGTTGTGGACCCGCAGGTGTGTATATCTACCTCAATGGTATAGAAACCGTAACCGCCCTGGACCCCCTATTGGAGAACTACGAGGCTGAACTCAATATTTTCCGCCGGGAAGATTATCCCAACGTCAAGTTTCTCGCCCAGCCTCTGGAGGATTCCTTTGACGATGAACCGGCCTTCGATGCTATCTATTGCTTCAATGCCATTAACCATGTCTCCGACTGGGGCGCAGCCATTGATGCACTCACCGCTCACGCCCGGCCTGGTACCCGCCTTCTGATGACTTCTGACGTGCATCGCCATAAACTGCTGCTACCCATTTTTAAGGCTCTCCCCGGAGACGCCCTTCACCCTCAGCAACACGGGCCGGAAGCCTACCGAAGTGCCTTACAACAACGTGGCTGGCGCATTGAACGTGAGCACCTTCTCCGGAGGGAGTCTATTTTTGACTATACTGCTTGGGTGGCGGTTTGGGAAGGGGAGTAAACGGTATAGGTATATGGGTGACTGACTTATCCGTCAGTCCTTATTTCCAACCTCCGGTTTTCAAGTAAATTGGCGTAATCGGTGACTGACTTATCCGTCAGTCCTTATTTCAAACTTCCGGTTTTCAAGTAAATTGGCGTAATCGGTGACTGACTTATCCGTCAGTCCTTA
>JAPKCQ010000255.1 GCA_026421165.1 Lewinella sp. | reverse complement strand
TCGGCTGGAAACGACTAAGCTTGCAGGGTGATCTGCGACTGGGGAAGAGCGGAAAAAACCAGGAACCCCAGTATAAAATCAGCGGCGGTCGCTTTCTACGGCAATTTGACGACGGCCCCGCCATCGAGCCCTGGATCAGTACCTCGACGAACTTGTTTAACGGCGAAAACTTCATCCGCCTCTACGAACGCGTCTACGGTCAGTTTGATTACCGTAAAAATTACGGTGATACCTGGCGGGCGGAAGCGACGGTCGCTTACGAAGACCGCCGGGCCGTTCGGAACTCCTCCAACAACAACTGGTTCGGCCTCGGTGATGAGGAGCAGTACGCTGAAAACCTTCCTTTCAATAGCGAACGGGGAATAGTGGGCATCGTTGCTCCTGCCGCGATCATTAAACTCGGCGTCACCTGGCGCCCGGGGCTGGAATACCAGGTGAATGGTAAGCGTAAGGAGCTGATCGAAAATTCCGCCCCTACCATCACCGCCAGCATCCGTACTGGCCTGCCGGACATTGGTGAAAGCGCTTCTGATTTCACCGCTCTGGAAGCAAGTTACGAACGTCGCTTTTCCAACGGCCAGAAAGGAGATGTAGACCTGCTGATACGCGGCGGCGCTTTTCTAAACCGGGAGACCGTAGGCTTTCCCGACTATAAACACTTTGCCACGTCGGAACTCACGCTTACGTCTCTAGATCCCATTGGCTCTTATCGTCTGCTACCCTATTACCTGGAAAGTACGAACCGGGAATATCTGGAAGTGTACGGTCATTACCAGTTCCGGAAATTCTTGCTCACTCAGATTTGGAAGTTGCACCTAATGGGCCTCAAGGAAGACCTATTTGTGAATTATCTATACACGCCCACCTCGGAGAACTACACGGAGTTGGGCTATTCTATCGATAATATCTTCCGCTTCCTACGGGTGGAGTTCGTGACCAGCTTCCGGGACTTTAAGTACGATGATTTTGGGGTCCGGATTAGTGTGGCTAGTACGTTTGGACGACAGTAGTAGAGAGTATTTAATGATTAGCTTCAAGCATTTAAGCTGCTGCAAATAATAACGGTGGCTTAAATGCTAGTAATATGCGTTTTCCGCCGGAATCGAACGGGCAACTCTCGCCTTAACGAAGCGCCGCCTAAGACACTAATACTGCTCTTTAGGCAGATAATCCGAAACTGCTCTCTCCGAAAACTCCCAAAGCCGCCGCGCAAGATGCTCATTACGGGCAATGCTTGAGGGCTTCCGGAGACATTGTTTCTCATCAAAAAACCGACCGGAAACATCCTGTACTTCGGGGCTTTCGGCTAGGTAGACGGAAGTGTCAGCACCCTTATGCGGCGGTATAGCGAAGGGCTTGTACATCGACCAAACGGTTCTGGTGAGCGCCCCGGCTTTTTTATTGGCCAACCGGGTGCCCACTACGCCGGGATGGAGGCAGTTGGTGGTTAATTCTTCTCCGAAGCGCCGGTCGAGCTCCATAGTGAAGAGCACGTTGGCGAGTTTGCTCTGGGCGTAGGACTTGGAGCCGTTGTAGTGTTTTTCGCCCTGTTCGCCGCGGAAACTGCCGAAATCTAGGCCTGCTTTAGTGTGCTGGGTACTGCTCACGTTGATGACCCGGCTGCAGTGGCGGCAGCAACGAATGGCGGGCATCAGCGCCATGGTGAGTAGGAAGTGACCGAGGTAGTTGACGCCAAATTGGAGCTCGTAGCCGTCTTTGGTAAGTTCTAGGCTGTCGGTATAAACGCCGGCGTTGTTGATCAGGACGTCGAGTTTGGGGTGCTCGGCCAGGAATTCATCGGCTGCTGCGCGGATGGAGGAAAAATCTGACAGGTCCAGCGGTAAAGTATCAATGCGGTGGTTCCCTGTTTTTGCGGTGATCGCCTGGGCTGCTTGTTGGGCCTTCACCTCGTCGCGGCAGGCGAGGACCAAATGAGCGCCGCGATTAGCCAGCCGTTCGGCCGTGGCGCGGCCGATGCCGTCGTTGGCTCCGGTGATGAGGATGGTTTTTTCTTCCATAGGCTTACGTGCGGAGGCTTTTCGGCCGCTGCTTGGTCGCTGCTTATGGGTAACACTTTGTGGGGGGGGTAGGGTTTAATTAGTAGGCTGTTTCGCCTGAACAACTGCTGGAGCCATGCTTTTCTCTCAAGCTATTACCACCACCACTCAGCATTTAGGCTGTGGTATGGAACGGCGGTAGCCTGACTATTCATAGGTCGCTGGTGTTGGGGAAGGGCTAAAGAGTAAAGGAAGGGGGTAAAACAAAAACGCCACCTTCCAAACAAATGGAAAGTGGCGCTATAAGAAGTGGGTAGTGAGGGGCTCGAACCCCCGACCCCCTCGGTGTAAACGAGGTGCTCTAAACCAACTGAGCTAACCACCCTTCTTTAAGGGACCGCAAAGATAGCATTATACCCTTTACATGTGCAAGTTCTGAGTAAAAAAATATCAAAATATAGAATGCGGCCAACTCTGGAATGCTTGAGATTACCTGATTAGTTGTACCAACCAACCAAAGTCCCGGAGGGACGCCTTGCGTAACGAGGGGTGGAGTAAGATGGCGATAGCCATCCGCGCAACCCCCCGGGCACAAACTTCGTTAAAACAACATATCTTAGCCTCTAAACAAAGTAAGCCCCTCTTGACCATGCTAACAACAGACGTTTTAATCATCGGTTCCGGCATTGCCGGGCTTAGCACCGGCATCAAACTGGCCATTCTCCGGCCCGATCTCAAGATCGACGTGCTCACCAAAGTTAACGAACGGGAGAGCAACACCAGCTACGCCCAGGGTGGAGTAGCAGCTGTTTGGGACCACGGCTCCGACAACTACGAAAAACACATCGCCGATACGCTCGACGCGGGAGCGGGGCTATGCGACGAAAACATCGTCCGCATCGTCGTTGAAGAAGGACCTACCCGCGTCGAAGAAATTATCGAATGGGGTACTCGCTTCGATACTGACCAGTTCAAGAAATATGACCTTGGCCGCGAGGGCGGTCATTCCGAAAACCGGATACTCCACTACAAAGACCTCACCGGTTGGGAGATCCAACGTGCGCTCAGCGCCAAGGCGGCAACGCTTGACAACTTGGTCGTTCATGAGCATTTCTTCGCTCTTGACCTTCTCACCCAGCACCACGTCGGTTATACCATCACTCGGCTAACGCCCAACATTGAGTGCTACGGTTGCTATGTCCTCAATCGGAAGACGGGAGAGATTGACCACATTCTGGCCCGCAACACCGTTCTGGCCGCCGGCGGTAACGGACAGATCTACCGCAGCACCACCAACCCCGTAATCGCTACGGGAGACGGCATCGCCATGGCCTACCGCGCCAAGGTGCAACTGGAAAATGTGGAGTTCGTGCAGTTCCACCCCACGGCGCTGTATAATCCCGGGCTCGATCCTCAGGCCTTCCTCGTCAGCGAAGCCGTTCGTGGCGAGGGAGCGATCCTGAAGCGGCCCGACGGCACGGAGTTCATGCACGACTACGATTCCCGCGGCTCCCTCGCGCCGCGCGACATTGTCGCCCGCGCCATCGATAATGAAATGAAGCTCGCCGGTCTTGAATTTATGTGTCTCGACTGTACCCATATCGACGCAGAACACTTCCTGAAGCATTTTCCTACTATTCACAAAAAGTGCCTCAGCATCGGTATTGATCCGGCTAAAGACCTCATCCCGGTCTGCCCCGCCTGCCACTATATGTGCGGCGGTGTCAAAGTGGATGAGTACGGTAATTCTTCGGTAAGCCGCCTCTACGCCTGTGGAGAATGTACCAGCACCGGCCTCCACGGCGCTAACCGTTTGGCCAGTAACAGTTTGCTCGAAGCCCTCGTCTTCGGCCACCGCATCGCGCACGCCATCGCCGCCAATGTGGACAATACTTCCCTGCGCGAAGACATCCCTCGCTGGAACCGGACCGCCACGGCCAAGCCGAAGGAGCAGGTACTCATCACGCAGAGCACGAAAGAACTGAAGGAGGTGATGTCCAGTTACGTAGGCATTGTTCGCAGCGACGTCCGCCTGGAGCGCGCGCGCAAGCGTTTGGAACTTCTGTCTGACGAAACGGAAGACTTGTACAAGAATACTTTGGTCAGTATCCAGCTCTGTGAACTACGTAACCTGATTACCATCGGCTACTTAATTACCAAGGCCGCTAACCTTCGACATGAGAGTCGGGGGTTGCACTTTACTACGGATTACCCGGAGAAGGCGGATTTTGTGCAGTACAGCGTACTTTAGAGGCAGAGGCTAGCAACTAGTTCTCTAGTTCTCTAGTTGCTAGCCCCTAGCCAACAATCCCATATCCCGCACCAACATTCGCTTACGGTTAAAAGTAAGGATGTTCTGGCGGCGGAGATCGTTGAGTACGGTATTGACCGTTTGGCGGCTCGTACCGGTCAGGTCAGCAATTTCTTTGTGGGTAAGCATATCGCGTACTTCCCGCTCGTAGCCGACGGTGCGGCCGCGGGTTTCAGCCAGCTGGTGCAGGAATTCGGTAATCCGGCAGCGGCTGGTCTTGAACATTAGATTTTCAAGCCGTTGCTCCAGCTTCAGGGTGCGGTCACCGATCAGGCGCATAAAGAAAATTTGAACTTCGTTGCGTTCCCGAAGCATCTGCCCGAGGTCTTCTTTTTCAAGGACGCAGAGGGCCGTTTCCTCAAGACTGTATGCGAAATCCCGGCGGGTTCCTTCAGAGATTAATGCGAGTTCGCCAAAGACTTCTCCGGGGGAAAGAATTGCCTTGGTCACTTCCTTACCGGACGTGTCGTAAGTACCGATTTTAACTCTGCCTTGTGTAATCAAAAAGATTTTTTGGGCGGGCTCATCCGGTAGATAAACGTACTGATTGGGCTCAATGGAGAAGTGGGTGTCTTCCATGGCCAGGGTGTTGCCCATCTTTTTTGGGCAGAATATATTCTGGAGATCGATGTTCTCTAAGTACCACAATTGCTGATTTGCCATAGCTCTTTGTAATTATCTTGTCACAGTAAGACAATTCAATTAGGTTGAGGGTTTTCGGCTAGGTCTAACGTTTTTATCACAAAAAGCGTGAAAGACGAATGTGGCGCGTACGCAGGATGCAAGGAAAGGTGAAAATATCGTTACCTAAGGAAGGCAGCAGTCGTACTTTATTTGCCTCCCTTCAACTCTCCCTGCCAGGCCTTCAGTTCGGCCATTTTACCATCAGCGGCCAGCCCTGCTTGTACGGCCCAGGTTTTTGGGTCTTGGGATTTGAATCGGGAGCCGGCGTCTTCCAGAATTTCCCGGAGGCGCTCTGTGGAAGTATCGGCGAGGACTCCGAGGCTTCTGATGCCACTGGCTTTGAGGATGGATTCAATTTTTGGGCCAATGCCCTCCACGACTTTAAGGTCGTCTTCAGCGTCGTCCATCTTCGTATGCACCGGGGTACGGGAGGAGCTGTTGGCGAAAGTAAGCTCTCCTTCGTTTTCCCGTTGGTGGGCAGCTTCGCTCATGGCGAGGCCTCTAGCCTGGCCTACCCAGTCGTCGCGCTGGATGATGCCGGGGATGTAGCCGATGAGGTTGGTGTAGGTCACGATGTCAGCTTCCTTCCAGCTGGCGATCTGTTTGTAGCTGTAGATATCGGCTTCATTGAGTTTGCCCTGTAGGAAGGGACCGATGTTATCAATCAGCGTGAGGTCATCCGCCTCGGGCACTTCTTCGGAGGAAATGTTAGGTATATGGATGGAGGGCGTCGTTTGTACGATCACTTCGGTTGCTCCCTGCATTCCGGTCCGGGCACCTGACTCAGTAGTATCAGCACGGATGACGAGCGGCTCAGTTGAACCGGATAAATCCTGATTGACGACGGGTTGGTGGCTGGTGTACGGATTGGCTGGAGCTACGCCTCTCCGGGAAAGTATATCCCGGCTTTCATCGTTCATGGCACGGAGCTGGGCTTCCAGTTCCTGAAAACGGGTTTCGGAAGAGGCGATGTAAGCGTTGAGGTTCTCATTGCTCTCTTGCCCGCTCCCTGCACCTGCGCCATCGCCCAAAGGCAGTATGCCCCCGACGCTTGTCTCGGGAACTGCGCCCTGATTTATCATCGTAAGCACTACCGCATCAGCACGTTCCAGTAATTGCTCGTTTTGGGTCTTTAGCTCGGCTATCTGGTCGTTCAGCGAGTCGATCGTGCTGGCGTAGCTTTGGTTGGTAACGTTAAGTTCGTCGTTGATCTGGCGCAATTGTTCTACCTGCACGTCGCGCGAAGAAATTTCACCCTGCAAGCCCTGAATACGGTCCAGCGCATTGACCTTTTCACGGCTGACCGCCTCCAGTTCTTTAGCCAGGGCCTTTTGCTTGGTTTCGCCCGCCCGGTAGCGGGCTTCGAATTCGTCGCGGTCTTTGCGCAACAGCAACAACTCTTTTTTATACCTCCGGGTCGTGAGCCCCTGGATGATCCAACCAATGATCACACCAACGGCGAGGATCAGAATACCTAGAATAGCCAGCAAAATTTGCTCTTCGTTGGTAAGCGGACGGTTCTGGAAAAAGTCGCCGAGGAGGTTGAAGAAATCGTTCATGCGCTAGTGGTTTTCTCTTGCGGATGAAGGTAAGGTAATTTAGTGGGTAAGTACAAAGGTTGCGGGCAAAAGCAAAACCGCAACGAATGATGTGAGCACTCACAATACAATATGCGGTAGCCTTAAAAAATCAACAGGTCAACAGACGAACTACAGCCCTTGATGCACATGCTTAAACTGTTCCCGAGTAGGCCGGTCGTACA
>JAPKCQ010000034.1 GCA_026421165.1 Lewinella sp. | reverse complement strand
CCCGTCTAAAAGCGAAGCGTCTAAAAGGGCGCAGCCCGTCTAAAAGCGAAGCGTCCAATTAGCCTTTAGGCAAAGTCTGCTGCCCCAACCAACCAGTATCAAAGTTCCCATCAATAAAGTCCTGCTGCTTCATCAGCCACTGGTGGAACGGTACGGTTGTATTTACGCCTTCGATGATGAATTCGTTAAGGGCACGGTCCATTTTCCTGATCGCATCGGCACGTGTGGGGGCACGGACGATAATCTTAGCGATCATGCTGTCGTAGTAGGGGCTAATCGTATAGCCGGCGTACACGTGAGTATCCACCCGAACGCCGTGGCCTTTCGAGCTGTGAAAGCTGGATATTTTACCGGGGCTCGGACGGAAATTATTCCAGGGGTCCTCCGCATTGATACGACATTCTATGGAGTGGCCTTTTGGGTAGTAGTTTTTACCAGATAGTTTCTCGCCGTAGGCGACCTTAATCTGTTCCCGAATGAGATCGATGTCGATCACTTCTTCGGTTACGGGATGCTCTACTTGGATGCGGGTGTTCATTTCCATGAAGTAAAAATTCCGCTCGGCGTCGACGAGGAATTCTACCGTTCCGACCCCTTCGTAGTTGATCGCTTTACCTGCCTGGATGGCGGCTTCTCCCATGCGTTTGCGCAGGTCGTCGGTCATGAACGGGCTGGGGCATTCTTCTAACAGTTTCTGGTGACGACGCTGCACTGAGCAGTCGCGTTCAGAAAGGTGGATCACGTTACCATGCTGGTCTCCCACTACCTGAATCTCGATGTGGCGAGGCTGCGTGATGTATTTCTCCATGTACATTCCGTCGTTACCAAAGGCTGCTTTGGCCTCGGCACGGGCACTATCCCAGGCACGCTGGAACTCTTCTGCGGCGGGGACCATACGCATGCCTTTGCCACCACCACCAGCAGTGGCTTTGATCATGACGGGGTAGCCCATTACCGCGGCTTGCTTCAGGCCGTCCTCCACGCTTTTCAGCAGTTCGCCGTCTCCGGGGACTACGGGGACATTGGCCTTGATCATGGTGTCTTTGGCCGTGATCTTGTCGCCCATCTGGCGGATGTGCTCCGGTTTCGGGCCGATAAACTTAACGCCGTATTCCGTACATATTTCGGCGAAATCAGCATTTTCAGACAGGAAGCCGTAACCGGGGTGAACGGCATCGGCATTGGTGATCTCCACCGCGGCCATGATCTTAGGGATGCTAAGGTAGCTCTCCGCAGAAGAAGGCGGACCGATACAGACGGCTTCGTCGGCAAAGCGGACGTGAAGGCTTTCGCGGTCCGCTGTAGAATAGATCGCCACGGTTTTGATGCCCATCTCACGGGCGGTCCGGATAATGCGCAGGGCAATTTCGCCGCGGTTGGCGATGAGGATTTTCTTAAACTTCTCAGCCATGGAGGGGTAGGCTTTATATCAGTCGGTATTACCCGTTCACTGTGGATTGGACTTTTACCGTTGAAGTATTACTTTAAGAGCATTCAGCGTTCAGCGTTCAGCGTTTAGTGGCTTCCGTATTATTGATGCCGGCTAAATGCTAAACGCTAAGTGTACTGGAAGCTAAATTCTAAACGCTTACGAAGGGTCGACGAGGTAAAGGGGTTGATCGTATTCGATTGGCGAAGCGTCTTCCACCAGCATCTTTATGATTTTACCGCTCACCTCGGATTCGATTTCGTTGAACAGTTTCATGGCTTCCACGATGCAGACCGTATCGCCCTTCTTGATCATGTCCCCTACTTTCACGTAGGCCTCTTTATCTGGAGAAGGCGAACGGTAGAAGGTACCAATCATGGGAGATTTCACTTCCACATAGTGGCTTTCATCATCAGCTACAGGCGCGACCGCAAGTGCAGCAGGAGCTACCGGAGCAGCGAGAGCAGAAGCTACGGGAGCGGGTCCGTAAGTAGGTGCTCCTCCCGGAACATTGATAATGGAAGGTCCGACACCAACCTGATTATTATTATTACCTCCGCCGACGTAGGATTTGCCGCGAATGTGCAATTTAACGTCTCCGTCTTTATAACGGAATTCGGAAAGTTCGGTCTTGGCTACGAGCTTAATCAGCTCCTGGATTTCTTTCAGCGTCATACGGACGAGTTTGTTTTGGTTCTCAATATAATACGGTGTGGCGGGAAAACAGTCTGTTAAGCTTTTAGGCTTTTAATTCGTTAGTAAACCTACCATATTCGGCGGCAGTCGCCCTAACAGACTAATGTACTAGTCTTTGGCGCGGGAAACGTAAGTGTTAGTCCGCGTATCAATTTTTATCCGGTCGCCAGTGCCGATGAATAGCGGCACACGAACCTCGGCACCGGTCTCAACGGTAGCTGGCTTAAGTGTGTTCGTAGCGGTATCTCCCCTTACGCCTGGTTCGGTGTAGGTGATCTCCATTTCGATGTATTGAGGCAAATCTACCGTCAGGGGGGTATTGTCATCCGTATTGTAAAGTACTTCAACCGTATCTCCCTCGCGCAGCATACCTGGGTTTTCGATCAGGTATGCTGCGATGGCAGCCTGTTCGTAGTTTTCGTTGTTCATGAAGTGGTACCCCATGTCGTCTTTGTAGAGGTACTGCATCTTGTGGCGCTCCACGCGAACTTCTTCAATCTTATGACCGGAAGGGAAGGTTTCTGACAGCACCCTACCCGTGGAAAGGCTCTTGAATTTAGTGCGCACGAAAGCCGGGCCTTTGCCTGGTTTCACGTGCTGGAACTCTGTGACCGTGTAGATGTCCTGATTATGCTTGAACGTAAACCCGTTCTTGATGTCCGAGGTAGTGGCCATGGCAGCTTATATTTTATATTGGTAGGGCGGGCTCGGGAAGCCCGATCCGTAATTCGTGGCGCGAAGATAGGAGATTATAGACTGATAGTGCTGTAGTGGCTACATTACTCCCCTTCCTCCGGATAAAGTGCCCCCGCATCAGCAAAACTATAATACCCCTCCCCCGCCACAATCAGATGATCCAATACGTA
Source organism: Lewinella sp. (assembly GCA_026421165.1). GTDB lineage: Bacteria > Bacteroidota > Bacteroidia > Chitinophagales > Saprospiraceae > Neolewinella. The sequence continues at coordinate 18,876 of JAPKCQ010000034.1, read as the reverse complement.
AAGATCAAGGTTCCGCGCGCCGTCACGAAGCTTACGGGTAAGCCGGATATCCGCCTGGCTGGGGAATGCCTGCCCGCTGGGGTGATTATGGGCCAACACCAGCGAAGTAACGCTACCGTGCGTGAGTGCCGCCCGGAAAATCGTTTTTGCATCAGCTACCGTCCCCGTTACCCCACCGCGGCTAACCAAGTGACTACCAAGCAAGCGATTGGCCCGGTTGAGTGCCAATAAATAAAACTCTTCGTGCAACAAATCCCCCAGCAACGGACGCAGGTAGCGGTAGCATTGCTCACTATTAGCCAATTCTGGTTTTTTCCGAACCAGCGCAGCCTCCCGCCTTCGCCCCAGCTCCATAGCCGCAACAATTTTAATCGCCCTCACCTTACCCACACCTTTGAAACGGCACAGATCAGCTACTTCCCGCCGGGCCAGGTCGTGTAAGTTGTGATCGACGGAAAGTAAGAGCCTCCGGGCAACGTCCAGTGCGGACGCTCCGGGAACACCAGCGCCGAGCAGGATGGCGACAATCTCCGCGTCCGAAAGAGATCGGGGTCCGTGAGTCAGTAATTTTTCGCGTGGCTGGTCACCCGGGCCAAGATCGCAGATGCGTAAGGCGGGGGGCAGGAAAGGGTACTTCGTCATGGCGGTTTGCGCTAGCGAGTGGCCCGTTGGGGAAGGGAAAGGTGTATCTTTTTTGCTTGGTAAAGATATGTGCTAGACCTTTAGAAGTTAGACTTCCGTCTATAGATATGCCCAAGTAGCTACCTGGGCCACGCTCGGTAGCAGTAGGCTGTCCTGCGAACATTGGCTCAATTAATCGCGACGGGCTTAGAGTGATATACTAATGCTTGAGCATAGTCCTAGTACGGTGGGCCACCCGGAAAATAATCGAGATCATCATTAAAGACAAAATATACCATCAGGCCAACAGAGGCTTTTCCAACGATCTAACGCCCTAGCTTCTAAAATATAATGGCCTAAAGAACTACCAACGAATCACCTTAGCCTCCAACCGACTATTAGCCGCAAAATCCGCAGGCGTGCAGTTGGTGCATTTCCGCAGGCGGTAAGCATTGCCGTAGGAGACGGTTTGCAGGCGGTCGCTGTTCACCCCGCGCCGGAGGAGCACCTGGCGCACGGCCTCGACGCGTTGTTCCCCCATACTTACGAGTTCGTTCGGTACTTTGGGACCGTCTGTGTGGGCGATTAGGAGGAGCTTAACGTCCGGCCGGGCTTCGAGTAATCCTTGTATTACGTCAATATCCCGGGAGCGGTCTTCCTGCAGGATGGCCGTCCCGTCGAAGAAATTAAGCCCAGGTAACATGAGGATAGCATCCTCCGAATTCAAGCCCCTGCGGCTGATATTGCCCTCGGCTTTCAGCGCCATATCGAATACAGGGCGTTCGGCGTCGAGCAGTTGCTGAGCGGGCAGGCGGGCCGTTCCCGTTTGATACCCTGGTCGGCCGGCAATGGCCATGAAGCTACATCCGGTGGGCAGGCATATCTCGTAATTACCCGCCGCATCCGTCATCGTCGAGACACTCGCAGCATTACAGTCTTCCGGTCGGAACTGGATAGGGACTTCCTCAATGCCGCCGCCCTTCACGTCCAACACCCGGCCGGAGACTACCCGGCAGTTACTAGGCGCTAGTATGATAACCATGGGCCGGCTCGGTCCGCCTTTGGCATAGATAAAACGAAGCGCATCAGGGGTAAATCCATTTTTATGGACACGTACCTCGTAGGTTTTACCGACGGTGAGTTCCAGGCGGACACTGCCTTCCCTATCGGTTCTTAAGGGCGAGGGCGCCAGCAGTCCGATGGGTTTAACGACGGGAACAAGTTGCTTACCTGAATCCTTTTGTTCCAGCATGAACGAGTAATAATTGGCTGGCAGCCGCCCGGCGGGGTCCACTTCACCGAACCATACCTGGGCCCCACTAACCCGGCGGCTATTGGCACCGTCGTAGACCGTGAATGTTTCCCCGTCAATTTCGGGACCCTGCAGGGAAGCGATACCTTGCTTAAGGCGCAGGAGGTAAATATCGTCCATTCCCATTCCCGCTTTCCGGTTGGAGGCTAGGTAGGCGCGCGTCCCATTTGGTGTCAGGGTGATACCAACGTCGTCTTTCTCCGAGTTGACCGGTTCGGGCAGGTTAACAACCTCGCCCCAGCGACGGCCGCTGAGGTCAATCATAAACAGGTCGTAACCGCCTAAGCCTCCGTGGCCTTTACTGGAAAAAAAGAGGCGTCCGCTGGGGTGAATGTGCGGGAAGGCTTCGTTGCTCTCCGTATTGATTTCCGGCCCCAGGTTGATGGCGTTGCTCCAGCGCCCTTCAAAGAAATCGGAGAAGTAAAGGTCGTAGCCGCCGTAGCCACCCTCGCGGTTGCTGGAGAAGAAAACGCGGCCGCCGTCTGGCGTTACCGAAGGGTGCTGATTGCTAAAATTTTTACCATTAAAAGGCAGCGGCCGCACGTCAGCCCAGTCGTACTCAGCGCGGTAGGCGGAGTAGATGCCTAGATTGGCTTTTCCGTTCAGGTCTTCGATGGTGGCCCCGTCACTCAGTTGGGTACGGGTAAAAAAGATGACACGGTCTTCCTGGGTAAAGGAAACTGGCCCTTCGTTGTAGCCGGAGTTAAGCTCGACGGAAAATTTTTTCGCACGGCCGGGTGTGCCCTCCCGGCTTATCTGGGAGCGGAAAAGTTTGAAGTACGTTTTTTTCGTCAGCGGATTGATGTTACCCACGCGTGGCCTAGTAAGGAATATAAGCTCTTCACCGTAAACAGCCGGTCCGAACTGGACCTCCCGGTCGTTGATACGGACGCAGTTCTCTATTTCTATTTCGCCATTCACTACGCTGGTGAGAAGCGTACCCTGTGCAAGTAGCACCGTTGCAGCGAGGAATAACAGTACGAATAACGCGGTTTTCAATTTGATTAGTTTAATGTGTAGCGTAAAGGTACGGGAATGGTGGCCCCGAGGCGGTTTTTTGGCGCGGCCGCAGGTACAGCGTAAGGTTTTGGCTAAGTCATCGTCGGAAGGCTGAGAACTCACCAGTTTCACGCCCAAGTCGACGGGCTAACTTTTCCACGTCAGTACAACCAATCTCCCCAGGTTTCATCGCGCGCCCTGATGCGACTAATCTATCCTCAGAATTATTACCGGCAAAAGATTCAACTGGCAAATTGAGCTCCCGGCCTCTTAAATTCAGCCGTACATCAAAACGGGCCAATTGCAAGCCACACGACCCACGCTAAACGATGCGTCCTCCACATTTCCCAAAACCGTACCTTTACCTTTAGACAAAGCCAACCTCCCCAGTAAACCACCGAATGAAACAGTTAATTACCCTTGCCTTCATCCTCTTTGTTTGCACCTGCGCCAGCGCCCAAAACGCTCCGGTAACGCTGAACTTAAAGAATGCTTCCATCTCCCGCGCCGAAGCCCTGCGCCAGATCAACGCCAACCTGCCTGTACGCGTGTTCTTCGAGGACGACCAGTTACCAAAAGGAGACATCAGCCTCGATCTGAACGATGTTACTGTCCGTGAAGCACTCGACGCCATCCTGAAAGAATCCGTACTTGATTTCGTGGACTACCGCGACCGTGTCTACGTGATCGGCTCCGCCATCACCATCGGCACCGAGTTCGACGCGGCTTACTACGCCGCCGTTGCCGACCGCATCGAGGAAGACCTGCCCGCCACCAGCCAGGGAGAGCCCGCCGGGGCCACTTACATCGGTACGCTGGAGAGCCTCGGCGCCGACGGGCTGGCCACCATCACCGGTCAAATTACGGACCTGTCCTCCGGAGAATCCTTCATCGGCGCTACGGTACAAGTGGAAAACAACACCGCCGCCGCCGCCACCGATATTGATGGAAACTACGAACTGAAACTCCGACCCGGCACCTACACAATGGTCATTTCCTACGTTGGCTTCGGTGCGAACCGCCGCGACATCAAAGTGAGTGGCAGCGGAAAATACGACATCGCGCTAGGCGCAGCGGGCACCAACCTTCAGGAAATTGTGGTAACGGAACAGGGGGCCGACGCCAACGTAAATCGCGTTCAAGCTGGTGTTCAACGCCTTGATCTGGCCTCACTCGAAAAACTACCTACCTTCATGGGGGAGGCCGACGTGGTGAAAGCCCTCTTACTCAGTCCCGGCGTCAGCTCCATCGGTGAGGGTGCTTCCGGCTTCAACGTTCGTGGTGGAGAAATTGACCAGAACCTACTACTGATGGACAACGGCGTACTCATCAACTCCAGCCATGCCCTCGGATTTTTCAGTACCTATAACGCCGACGTGATCAAGTCGGTAGACCTGTACAAAGCAAATATGCCCGCCCGCTTCGGTGGCCGGCTAGCTTCGGTGCTCGACGTACAAATGCGCGACGGAAACTTCGATCACTTCCGCATGAAGGCCGGCATTGGCCCCGTTACCGGCAAGCTCATGGCGGAAGGCCCTATCGTAAAAGACCGTAGCAGTTTCATCATCGGTGCCCGCTCCAGCTACGCCAACTGGGCGATCAATCTAGCCAGCGTGCCTGAAGTAAAAAACTCCAGCACCTTCTTCTTCGACGGCAACCTGCGCCTGACGCAGCGGATCGGCAAAAACTCCACCCTCATCCTCCAGGGCTACGGCTCGCAGGACGAGTTCAACTTCAACCAAACCTTCGCCTTTGATTATCAGACGACCATGGGGCAGGCGACCTGGAAACAGATCTTCAGCGATAAGCTTTACGGCGATCTAAGCGTAGTGTACAGCGACTACCAGAGCAGCCAGAGCGACCTGCGTGTGCTTACCGCCGAAAAGGTAAACAATGGCATTAAGTACTTCACCATCAAGCCGAAGCTGAACTACGACGCTTCCGAAGATCTGCAACTAGAAGGCGGTCTGGAAATCAACCGCTTCACCGTAAACCCCGGCAATCGGGCGCCCGCTTCCGCTGAATCTTTCGTGGAAGCCGCTGGTTTGGAAGACGAGCAAGCGCTCGAGTCCAGCATCTTCGGCAGCGCCGATTACACCTTCAGCAAGCGCTTTAGCATCAGTGCCGGATTGCGCTTTACGAATTATCGTTTCCTCGGCCCTGGCACCGAATTCCTGTACGAAGATGGGGTACCCACGCGGGGTGGAATCACCGATTCTGTCCGCTACGGAACGGGAGACGCCATTACGTCCTTCAATAGCTTACAGCCGCGCATCAGCATGCGCTTTCGCCTCAACGGCAATGCTTCCATCCGGGCAGGCTACGGGCGGACGGCTCAGTTCCTGAACCAGATTTTCGTGAGCGACTCCCCAACTCCCAGTTCGCAGTACCAGCTCGCGACACGCTACATCCCACCCTTCCTGAGCCACAACTTTTCTTTGGGTTACTTCATCAATAAGGACAATAACAATGTGGAGCTCGGTGCCGAGATTTACGCGCGCCAGATTGATCAGCTGTGGGATTACCGCGACTTCGCCCAGGTGATCGTTAACCCGAGCCTAGAAACGGAAATTCTGATTGGTGAAGGCCGCGCCTACGGCCTCGAGCTTAGCGGTAAGCGCAAAGTTGGTACGCTCAACGGTCTGGTTAGTTACACTTACTCCAACACCCAACGTAAGGTTACCGGCATCAACAACGGCGAGTATTACAATTCCAACTTTGACAAGCCGCACAACTTCGTGGCCACCATCAACTGGAACCCGAACAAACGGAATACCCTGACCGCCAACTTCACTTACGGCACCGGCCGCCCGGTTACCGCTCCGGTAGGTAGCTACCGGGTGGAGAACGGGCTCTCCGTTCCTGTTTACTCTGACCGCAACGCCGTCCGCATCCCCGATTACCACCGCCTCGACCTCGCTTACACCCTGGGCAAAGGCTACGACGAGACGAAGAAATTTCAGACGAGCTGGACGATCTCGCTCTACAACGTCTACGGCCGTAAGAATGCCTTCTCGGTCTTCTACACCCAGGCACCTGACCTTAGCAACGTTGCCAACCGCTTAGCTGTGCTTGGTACAGTTTTCCCCGCCATCACCTTCAATATCGAAACCAGGTAGTTGTGAAGTTAGATCTTTAAAAGTTAGACCGGTAGAAGCTCATCTCTTCAATAGCAGATACCGAACGGTCCAACTTCTGACGGTCTAAAAGAAACTCCCTCCCAAAGAGAAACCAGATAAAATGAAAAGACCACTTTTACTCATCCTCCTGGCCGTCCTGTTTTTTGGCTGCATAGATACAATCGACTTAACCCAGGGCCTACCGCTTCCGGATGGTATCGTCGTCTCCGGACGTCTCCTGGCCGGTGAGGAATTCACTGATGCCGAAGTCTTACTGGAAGAACTCTTCCGCTTTGAAGACAGCAACCGGCCGGCCCAAATCCTATCTGCCGACGTCCGCGTTGTAAACAGCGACGGACAGGAACTCAAGCTGTTATACCGCGAAGGTATTTACCGAGCCCGCATCCCCGCCGGAGACCCTGCTTTCCGAACGGACGACGACATGAGCTTCAACGTAAAAATTCTAACTAGGGACAGCCTGTCTTTCGTCAGTACTCCCGAGATCTTGCCTCCCACGCTGGAAGCAAGCGGCGCCACCGCTACAGCGATCACCCTTGCCGTCGAGAACCAGGCGGGTGTACAGAACGACGTCTCCGCCATCGAGTACCGTATATCTACGCCACTACGCTACGCCAACGGGGAGGCGGCCTATGTACGCTGGCTCCTCACGGAATTTTACCAACAGACCGACATGAGTACTGACACTACCACCGGTATCAAAGTCTGCTACATCGATGCCTCTTTCGAAGGCAACAAGGTAAAGGTGGTAGGGCCCTCGTCCAACGTATCTGAACTAACTGATTTCCCCCTCGGTAAAAACCGTGTCACCTTCCGCTATGCTGAGGGAAACTATATGGAGATTCGCCAGGAAGCCATCTCCCGCGAAGCCTTTAACTACTACGATCAAGTGAGCTCGATCGCCAGCACGGAGCTGAGCATCTTCGAAGCACCCGGCGGCCCCGTAGTCGGTAACGTGAAGAGTGAGGACGGCAGCATCGCTAACGTTTTCGGTTATTTCTACGTAGCCCGACCTTCTTACATCCGGGTTCCAGTCACGCCCGCCCAGGCCGGCAACCCCACAGCCGCCTGCCCTCTGGCAAACGATCGGCCACCGCCCATAAACCGTTGTACCGATTGCTTGATCGCGAGTAATAACTCTACGCTGGTTCGCCCGTCATGGTGGGAATTTTAGTAGATCTATCGGTCAAATAGATGTAATAAATTAGCTCTGCTACTTACTGCGTAGTGATGGGTAACTATACTTCTCCTTCTCTAGTACGGCTTCGCCTTCAAGGTTCTAAGAACGATTTTTCAAATTTTTAGCCATGCGCCTTTCGTTAGCACTTTTTATTTTTCTGATTCTCGGAACAGCCTCCGCCCAAACCTCCGTTCACTTTGATCGGCCCTTCCACGTGGCGGGTGAGGTCGCCTGGTTCTCCGTCTATCCACCTATCCCGGCGCCACCGAAAGTAAAGGCCACCGTCTACAGCCCGGACGGAAAGCCCCTTGATTATTTTTTCCTCTCCTCCGAAGATGGGGGGCGCTACCAGGGGTACTACCGCTGGCCTTTTGAAGCCGAAACTGCTTATTACCGCATCGGCTTTGAGGGCCTCGCAACCGACGGTACAACAGCGAGCATCGGTACCGTCCGCCACGCCGTGTACGCAGATAAGCGCGTTGATGGAAATGATGAAGCCGGCCCCCTTACCGGAGCCAAACTCCCCGCAGCCGACGGACTAAGTCTCAGTATCTCCGGCAACAAGCTCCAACTTTTCGGCGTAAACAGTGATGCTTACAGTCTGAGCATTGTAAACGAAGACGTCACCACCACCGGCGCCGAAGCTTACGTTTCTACCACGGATGGCATCAACGTCCAGGCTCCCAACGCCTGGGTCGATACCCTTTTCTACCCCACCACGGTACTGAAGGCCGACGGCACTCCCTTAACCACTAACCTGCTCCCGGTATTTGACCCCAACCGCTACGAATTTGGCTTCGCCAAATCAGACGAACAAGGAAAGGTGGTTCTCCAGACCTCTCCCTTCGAGGGGCAAAAAGTTCTTCAGGTCAGGGCCCTCGACGGTGCCGATCTCAAACCTACCACGGATAAACTCCAAATGCGCGCGCTCGCAGAAACACCGGCCGTAACCAAAGCCGTTGCTGATTATATCGACCTAAGCCGCCGCCGCCGTAAAATATACCAGCTCTTCGCCACCGTAGAAACAGAAATCGACGCAACGGTGAGCCGCGAAACCCAACGTGAAGTCCGACCTGACCGCGACTTCAACGTCCAGGACTACAAAGCCTTCCCCGACATGTTTACCTTCTTCAAGGAAGTGGCGGGCGAATTAAAAGTCCGCCTAAAAAAAGAAAATTACAGCGCCTACCTCTACAACGCCCCCAACCAACGTTACTTCGAGGAAAGCCCGCTCTACATCATCGACGGTCTCCTTACCCGGGACAACAACTACGTGATGACGATGTTACCCGCCGATGTCCGCTACCTTGCTTTCTATTACGTCGGTAGCGACTTGCGCCGCAACTTCCCCGCCCTGGGCAACAACGGCGTTGTACGCATTGAGACCGTCCGTGGTGCAAAGAGGTTTCCTACTGCCGATGCTGACGACAGCTTCGCCGTAAAGGGCCTTCAGCCCTCGGCAACCTTCCCTGTTCGTGATGCTGCCGGAAGCGATGTACCAGCCATCTCCCCCGTCCTTATGTGGAGGACAGGTACTGGAGATGCTACCGTCGACCTGCCGTCTACTGACGATGTGGGCAAATACCGCGTACTGGTAGTCACCCGTAGTGTCGACGGAAAGCTGAGGGCAGCTAGCCAGACTTTTGAGGTGGCGGTGAAGTAAAAAAGCCAGGTCAAAGTCCAGTAAGTTATATGTACGGCGTTCCTACGTGATGTTTATCGTCTGAATTCTTAAATCTGCTATCGTCAGGCCGTTAGAATTTAGAAGTGAGAACAATCTATCACGCCCTAAATTCTAACGGCTAGCTTCTAAAAACATCATTAGACGAAGCAAATACTGACATTTTCGCGCCAACCTCACCTTAAGTTATTTATACGGCATCCCTTACCTTCGCGCCGTGCGCCGAAAGCTATTCATTCTAAGTCTCCTCCTCCTCCCAGCCTCCCTGCTCATCAACCTGGGCATCATGGTTTTTATTGACGATGAGGCAATCCGCGCCCTAGTCGCCCAAGAAATGCTGTGGAGCGGCAACTATATTTCGCCAACGATGCACGGCGATGCTTACCTCAATAAGCCGCCGCTTTGGAACTGGATACTCGCCCTCAGCTTCACCTTCCACGGAGAAGTGAACGAATGGGCGGCGCGGCTACCAACCGTCTTAGGCTTACTTGGCTTTGCGGCCACGACTTACTATTTCAGCCGTCAGCACTTCTCCCGCTACCTCGCCGTGATCCATGCGTTCACCGTCATCACCTGCGGACGGATGCTCTTTTGGGACTCCATGTTGGCACTGATCGACGTCACCTTCAGCTGGGTGGTGTACGCTCAAATTATGCTGCTCTACGAGCACGGTCGGCGGGGAAATTGGTGGAAGGCCTTCGGCTGGGCGTACGCCCTTACCGCAGTTGGTTTTATGCTAAAAGGTCTACCAGCCATCGTTTTTCAAGGGCTTAGTGTGTTCGCTATCCTGGGCTGGACGCGATCGTGGAAACAGTTTTTCCGTCCGGCGCACCTCATTAGCGGTGTCGGCTGCCTGGCGGTCCTGGTTTTGTATTACTGGCAGTACAGTGAGTACGTCGACCTTGAAAAAGTGGCCCGTCGCCTGTTCATAGAGAGTGGCAAACGCACGGCCGTGGCGCACGGCTTCGGAGAATCCGCACAGCACTTTCTAGCCTTTCCTTTTGAGATGGGTTATCATTTTTTACCCTGGACTTTGCTACTGGTTTACCTTTTCCAACCCGGAAGTTGGGCACGACTCAAACAGAACGACTTTGCCGCTTTCATGCTAGTAGCCTTTCTGGTTAATATCCCGATCTACTGGTTTTCGCCCAACGTGTATCCGCGCTACCTCTTGATGCTTTTTCCTTTATTGTTCGGAAGTTTGCTTTTCCTGCACCAGGAGCACGAAACGCAGCGGTCTTTATCGTACCGAACCCTTCGCTACACCTTCCTGGGCCTCATGGCGGTATGCACGCTGGTGATTCCTTTCGCACCCTTGTTTCCGGAAACGGAGATCATCAACTATGCCTGGCCGAAGAGTATTTTGCTGGGCGCGGCCGCAGGTGCAATAACGTGGACTGCGTGGCGCAATGAACGTAACCTGCTCATCCTCTTCGTAGTCTTTCTTTTACTCCTCCGGATCGGATTCAACTTCTTCGTCCTGCCGCCCCGGGCTGCGGGGGACGAGCGGGGCATCCTCGTCCAAACTACTGCCTACGATATTATGAAAGGTCATGATCGGGATTCAGTAGCCATCTTCGGTTATTCCCTGATTGAGCCCGCCACCGGCTACTACCTCACCAAAGCTCGGGGTCGGGTCGTCCGCCGTCAACTTGAAGGTTTTGACCAGGAGACTTTCTACCTCGTCTCTCCCGTAGAGTACCCTTCGTTACAGATCAACCAGACCGACAGCCTGTACCTACGCCACCTCTCCCGCGCTCAGCCGGACGGCGACGTATACTATCCCTTCGGCACTTTACCTGACCCTCCACAGGAACGAGTGGAGTGGAATAAGCCTTTGCGGGATGGGATGGGGAGTGGGCTAGAGACTAGAGAACTAGAGAACTAGAGAGCTAGTTAGCTTCTAACTCCCTAGTTCTATCCCCATACCAAACAACGCAAAGTCATACCGCACCGGGTCCTCCGCATCAAAACGGCGCACGACATCGGTGAGTTCCACCACGGCTTTCCAGTCGTTCTGCTTGCGTTTAAGAAGCTTGAGACGGCGTGCCTGACGCTCCACGTGGACGTCCAGCGGGAGGCAGAGTTGGGCGGGAGATATTTGCTTCCAATCGCCGAAGTCTACGCCCCGATCGTCTTGTCGGACCATCCAGCGGAGGTACATACACAGGCGTTTACAGCGCGACTTTCGGGCTGGTGTAGCTACGTGCTTCCGCGTACGTTGCGGCGCGTTGGGTAGGCTAAAGAAATCGTTGTGGAAGCCGATCAGGGCGGGCTCAATATCCTTGTCTTCGGGTGTGAGGTGACGAGAGAAGGCAGTTTCTAGGCTTTCGTTCTCGCGGTAGAAGTGTTGGAGAAATTCGAGAAAGTAAAGGGTATCGGTAAAGTTGAAGGTGCGGTGTTTCCAGTCGGCAAAGCGGGCGCGGTCTTCCTCCCGGTGCTCGGTGATGAAGCGGTAGGGTTCTCCGCCCATTAGTTCAATCAACTGAGTTCCCTTATCGATAATAGTCGCGCGGCGGCCCCAGGCCAGGGTAGCTACCCAGAAGCCAATGATTTCCCGATCGCGCGGATCGTTGAAGGCGTGAACCAGACCGATGGGGTCGTCGGGGATGAAATCAGGACGGTTATGGCGGTCGTGGTAGTACTCGAGGGTGGCTTTTAGTTCGGCTTGGTTCATGAGATACAAAGGTTGCAATTTTATAAAGGATTGAACCTGATAATAATCATGTGGGTGCAGATGGTCGGTAAAATCGTCGTGATTTTATTTCAACAGACTGTCATCCCTCGTCAGCAGCAGGGTCGTTCCGCCACCAGAGAGGGTGAGTTCTTTTCCGGAGAGCTTGGCGGCTACGGTGCCGTTGAAGACGTCGAGCACCATCACTTCCTGCTCGTTGGCTTCGGCGCAGAACATTTTTGTGGCCATTACCCCGCCTACTTTCATCTTAGTGGAGGCCCCTGTCCACTCGCCGCCGAAGGAATTACAGCCGGTGTTGCCGCCGATCTGTCCGTCGCGAATGGCGACGAAGCCTTTCTTGTTTACCGCATCAACAGTTTTGCTACCGCTGGAGCAGCTAACGATTTTCCAGGCGGAAGGGGTAGGAATATTACTGGCCATAACTTGTCCAAGTTTAGTAATCCCAACGCTCGCGTCGGGTTTGGGTTGGCAGGCGCAGGCCAGGAAGAGACAAAGACAGCAGGAAATCAGACTAATGCGCATGGTTGGTTGGTTTGTGTTAAAATGCGGGTGCATTAAAACTTAGATTACACTATACTAGAAGGGCTCGACCGGGGCTAAAATCGTTCTTTGCACCTGCGTTCGCGCCAAAAAAATTATTTCTTGATGAGCGAGACACCATCCATCTCTACTGACGGATCAATCCCCATAAGCGCCAGTAAGGTAGGTGCTACATCGCCCAGTTTACCGCCGGGCTTGAGTTTCAGGCCAGCGTTAGAACCGACGTAAATCACCGGAACGGGGTTCGTCGTATGGGCCGTGTGCACGCTACCATCTTCGTTGCGCATGATGTCAGAGTTGCCGTGGTCGGCGATGACGAGAGCGTGGTAATCATGAGCTTCGGCGGCCACGAGCAGCTTTCCGAGACACTCATCCGCAATCTCCGCAGCCTTAATGGCGGCGTCCCAAATACCCGTGTGCCCCACCATATCGGTATTGGCGAAGTTGAGGCAGATGAAGTCGGGCTGGTTGGTATTGATGTCGTTCACGATCGCTTCGGTAATGTCGTAAGCGCCCATTTCCGGCTTCAGGTCGTAGGTCTCTACATCACGGGGGCTGTCGATCAGAATACGGCGCTCTCCCGGAAATTCGTCCTCCTGGCCACCGCTGAAGAAGAAGGTTACGTGCGCGTATTTCTCTGTTTCAGCGATACGGACCTGAGTTTTTCCCGCTTCGCTAACTACCTGCCCCATCGTATTGATGAGGTCGGTAGAAGGAAAGAGGACGATCATATTTTTGAACTTCTCGTCGTAGGTCGTCATGCACACGTAGTGCAAGTTGAGCAGCGGTGCCATATCCTGCTCAGGGAAAGGCTCCTGGGTGAGGGCACGCGTAATCTGGCGGGGCCGGTCGGTCCGGAAGTTGAAGCAGATGACAACGTCGTCGTCTTCGATTTTAGCCACCGGTTGGTTGTCCACTGTTTTCATGACAATCGGCTCGAGAAATTCATCCGTTACGCCGGCGTCATAGTGCCGCTTTACGGTCGATAGTACGTCCGTAGAAGATTCGCCAGTTCCGCGGACCATCGCGTCGTAAGCCTTACGAATCCGTTCCCAGCGGGTGTCGCGGTCCATGGCGTAGAAGCGGCCGGTTACGGAGGCGAGCTGTGTCGGCTGATTGGCGATGTGTTCGGTAAGGGTCTTTAGAAAGCCCAGACCAGAGTCGGGAGCGACGTCGCGCCCGTCGGTAAAGGCATGGATAAACACTTTATCGTTACCGGCTTCGGTAACAATGTCCGTAAGCCGCAGGAGGTGATTGATGTGGGAGTGGACGCCGCCGTCGGAAAGTAGGCCCATTAGGTGAACGGCTTTCCCATTCTCACGGGCATAAGAGAGTTGCTCCTGCAGGGCTTCCAGCTTCGCCAACTCGCCCTCACGGATGGCTTTGTTGATCCGGGCGAAGCTCTGGTAAACCACCCGGCCGGCGCCGATATTGAGGTGACCGACTTCAGAATTTCCCATCTGGCCTTCGGGCAGGCCGACCTGTTCTCCGTAGGTGACAAGGGTTGCATGAGGCCGTTCCTTGTGTACACGGTCGTAATTAGGCGTACGGGCCATAGCGATGGCGTCGTCCTCAGGCCGTCCACCGATTCCCCAACCGTCGAGGATTACTAATAGTGCTTTACCGGTTTTCATGTTTTAATTCTTTGGCGGCGAAGATACAAAGGGATGGTGTTTGGTTGAGGTGAGGGTAAGTTATGTTCCTCCGGGCTTATACGATCGCCCGCCTCTTCCAGCACGACATATAAGTTCCATAAGCCGCGACTTCGCCTCGCTTCATCCCGGTTTACTAAGGTTAAACCCCTACGAAATTCAGAGAAGGCCCTCAAAACCTTAACTTTTTCATAGCAATCCCCATTGCCATGGGGGCGTTCAATAGGTGATCTAATCGTGACCTTTGAGTGTGTAGTCGTTTAATTAGCAGCTATCCGGCTGCCAAAAGGGAGTTATAGCCCCGTCAGATTCACGGTTACTCACCGGCTCCTTCGGGATTTCCGTCAAATTAGTGACCTAAATACTTTCCCCATGAAAATGCTTCTCATCATCTCCCTTACTGTTTTTGGTAACCTTTTTCCCCAGGTCGATCAAACTCCAGTTGCCCTTGACGATGTATGCCGTGCTATAGGCAGTGGTGACATAGCCCAGCTTGCCGCAGTAATGGACATGGAGGTAGAAATCAGTATTCTTGATAAAGAAAACCTATACAGCCGCGACCAGGCGGTTGCAGCCCTCAAGTCTTTCTTCGCAGCCAACCCCCCTTCTAGCTTCGGCAAAGTACACCAGGGCGCTTCTAAGTCTGCTGATGCGGAATACTGCATCGGCACCCTAGCCACCGCTAAGGGCCCGTTCCGAGTGTACGTTTACGTCTCCAAAAAGTCTACCGGCGTTCTGCTACAAGAACTCCGCTTTGAGCGGGAGTAACGTTACTTAACACTTATTTAACACGAAGCTGCCGATCCAATGTGCTTTGGATCGGCAGCTTTATGTTAAAGAAGTGTTAATACCAGATCGCTATAACCCATTCATCCCCGGTTTAAGGCACTTCCCTACCGCTTACTAAACGCATATCCAATTAATATTCATAATCACCTGTTTGCGTTATATTTGCAGCATTGTAAGATGCTTATTACCCTTTTAGTTTTTTATATTCTTAGATTTAAAATATTGCACAAAAAATAAGCGACGCATACAGGATTTTAAGGCTTAACAAGTAAACGCGCGCGCCAACATACCCCCTAAATATACTGGTCATCTCTACTCCCTTCCCCGTAGTGATAATCTGGCACCTTCCCCGCCACCCAACGAACCACCACACTGCTGATATTAAAAAATAGCCTCTTCCCCGCACCTTCGTGTGTGAAGGTAAAAGAGGTGTGTAGCTCTTAGCTTATCCTGTTAGTATCAGTTTTTTATTTAACTTTTGGTGGCGCTGTTCCGACGGCAGTGTTACCAGTACATACTTACATACACGCATGAATTCAATCAGAACTTACTTCCGCGGCATGTTCTTGCCGTTCCTCTTCTTTCTCTCTTTTTCACTTTCTGCTCAAACATCCAGCTTATTCCGACCTGTCGCCAATAAGGCCGCAGCAGAAAGCCTCGTGGATAAAGAACTTCAAAATTATGGACTTTTAGAAGTAGATGCAGAAGATTATTCACAGCTACTTACTGAAGCCCCCACCAACTGGGAACTGGAAATCCCGGCCATCGCAGGTATGACTTCCAAGCTCAGCCTTCAACTAGAGCAAGCCGATTTCCTACGGCATGACTTTGTTCTGCGCCTAGCCTCCAACAATCAGGTGGTAGCCAACACTAACCTAGGCCTTCATTACACCGGTACCGTAGCCGGAGAACCCACTAGCCGGGTGGCGCTCTCTTTACTCGACGGAGAGCTGACCGCCACCATCTCCCGTGCCGACGGTACACGCCTGGCTCTCGGAAAAGTGCAAAATCAGGACGCCAAGTCACCTCAGGTTACCTATCTTCTTTTCCCAGATGCTCAGCTCGCCGATGGCCAAGAGTTTGACTGCGGTACCGCCGATAGCAGCCAGCCCTACTCCGCCAAGGAACTCACCTATCCTGCAGATAAAGGAACCGACGTTGGATGTGTGAACATTTACTTCGAAATCGACCACGACATTTTCCTTGAGAAAGGTGGGGTCAACGCAGCAGCCCAGCACCTGGCTGCTAACTTCAACGAAGTGGCCGCGCTTTACGCTGAAATTGGCGTCAACCTTCGCATTAGCGAGATTCTCGTCTGGAACCAAGTCAGTCCTTACAGCGGCACGAGCAGCAGCGCGTTGCTCACGCAGTTCCAGTCCACCCGCACTAATTTCAACGGTGACCTCGCCCAGCTCGTCAGCTACCAGGCGAGTGGCGGTATTGCAGTACTTGACGGGCTCTGCCATCCCTGGACGGCAGCCCGGATGAGTTTCTCCAGTATTGGATCCAACTTCGCCTCCGTCCCGGTCTATAGCTGGTCGACAATGGTAATCGCCCATGAGCTCGGCCACCTACTCGGCAGCCAGCATACCCATGCTTGTGTTTGGAACGGCGACAATACCGCCATCGACGGTTGCGCTGGCATCACGGAAGGTTACTGTGGTACCCCCGACATCCCCGCCCAGGGCGGTACCATCATGTCTTACTGCCATCTACGGCCCGAAGGCATCAACTTCAACTTGGGCTTCGGTCCTCAGCCATCGGCGGTGATCGCTAACCGGGTGGCGCAGGCGCAGGGATGTGTCCAGGCGGTATGCGACAACGATGATGACGACGACGATGATGACGATGACGATGATGATGATGACGACGATGATGATGACGATGACGACGACCCCGTTCGGGAGCCCATCATTTGCGACCAGCAGACCGTCTACGTAAGCCTTACCCTTGATGACTTCGGCATGGAGACAAGCTGGTTGATCAAAACCGAAACAGGAACCGTTATTGCCACCGGAGGACCCTACCCCAAGAAAAAGAAAGGGCGTGTAATAAGGGACACGATTTGTGTAACCGACGGTTGCTACGTCTTCGAGATTAGTGACTCCGACGGAGACGGCATTTGCTGCGACTATGGCCAGGGGCGCTACTTCCTGCAGGATTCAACGGGCAATGTGATTGGCTCGGGTAGCCAGTTTGATACTATGGATATCGTAGACTTCTGCCTCCCTGAAGTTGAAGACAATGATAACGAAGACGGCTGCGCAGCCATCAGCTTCGTCGAAAATACGGTAGTAACCTACGGAGCGAACCAGGATGCAGGAACGGTAAGCCTACTCGCCGGCGGCAACGGGATCCTGTTGAGAGACAATGCCTGGAAGGCCATCGCCATCGACTACACGATGACGACGGAAACCTGGGTTTCTTTCTGGTTCCGATCTACGAAAAGAGGTGAGATCCATGGTATCGGCATGGACGATAACGAGGTATTATCATCCAACCGGACCTTTCGCCTCTACGGCACCCAGGCCTGGGGCCTCGGCAACTTCAACAATTACCCAGGAGACGGTGCATGGCGCCACTACCAGATTCCCATGGGGCAGTACTACACCATTCAGGCGAAGTACCTCTTCTTTACCGC
This sequence comes from Lewinella sp., assembly GCA_026421165.1. GTDB lineage: Bacteria > Bacteroidota > Bacteroidia > Chitinophagales > Saprospiraceae > Neolewinella. Next base: position 1,629 of record JAPKCQ010000034.1, on the reverse strand, counting down.
CGATCATGATGTCGGAACGCGCGATGGTAACAGCTACTTCCGCGATGTGACTATTACCGAAGGCGCGCCCTGCGGCCCTGCGGCCCTGCCTCCCGGAGTTGAGCTCGCCCAGCCTATAGGCTACGGTCTTCAGCTTTCTCCGAACCCCGCCAGCTACGAAATCAATGTTGACCTACCCGAGTTTGAAGGTATGATCAGCTACGAAGTTATCGACCTTACCGGCCGCGCCGTTAAGCAAGGAACCTTTGCTAACGGAAAGGCTCAAATTTCCGTAGTGAACCTTCCGAACGGGTCTTACTTCTTTCGCTATGCAGGAAAGCAGGCTAAAGGTAGCCGGCGGTTTGTCGTAGCCAAGTAGTGAGCAGATAGTAGTGCTGGCCACTATATTTTACCTACTAAAGAAGCGATAGCTTCCGGATCCTGATTTAAAATACACCGAAAGTGTCCCTGAGGACACGCTTGGTGGCCAATCTTGGAACAAGGGCGGCAGGAAAGTCCTACGACTTCCTGTCGCCTTTGTTTTTCGAGGGCTTCCTGGCCAGGTAGGTAGGGGTACATGCCCAGGTCGGGCACCGTATTTCCCCAAATGCTGACGATCGGTTTGCGAAAAGCGGCGGCGACGTGCATCAAGCCAGTATCGTGGGTAACAACGGTGGCTGCTTTACGCACCAAATCGGCAGAACCGCCAAGTTTGAAGCGGCCACAGGCGTTGTGAACATGATCCAGGCAACCGGCAATTACTTTACCGACTTCAGCCTCGGCGGGACCACCGAGTAAGACAATAGGCTGTTTAGAGTTGCGGCAGAACTCCACCATCTGCGGTGAGGTCAGGCGCTTAGTAGCGTGTGCAGCACCGATGACGAAAGCGATGTATTTTTCTGGCAGGCCTTCAGCTTCGAGGTTTACTTCGTCTTCGGGGCTGATAAAATAATCCAGGCCTTTGCCATCGTTGATTACGCCAAGATCACGCACAGTTTGCAGGTAGCGATCTACGATATGAACGTCCGGCATCCAATTTATACCGAAACGGGTGAGCAGGATTTTTTGGAGGTTTAGTTTTGGAAAGGTCCGGTTTTTAGGGCGCGGCCGCAGGTGCCGAAGTGCGTTGAGAGAGAGTCTGGTTTTCAGCTCCCGGGTACGGAGGTTCCCGTGGAGGTCAATGATCCAGGCGTAGGCTTCAGTCAGCAGGGTTTGGGAGAGTTCGTTGATGTCCTTATCAATCGTCCACAACTTATCGATGTACGGGTTTCCCTTCAGGGTGGCGGCGAACGACTTTTTGGTAAGAAAGTGGACTTCCAAGTCGGTTTGTTGCTTAAGGCAACGAATCACCGGAGTCGTAAGAACGATGTCTCCGATAGAAGAAAAGCGGATGATTAGGACCTTTTGGGGCATACGGCGAAGGTAATAATATAGTAACGCGAATCAAGAGCTAAACCTAGGACAACGGATACTCGGAGATGTTGAGAAGGGCTAGAGAACGGGCGCTCGGAGGCAGGGTTTACTTGCTCTCTTAGCTCTTGATTCGCGTTACGACCTTCCCCTGCACCTGCGGCCGCGCCACTAATTTCAATAAAGTAATTCAGTAGCTCCAAACTTGATTCGGCCCCCTCCTACTTAGCCGTTACTTCC
>JAPKCQ010000254.1 GCA_026421165.1 Lewinella sp. | reverse complement strand
CCAAAAGGCATCGCAGATTACCCCAATATTTAATGTTGACAGACCACTAGTGGTCTGTCAAGTTTGATTTTGGCACTTTGCGTACAAGCTTTCTAACGCTGATCGTCGTACGTACCTCTTCTGGGTTCTTAACGTCCATCAGGGGCAGTATTTGCGGCCGTAGCTGGTGGTTGCATAATACGGAAGGGTTGCTCCGCTAAAGCAGTGATTTACTAAGTGATGCACCAACTCACCAACCCCGCTACACACTAGGGTCAGGCCACCGACTCTGCACCGCCTCCAAGTCCGTAAGCACTTCTTCGGACAGCATTAATTCAACACTGTCAATATTAGTCTTCAGCTGTTCCAGGCTAGTAGCGCCGAAGATGTTGCTTTGGTTGAAGTCGCGATCGTTGACGAAGGCCAAAGCCATTTTTGTCATATTCAGCCCGTGTTTTTTGGCGACCTCCGAATAGGCTACGGTTGCAGCAAGTGCATTATCATTGGTGTAGCGGCTGTACTGAGGGAAAAGGTTAAGCCGCGCGTCGGGGCGGGCGGAACCGTCTAGGTATTTGCCCGTCAATCGGCCCATTCCGAGGGGGCTGTACGGGAAGCCGGCGATGTTTTCCCGCAGACAAACCTCGGCGAGACCAACTTCAAAGCCTCGGCTAAGTAAATTGTACGGATTCTGGATACTCACCGGACGGGGCAGCCCGTGAACATCTGCCAGGTGAAGAATTCGCATCACGCCCCACGGCGTTTCGTTGCTCAATCCCCAATGTTTGATGGTTCCGGCTTTGATTAGCGTGTCCATCTTGGTCAGGATTTCCAGGAAGTTGTCCTCCCAATCGTCCTTCTGGATGGTTTGTACGCCGCGCTTACCAAAGAAGTTTACCTTCCTGGCCGGCCAGTGAAGCTGGTAAAGATCGAGGTAATCGGTTTGCAGCCGGTCGAGGCTCTGGCCCAGCGCCTCGTCGATCTGATCGCTACTAAATCTGGTGTTGCCGTTGCGGATGTGCATGGCGAATGCCGCCGGGCCAACAATTTTACTGGCCAGGAAAATAGCCTTTCGCTTTCCCGTTGCCTTAAACCAATTACCGATGATGCTTTCCGTCTTGCCCCAGGTCTCAGGGCCGCTCGGGACGGCGTAGAGCTCAGCCGTATCGAAAGCATTTATACCGCGTTCAACGGCGTAGTCCATCTGGGCATGGCCCTCGGCCTCGCTGTTTTGCTTGCCCCAGGTCATGGTACCGAGGGTGACTTTAGAGATTTGGAAGTTGGTGGTGCCGAAGGTATTGTACCGCATATTGGTTTTAAATTTTTAAGTCAACGTTTAGCATTGCCGTCGCGACAAGTTACCCGTAGGCGGGCGCAATGTTCAATGTTGAATCGAACATTTTAAATCCTTTTTGGGCGCGGTCGCAGGTGCAATGAAAGGATGATGAAGCAGGGTTGATCCGCCGAAGAACGCTTCCTTGAACCTTCCCCTGCTCCTGCGTCCGCGCCAAAATAGCCCGACGCAAGGACGACGGCGTAGCCTCTCTCTTTTTAGCTCCCACGAATACTTTGGTTGCTCCTGAAAGTTGAGGCTCCAAAAAAAGTGAAAATTTTCTAAGCAACCGCAACTTTCAGGAGCAACCAAAGCATTGTACCCGTGAAACAACATCAACCGTAAACCGTACCCTCACTTGGCTAGCCCAAGAAAAAGGTACAGCCGGGAGGCGGATATCCGTGAAACTCCGTCAAGCCGGCATAAACCCCCGAAAGGGGCCAACTATGGCACTCGATAACCGCGAGCGTATCTTCAAACTGGAAATGCAAGAGCACTACCAGATCGTTTACAACTTCCTCTACCGAATGTGTGGTAACGGGGCCGATGCTGCCGACCTTACCCAGGAAACTTTCGTGCGGGCTTACGTGAAAATCGATCAGTACGAATCTGGAACCAACGCTCGGGCATGGCTCTTCCGCCTCGCTAAGAATCTGTTTATCAACGACTACCGTAAAAAGTCGCGTCGTGGTGAAAAGGAACTCGACGAGCGCGTAGCCTATAACCAGCGCGATGAAAGGCACTCAATGGCCGGATTCGTCGACCTGCGCATCGCCGGGGCCATGGAAGCAGACTTCTCCGACGAAATCGTCAGGGCCATGGCCCTGCTCAAGGATGATAACCGCGCCATCATCATCATGGCAGACCTCTACGACTTCAGCGAAAAAGAAATCGCCAAGGCGATGGACCTCAACCTGAATACCATAAAGTCTACCACCCGCCGTGCCCGGCTTGCGCTCATCAAGCGCTTGTCCGTTTATGCTGAAGACACCTACGGGATTGTCAATACGCGTAACCTCGGCGTTTAACCACGCAATAACTCAATGCCACTCCGCGAACTTGTTTCCTGGGGTGGCATTTTCAGATTTATTACTTCATCTCTTCATTAAAGTCATCAAAAAATGTCATCTCCAAATAGCCGCAAACCCGGTCAGAACCGGAACCGCCAACTCCCTGAAGTGGCCGACAGAGAAGCGGCCGTACCAACAGAAGAGTGTCTTGACCTATCCATAGACCCTCAATCCGAAGAAGTGAAAAACCTTGATACTTATCAAGTATTTCTAAAACGAAACCTTAAACCGCTTACCGCCCCAGTTGACTTATTGGCCAGCATCCAGGCACGATTAGCTGAGGTTGATGCGCAAAAAGCGTAGGTCAGAGTAACCCCACAGTATAACCTTCTTACGGAGTGGCTTTAGCTTTGCTGCTTCCACGTGTTCTCTCCTCTACACATCATTTGACGGAGGCGAAGCCGGAGCTGAAATGTTCATACCGGAGGCGTGAAACCGTGAGCCCGTAGCCAGAGATTCTGGTGTTCATCCGAGGTGTATAATCACCGGGAGACGCTGTCAGGGATAAGTAGTCAGCTTAATTAACGCTCAATTCAGTCCGTTGTCATTAGGATGAAAGCCTCTCTAATAATGGATGTCGGTGCGCGTTTTGCTCTATTGAGCGTGTGCGAATTTCATCCGAACAGCCGATAAAGTTATTGCCTCCTACCCATGCTTCGCGAAGCTGAACGCCCCGGTACACTCCGGCTCCGAATACCACGGTAAGCACTCGACTTTGAAGGATCCAACCGCGACATCGACTGGATCACCGTATTCTGCTCCGTACCGGTGGCCCCTTTATAGATTTCGATAATCTCATCCCGCTTCGCATCAACAAATGCCTGGGCGTAGACCGTTTGCGGGTAGGCCTGGTTGGCCTTCTGCGCATCCTCGATGGCGAGGGTGATGTTGTTCCGACCGGCAATCAGGTCTTCGTGCATCAGGTCAAGGCCAGTGCGGTGGTAAGCGTAGTACGCACGACGGAGCGGCAGCATCCGGGGGCTGGTGATGTTCTCCATCAGGAAATAACGGTTGCGTTGCTTATTGGCAGCACTCCAGCCGTTGTTCGTATCGTTGGTGATGTTGGTGGGTAGGCGGTTGTAGAGTTCCTGCGCCTTCTGGAAAAATGGCGCTCCACCCAGCGGACTGAAAGTGTCGTAATCGAGCCCCAAAATAAGATAGCTGTAGAAAGCAAAAACGGACCCAAGGTCGCTTAGGTAACTCTGTTCAGAATACTGGATGCCTTCTCCCTGGCGGTAGTCGAATTCCACGAACTTGTCCAGTGTATTCAGCACGGGCGTTTTCTCGCCGGTTGCATAGACTGGGCGCAGGCTCTGGATCGCTACCGTCGCCTTGAAGGCATTCGGGATAGCGACCTGGGCGCCGTCACCTTTGGCAGACTTTGTGGTTTGCTCGCTGATGGTAAAGAAAAGGGTGGCTTCGATGCGCTCATCGGGCTCGAACCTATCGTCGGTCCATACCTGGTTGTTTAAGAAAGTGACGAGGTCTTTTTCTAGGGCCGTGAACACCTGCTTGTCCGTTTGTAGGATCTGATCGGTGTTCATATTGAGCGTCCACCGTATTTCACCCTGGGCGCTGGCGCAGGTGCAGAGGAAGAGGATCAAGGAGCAGAGTAGGGGGAAGCGTTGTTTCATTATTGGGAAGATTTTTGTCCCGGTTGAGGCCTTCCAGGCTGAGTTCTACCGTTGCGAAGCAACAAAAGATACGTAAGGTTATGGTCGCTCTACGACCCTGGAACTCGGCCTGTAAGGCCTCCACCGGGGCAGTGTCGCTACTGTAAGCCACGAAGCGCATCCAAAATATCATGCGCAACGGCGGCCTTAGGTTTTAACTCAAAGTAGGTCACCTTATTGTTGGTTACCAATTGAATTTTGTTCGTGGCGTGGCCAAAAGCCGCACCTTTATCGTTCGGGGAGTTGAGGACGATGAAGTCGAAGTTCTTACGCTTAAGCTTTCCCCGGGCGTTTTCTAGCCCGTTCTCCGTTTCGAGGGCGAAGCCGACGAGGCGCTGGTGGGCTTTTTTCTCCTGCCCGAGCTCGACGGCGATGTCTGGATTGCGGACGAGCTTTACCGTTAATGGGCCTTCTTTTTTCTTGATCTTACCCGCTTCGGTCTGCGACGGACGGTAATCTGCTACGGCGGCAGCCAGGATGGCCGCATCCGCCGAACGCCACTTCAACACGGAGACGGCGTGCATCTCCCGCGCGGAGCGGACGTTGTAGACGGTGATGCCCGCATGGTCGGTAGTAAATTCCGTAGGGCCGAGCACTAACTCGACTTTGGCGCCCCGGGCAGCGGCGGCTTCGGCCAGTGCGATGCCCATCCGGCCGGTACTCCGGTTGCCGAGGTAGCGGACGGGGTCGAGGTCTTCGTAGGTGGGGCCTGCGGTTATTAGGATGGTTTGGTTGGTCAGGTCTTTCTCCCTGCTTACCTCTAGGGCTCCATCTCCAGAAAACGCGTCTTCTCGGGAGAGCGGAGACGTGGCAGGTGAGATGGGTGTTGTCGTCGCATCCGGGCCTTCAGCCTTTGCTCCTTTAAACCCTTGCTTTGCATCCTGCGGCCGCGCCACCTCCGCAGGAAGCAGCGAATCGAAAAAACCACTAAGTATCGTGATGATCTCTTCCGGCTCAGCCAGCCGCCCCGCCCCGGAAAGCCCCGAAGCCAGTTCGCCCGTGCCTACGTCGATAAGATGGTTGCCGTAGCTTTTAAGCAGCTCCACATTGCGCCGGGTAGCCGGGTGCGTCCACATGTCGAGGTCCATTGCCGGTGCAAAAAATACCGGGCAGCGGGCCGAGAGGTAGACGGCCACGATGGCGCTGTCGCAGATAGCGTTGGCCATTTTACCCAGCGTCGTCGCCGTTGCCGGAGCCACCAGCATCGCGTCCGCCCAGAGGCCAAGCTCCACGTGGTTGTTCCAGCTGGAGCCGTCGTGTACGGAGGTCGTAACCTCATGCTTAGAGAGCGTCGCCAGGGTGAGCGGGGAGATGAAGTCGGTAGCAGCCTTGGTCATTAGTACCCGGACTTCAGCGCCCGCCTTCACCAACCCACGGACGATGAGGGCCGCTTTGTAGGCAGCTATGGAGCCGGAGATGCCGAGGATTATTTTCTTCCCTTGTAGAGACATGGCTTAAGACCTTTAGTAATTAGACCGTCAGAGGTTGAATCGTGCTACTTTTAGCAGTTAGTGCCCGACTCACACATGGGAGCCGGGCACTAACTATTAAAAGTTTGAGAAACTAAAGGTCTAGACTTCCTCTTCCTCGTCTTCACGGTCGGCGTTGTAGCGGTGGTACAGTTCACCGTCCAGGTACTCGCGCATTGCGATAAGTACTGGGTTAGGTAGCTTTTCGTAGAATTTGGAGATTTCAATCTGCTCCTTGTTCTCCGTGATTTCCTCAATGGTGTCGGTGACCTCAGCGAACTCTTCGAGCTTCTGGTCGAGCTCATGCTTGAGGTCGACGGCGAGCTGACGAGCACGACGGCTGACGATGGCGAGAGTTTCGTAGATGTTACCCGTGTCTTTCACCACTTGGGCGATGTCGCGGGCACTAACGTCGGGACTAAGGCCTTGAGCCCGTGCTTTGATATCTGACATTTTCGAGTTCTTTTAGTTTGGCTTGAGATTTTGTGAGGGTTTCCTGAAGCTCGGTGCGGTATTCGCTGTCCTCGTAGCGCTCCAGAAAGGAGGTAATGAGTTCAGCCGCTTTTTCGAAACGCTCCGGCTGGCGGGTAACGTAGCTCTGGCGTGCGTACTCGTACTGGCTTTGGGCCATGAGAAAACGAATTTCCTCAGCACGGGCCGTTTCGGGGTAGTCTTTCAGAACGTTCTCGAAGCTGCGCTGTGCAGATTCAAAACGCGAAATGTCTATATAGAGTTTCGCGGATTCAAAGTCCTTCTTCTCCATTTTTGCCCGCATCTCATCGATGAGGAGGTTGGATTCGGAAACGCGCTCGCTGTTGGGGTAGCGGTTGGCGAATTCCTCGAAGCCTTCGATGGCCTTTACGCTGTAGCTCTGGTCGAGCCGGTAAACCGGGCTGAGCTCGTAGTTAGAGTAAGCAGACATAAAGTCGGCTTCTTCCTTCAGCGGAGAGCCGCCGTAGGTGGTGGCGAAGTTCTTGAAGTAGTAGCTGGCCAGTACGTACTGATTGGTATAGTAGTAGGTGTAGGCGTAACGGTAAGCAATTTCTTCGGCTTCGGCTTTACCGCGGTAAGGGCCGATGGTGAGTTCGTAGAGCGTCTGGGCTCGTTGGTATTCTTCTTGTTCGTAGTAGTCGCCGGCTTTGGCCAGCCATCTGGCTGGGTCTCCGCTGGTGCGGATGGTCTCGAATTCGGACTTGCAGCCGAAGGCGATGAGGGTAACGAAAAGTAAGGATAGAAAGTGGCTGAATCTCATATAGCGCGCAAAGGTAAGGAATATCGGAACAAAAGTGATTTGGG
>JAPKCQ010000253.1 GCA_026421165.1 Lewinella sp. | reverse complement strand
CGGAGTTTGATGCCGCACCGGAGGGGACGGTGGTGCCCGATTAGAGGGCGTTACTAAGGGAGCAACTCAGTGCCCCCCCAACTCAATAACTCAGCAATTTGAGGTCCTCATCATAAAGCCCCACCAACAAGCTATTCCCCTTACCATCAATTCGCAACCCTCCGTATTTAGCAGTTTCATAAAGGTCGGCCTGCCCTTCCTGAAAAAAATAGGACTCCGAACCGATGTTAAGTTGCCAACCTGAAGCGGTATAATTGACGAGGTGTTCGCCGGAGGCGACCGGCTCCCTTCCGGCCTGCAGGCGTTCTTTTTGCGCGACCCCATTTTCATCTTTAGAGACAACTATGTAGCCATTTTTCGGCAGAGAATCATTTTGCCAATCGCTGGCGACGGCATACCGCAACGCCATGTAATCACCCTGAATGAGAGAACGGGGATCCTCCGGAGCCAGTTCAAACAATAGTAGTTCCCCTTCGGAGAGCAAGATTTCCTTCTCCCGGACAGACCAGGCGAAGTAAGCCAGTAGCAGGATCAGATTAATGGCCACCAGGGCCCGGAATAGTGGCTTCATTGGACAGCTATTTTTTTGCGAAGTAATGCCCAGGCCATCAGAAAAAGGCTGCCGGAGGCACTAAGGATGATCGATTTGATAAGCAGGCTGAGGTTCAGGTCGTAGTAATAACGGCTGATAAAGTAGATCAACGCGATTACGGCCAGAGCGGTACCGGTGCGGTAGCCGGCTTTCCAGGCAAGTAGTAAGCACAATAAAGTGGCGCTCAACGCAGGTGCAAGAATGGTTGGAAGGAGCAGAATGAACAGCCCCCCCAGGTAGGACCATTGCGATGAGCTCTTTGTGAGCTCCGTGGACTCCGTGTTCCGAAAACGCCGCAGTAAGTCAAAAGCAAGCCAAAGCGTAAGCGGCACCAGCGCAACCGAAGCATACCAATTAGGCAAGCGCGACAGCTCCATCCAAAAGCGAAAATCGCTCAGATAGCCCGCTCCCATGAGTAACGCAAAGATCAGCCCCGTACGAATCCCATCGTACCTACGGGACAGTAGGTCAGACGTCTTGATCAACCTTGCCGCGTATTGAATCCAGCCAGTCAGCAGCACCGCCGTTAAGCCAACGTAAAGGTGCGCTCCGAAGCGGTCAAAGCCATCGTGGGCCAGGAAGAGCAGACAGACGCCCATAGTGACCGTAGCCAGAAAGCTGATGATGCTGTTTTCCATAAGAAGCAAAATGGCTCCGGCGATGATCAAGGTAAGCAGCGCCATGCCACTCTCGTTGGTAATGGTCTCCGCAAAGCCTACCAGCAACAGGGGAAGCCCGCAAACTACAAGGGCCACCCCGAAGGCCTCCCCCATAATGCCGAGAAAATCCCGGCGGCAGAAGAAGTAGCCTCCCACCAGCATCACAGCGCCCATAGCCAAAAAAGCAAGCGCTGAGTTAATCCCGAGCAAAAGCATGAACCCAAGAAAAAAACCGGTGGCCATAAAAGCGCCAACGATGGAGAGGATCTTCATCGCCAGTGTGCCTTCGTGCTCCTGGTCTTCGTGAAAATTCCGGAGGAGCGCCGCCTTATCCGTTTGTAGTGACCGGCCAGATTCTTGCTCAAGCTGGTCTATTTGAAGCAATAGGTCCTGTTCATTCATAACGCCAGTCTTTGCGGAGGGTGTTAAGGAGAATAGTGCTACCCGTTGTGCCTGCAACCACCCAGATGGTAGCGATCAGTAAGCCACCGATATTCAAGTCAATACGGATGATCACCGTAGCGACGATGGCAATGATGGAGAAGGCCAGCAAGGTCAGATAGTATGATTTTTGATTCCGGTAAGCAGCCCGGGCCACGCCCGCAAAAATGACCAGAACAGGAGCTACGAAAAGCAAGTTTCCGGGTCTTGAATCGACATCCACAATGACGATGCAGCAGCAAGCCGTACCTGCAAGAACCGCCGCTAACGATGCTGCCTTTTTAAACCATTCGGGATAACTAAAAGACTCGGGCCGTTCGTCCAGAAAGATAAAGGTCGCTGCGGCTACCGTGTTTATCACGAAGAGAATAAAGACAACCACAACCGTACTCCACCCAGAAGCAACCTGCTCGAAGTACAACGCCACGGTGACGTTCAACAAAACCAAAAATAATACCCACAGCGGAGCGAAGTTGACGGTCAGTACCCAGATGAGAATGAACACACCCCACGCCAGGAAGAGATCGTAGGCGTTTGCCCCCGTCTGGTAGATCTGCCCGAACACCCCGAAGAGCGGCCCGACCAGAAATGCTGCCGCCGTGAGCAGCATTTTCCTGGTAAGCTCTGAAAAAGAGAAAAACAGGGATAAAGCGCACGGAATAGTTACAGCAGCGGCGGAGATGCCCAGCTTCCCGAACTTCGGGATATCGGCCCAGTTGTACGCGAAGAAAAATAAGATGCCACAGGCCAGAAAGCCAATACCGATGGCTGGCAGGAGCATGCGCAGTAGCCAGCGCCAGCGTTCAGCGTCGGCGCGGACGTGTTTGTCCAGCGCAGCGTCCAACTCCTCCGGTCGCCAGTCTGAGTGGCGGGCGAGAAGCTTTATTGGTGGGCGGGTTATTTTTATCATGCGTTGAGTTTGATGCTAAACTCTACGTGCGGTTTTTCGTCCGGCGAGTTTAGCCTAACTACGCCAAATCAAGCCAGATATTTTACGAATCTGCGCTAAACCCTTTCCCTTATCGACAAAGAGCAGAAGGAAAGCTATAAAAGTGCTGTTTCGACGTTCAGGAACGCCAATTCGATAACGGGCTAGGATGGTTGACATCAGAAAACCGCAAGACCGTTTTCCTTGGTCTGGGGCCCAATACCCACGTTTTCCTTTGCAAAGGCCGGGTACTCAGGTCATGCCGTTACCCTACCCTGCTCCTACATCCTTTTCTTAGCACCTGCGGCCGCGCCAGAAGATAAACCAAGCCGTAGTAGAAATCATTATCAAACATGTCCAACTTGTTATGCACACTTATCCAACCATCACACCCTACATCACGTTACAGCACCGTACTTTTGCGGTCTCTTAAAATACCGAAAATAGAGAGAAAGGCACACTTGCGCCAAACTCACTCACCAGCTATCCCCAAATATGCGTTACGAAGTAAAAATTGGTCTCCTTGCAATTGTCGCCATAGCCGTTGCTTTCTGGGGCTATAAATTCATTCAGGGAAGCAATATCCTTTCCAGTTCCAGCTATTACTATGCCATTTACGATGACGTTGGTGGCCTCACCGTAGGTACGCCCGTTATGATCAGCGGGGTAACCGTAGGTTCGGTCAATAAAATTCTCCTCGACCAGGTAAAGCGCAAAGTAAAAGTAACCTTTGATATTCAGGAGGAAGTAAACATCCCCAAAAACACCGACGCCTACATCGCAACCATAAGCCTTCTCGGCGAAAAAGCGGTTACCCTTGAGTACGAAAAGCCCTGCTTCGGTGACGGTGATTGCGCCCCCGAAGGCAGCGAACTAAGCGGTTACACCAAAGGGATTATCGCATCCTTCACCGGAGGCGGTGGTAAAGACGATACGAGTCCCGTTGATGGCATCAAGGACCAGCTGGGGGCTACCCTGGACAGCCTGGAGTACAAACTATTCAGCCCCGACAGTGACAATCCAATCGCCCGTTCCTCCAACGACCTGGCCGCGACTATGGAGAACCTCAAGGCCAGCACCGCCCGCCTGCAGCGCATCATGGACCAGAACGCCGGAGAAATCAATACCACCTTCGATAACCTCGCAACCCTGACCAACACCCTGGCTGCTAAGCAGGAAAGCATCGCGGGCTTAATTGATAACGCCGAAGCATTCACCGGAGACCTTAGCAAACTGGAGCTCAACGAGACGATAGCTGAAGTCAACCAGGCCATCGCCAGCCTTAAAAACACCCTCAACCAGGCCGACAAAGCCATGGGCGGTATCAACTCCGTCATGAACAAGGTAAATTCCGGACAAGGCACCCTCGGTAAACTGCTGACGGATGATAAAATTTACGATCGCCTCAACAGCGCAACCCTGGCCGCCGATACCCTCTTCTCAGACTTCCAAGATAAGCCCTACCGTTACATCCCCTTTAAGAGCCGTAAGCGAGTACTCAAGCACGACCGTAAAGATGCGGTGCTTGAAAAAGAGCAAAATCCGGATGAGAACAATTAGAAGGTTAACACCCAACGCGGCAGGCGAACTTTTTGGCTATTTTGAAACAAGAACGGTTGGTAGGTTCATCGTCTTAACGAGACAGTTCTCAACTGAGAATACCGGAATTAGCCTCCAACGGAGACCACCATCAATATTTCGCAAAAAAAGCTCGCCAGTCGAATTCGAAATATAGTAGAAACCATGGAGATCCTAAGCGCAACACAACACCGGGCCCTCGACCAGGCAACGATGCAAGAAGGCGACATCTCCAGCCTAGAACTGATGGAGCGGGCGGCAACCGCCTTCACCGCAGCCTTAATGAGGCGACTGGAAACAAAAGACAAACCAGTCTTCATCGTCTGTGGTACGGGCAATAACGGCGGCGACGGTCTGGTAGCAGCCCGTCTCCTTCACGAAAAAGGACATCAAGTTAGCGTTAGCCAGGCCATGATCGGCAGCCCTAGCGACGACAATCGCACCAACCATAAGCGCGCCGAAGCAGCGGGCGTGAGGATTCAGTCAATCGAGAAGAACGCCTCCTTCCCCACCCCACCCATTAACGCCGTCATCATCGACGCCCTCTTTGGCACCGGGCTGAGCCGTCCTCTTGAGGGCTACTGGGCAAGCCTTATCGAGCACCTCAACCATGCGAACAACACCCGGTACGCCCTTGACCTGCCCAGCGGGCTTTTTGCCGATTCTACCAGTAACGGGGTCGTCTTCCGGGCCGACCACACCTTCACCCTCGGCTACCCAAAACTTGCGCTTTTCTCCCAGATAAACACCCAATACGTCGGAACTTGGGAAAACGTTGCCTTTGATTTAGCGGTGGACTTCGTTGAGCAAGCGCTCAGTACACCCAATACCGTGAACCTACCGACGGCAATGAAGGCCCTCCTGAAGAGCCGCAGGCCTAACGACCACAAGGGCACCTTCGGCCACGCCCTACTCATTGCCGGAAGCTACGGCAAAATGGGTGCGGCAATAATTGCCGGCCGCAGCGTTCTGCGGGCGGGAGCAGGTCTGCTCACCTACCACGTCCCCCATTGCGGTTACGAAATCCTCCAAATTGCGCTACCTGAGGCGATGGTTATCACCGACGAGCACGTAGAACACGTCCGGAAGATCGGTAGCCTCTCCGCCTACCAGGCCGTCGGCATCGGCCCGGGTATTGGCCAGGCGGCCACCACCGCCATCGCCCTCCACGACGTGCTGGAACGCTTCGATCAGCCCATGGTCATCGATGCAGATGCGCTCAACATCCTGGGGGAGAACAAGACTTGGTTTAAACACATCCCCGACGGCAGCATCCTGACGCCACATCCGAAGGAATTCGAACGGCTTTTCGGTAAGACGACGGATGACTTCCACCGCTGGAAAGTCCAGTTGGAAGCAGCAAAAACGCATAATCTGGTCATCTTGCTGAAAACCGGCTACACCAGCATCGCCACGCCGGACGGTAAGCTCTACTTCAACCATACTGGCAACCCAGGTATGGGGACTGGCGGTACGGGAGATGCCTTGACGGGTATTCTTACCGGTTTACTGGCCCAGGGCTACGCCCCGGTTGATGCAGCATGCCTGGGCGTTTTCTTGCACGGCCTGGCGGGAGATATCGCGGCGGCAGAGATTGGCCAGGAGAGCCTCCTGGCGGGAGACCTCGTGAATAAGCTCGGAACGGCTTTTTTGCGGCTACGGACTGTGGAATAGATGAGCTACGTACGCTGCTGTTTAATAGCCTCCGGGCTATTCGTTTAACCCGCGCAAAGCAAAAAACGCCCCAAATAACGTGAGGTTTGTAGTTTGACCGCTTGAATACCCTTGACGGTCAAGCCGTTAGAATTTAGCGTGGCGAGAACTTCTCACGTCCTAGCTTCTAAAACATAATTAAACAAGGTAAACACTAATTTCTCAGCGCGAACCTTACGTTAAATAAGAAAAGCCCCACCACTCAGCATGAGTGGTGGGGCTTTCTTTTTCCTAATTGAGGCGCTCGCTTCGGCCGAAACTAAAGACTTACTTAACAACAACAATCATCTGTTTAGTAGCCGTAAAGTTGCCAGAAGTCAGCGTGTAGACGTAAACACCAGCAACGCCAATGTTCTGCACTTCAACCTGGTTCATACCCGCAACACCGTCAAAATCAATCGTCTTCACCAAGCGGCCGGTGGCATCCTGAATATTCAGGGTAGCTCTACCAGCAACGGCAAGTTCGAAAGAGATAGAAGTTACATCAATAACCGGGTTAGGCGTATTTTGATGCAACGTATTTTGCGCGGTCGCAGGTGCAAAGTCACCGTTGAAGGCGAGGTTAAGCGCATTGCCCGTACCGTTCAGCGCCACACCTTCACGAACCGTGATCGCATCGCTCAGGGAGATCAACTCGCTCACCAGACCGGAAGTCGTAGCGCGTACCTCAAGGCGCACTGCGCCACCCTCACGGACAAGTACAGCAATCAAACCCTCACCAGCGCGGTCCAGGTTGAGGCCACCTTCTCCCACCAGGTCGGCGGAGACCAGTTCAAGGCCAGCAGCCAGCTTGATGGTGCCCTGGAAACCCGCCGTATGCGTACCGTCCAGAAGGATCGTGCGGACCTGTCCGCTTTCGAGCTGTGCGTCGTCCACGTTCAGCAGTTGGGCAACACGACCGGTAGCACCCGTCAGGTTCATCTTCTCCA
>JAPKCQ010000033.1 GCA_026421165.1 Lewinella sp. | reverse complement strand
AAACCCTAGTTAGCATATTAGGCCACCCAAGTAATACGTCATTTTCCTACAACTTTGATGATTTTAGAGGCTATGACCTTTCGGATATTAATATGGATGGACTAACTAAGTTCCAGGGTGGCAAGAATGACCTAGGTTATATCTTCCTGAATATACTCTTCAATTATTCCCTTAATACCGGAGTCTTTAACTATGACTTACTTATCGAGCAGCTGCCATAAGGACCGTCAATTCAATAATTATTCAATTTTGCTACGCGGTTACCTCGTGGTGCAACTTACCATCGCGGATTACTATTTATCGGTAAAATAGGAGTCATCCCGAATTATGGTGATGACAGGAGATTAGGCCTTTTGTGTATTTTCGAGGAGTTACCACACTTCGAGAAAAGCACAGAAGGCCTATGGTTTTAAAGTTACTGCAAGATAAAGTAACCACTCTCATAAAGTGAAAAGCGGGTTCATCCCTTCTGCGTCAGGTAGATCGTTACACTCGTCAGATCTGGATGCTGCTATTGATAAACGACTGCTGGTTTCTTTTAAACTATTCGTTGTCATTCTGGTGTTCTATGACCGCTGTATGGGGCTTCCGTCTTCTTAAATCGGAGCTAGGCCAAAATCATAGATATCTTGAATAATCTGAACCACCGCCAAACCTTCATTGGCCGGGGTTGCTACTTTTGCTTCCCCGTTAAGTACGTTGACGACATTGTCGATAATGAAGTGGTGGTTGGCGGCTGAGCCGGTGTACTGCCCGTAATTATTGGCCGGGCTACTGGGGGGGAGGTCGGGAAAGGCCAGGCCTTCTACGTGGCAGTGCCTTACCTCATTCATGTACTGTCCTCCTAGTTTTATCGTGCCTCGCTCACCAATGGCGGTTAGAGTAGATTCGAAATTCTGGTCCCAGATCGCCGTGCTGAAGTTCAGGCTACCAAGGGTGCCTGGCCCTAAAGAAAAATGGACGACTCCGGCGTCTGCGAAAACGTGTAGGTCTTTGTGGTTTTGGTTGGCTAAACGTGCGGAGTGTATTCTTACGTCACCAAAGCACCAGCAGAGGAGGTCAATGAAGTGCGCAAACTGGGTGAACAGCACGCCACCATCGAGTGCTTCGTCGCCGTGCCAGGGGTGTGGCCTTCCACCGGGTGGCAGGGTGTAGTAGCGGTGGTCCCGGTTCCAGAAACAGTTGAGATGAACCTGGAGGATGGCGCCCATTACGCCCGCATCGATTTGCTCTTTGAACCAGATGGAAGCGGGGCTATAGCGATTTTGCATTACACCGAAGACATGTTTGTTTGCATCTTTCGAGGCTTTAATTATCGCCTTGCAATCAGCGACGCTGAGCGCGAGTGGCTTCTCAACGACTACATGTTTCCCCGCTGTCAGGAATTGAATAGCCTGTTTGGCGTGCAAGCCGTTCGGTGTGCAAATACAAACCACTTCGAAATCGATAGCGGAGGCTAATAATGCGGTTGTATCTTCAAACAGGGGTACGTTTTCGGATAGTCTGGCCGTCCAGTTCAACTGGTCTTCCGGTAGGGGGTCGCAAACGGCGACCAGCCGGGTAGATTCCTGTGCCTTGATTAGCGCAGCGTGTCTGCGACCGATGTGACCGAGGCCAACGACGGCGAATGAGATGACTCTTTTAGATGATCCGATAATGGCGGCTTATTTAACAAGGCAAAAGTAGGAAGATTCTGGTTCACTTTAGCGGCAGCACCTCGTTGTCGACTAGTAAATAAATCTTGTCGCTTTCGGGGCAAGTGGCTCTCCCGTCGGCGTTGAAGGACAGCCTTCCGCCGGCAGCACTTATCCATCCGATTTGTCGGGCGGGGTTGCCGACGACGAGGGCGTAGGCGGGTACATTCTTTGTTACTACGCTTCCGGCACCGACGAAGGCGTGGTGTGCGAGATGTGTCCCACAAACGATTACGGCATTGGCACCGATGGTTACACCGTTGTCCAGCCGGGTAGGGAGGTATTCACTTTTACGATTTACTGCTGAGCGTGGGTTGAGTACGTTGGTGAAAACGGCTGAAGGCCCAATGAAAACGTTGTTGCCACAGGTGACGCCGGAGTAAAGGCTCACGTTATTCTGGACTTTGCAGTTACACCCTAGTTTTACGCCCTGGGCAACGAAGACATTTTGCCCCAGAGAGCAGTCTTTACCGATTTCACAACCTGGCATGAGGTGGCAAAAGTGCCAAACTTTGGAACCTGACCCTATGATCGCTCCGGGGTCAACAATGGCAGTTTCGTGAACATAGTAGGACATTGTTGCATGGGCTTCGCCCTTTTTAGGTGCTTTACTTTTAGACGGGCTTCCCATTTTCAGCTGTGCGGGTTTTGGTCTTAGGAGCGACTTAGAAGAAGGCTAATAGTCCTAGGCCGCCCAGGAGGAAGAACTTTAATTGGGTGCTGAGTCGGTGATAATCCAGAGCGTCTTTCGCTTGCGCAAGTTGAAAGAGAATGTAGGCGAGCCCAATGATGAGGAACCCGATACACGCCAGCATGGGCGGTGCCAGAAAGGCAGGCCAGCCAAGAAAAATGGGACAGAGGATTGCGACGATCACCATCAGCCCGAAGAGGATACCAAGTTTGTGGCTTAGCGAAACGCCCCATATTACCGGAATGGTGCGGCGGCCGACTTCGCGGTCTCCACGGATGTCTTCCAGGTCTTTAACCAATTCGCGTAGGAGGGTAGCGACAAAAGCGAAGACCATGAAGAGAACGGATACACGCAGGGCATTTGCGCCTAGTTCAGGGTTGGTGGAGATCAGCTGGCGCACACCTTCGCGCTCCGCAAGGAGCAGAATCCCCGGGACTCCGGCGCAATAGACTGCGACCATTACATTACCTAGTACGGGAACCCGTTTCATGCCGATACTGTAGATAGACAGCATTCCTACGGCTAGTGGGAAGATCCACAGGAGGTGCCGTTCTTCAAGCCGGTAGGCAAGTAACTGGCTAATCATGAAAGCGGAAAGGATACAAACACCATAAAACCACATTACGGTGGTCCGGCCGAGGCGTTCGACCGGATTAGTATCTGGCCGGTTAATACCGTCAGTCGCTACATCTTGTAAATCGTTGATGAGGTAGCCGGAGGCCGTGATGAGCAGCGTAATGGTGACCAGTTCGAACAGCTTCCAGGGGCTAAGCGCATTGACAATCTCTTCCTGCTGAAAAGCAGGTAGTAATACGCGATAGAATACCAGTAACTGCGTAGCTGCAACGACCAGGAGGTTGGGGAATCGTAAGACCTTTAAAACATCTAAAATCGGATAACTTGACATACGGCGGCAAGGTACGAAGAGTTGTTACAAGAGTGGGAAGAGGTCTAGTGGTTAAAGTGGTTGAAAGAGTTCCAGCTTGGTCGTGTCTGAAACTCTTGCAGCCCTTGTTGACTTCACTAATTAACGTGAGGTGCGCAGTCTGTATTTTTAAATCACCTTGATAGCCAGACCGTTAGAAGCTAGTAATTAGCGGTGAGGACAAGCTCGTGCGCCCTAACTTTAAAACCATAATTAAATGAGGAACACACTGAATTCTCAGTGTGTTCCTAGGATTACTTACTTAAGTAAAGCTCTACTGATTACCATTTTTTGAATTTCGGAGGTGCCTTCGCCGATGGTGAGTAACTTACAATCGCGGTAAAATTTCTCAGCGGGGAACTCTTTCGTGAAGCCGTAGCCGCCGAATATCTGAACGCCCTCGTTGGCGCAACGTACGGCTACTTCACTGGCAAAGAGCTTTGCCATGGCCGAAACTTTGGTGACGGGAAGGTGCGCGTCTTTGAGGCGACCTGCTTCACGGATTAGGAGTTCGGAAGCTTCTAGTTCAGTCGCCATATCGGCAAGTTTGAAGCTGATGGCCTGGAAGCGGCTGATGGCTTTACCAAATTGCTCGCGCTCCTTGCTGTAGGCCAATGCGGCGTTGAAGGCGCCCCGAGCGATGCCGAGGCTGAGGGCGGCGATGCTAATGCGGCCACCGTCGAGGATTTTCATGGACTGGATGAACCCTTCACCAACCTCGCCCAGAATACGATCTGCTGGTAGGTGGCAATCTTCAAAGATCATTTCAGCGGTTTCGCTGGCGCGCATGCCCAGTTTGGCTTCTTTTTTGCCTCCGCGGAATCCCTTATCTCCTCGCTCTACAACGAAGGCCGTCATGCCGTGGCTGTCGAGCAACTCTCCGGTACGAACGATGACTACGGCTACCTCTCCACTAAGGCCGTGGGTGATAAAGTTTTTAGCACCGTTGAGGATGTAGCTTCCGTCTTCTTGTTTTTCGGCAACGGTACGCATCCGGCCCGCGTCTGAGCCGGTGTTCGGTTCGGTCAGGCCCCAGGCACCAACGTGCTCACCGGAAGCTAATTTTGGCAGGTATTTTACCTTCTGCACTTCGGTGCCAAAGGTGAGGATGTGGTTGGTACAAAGTGAATTGTGTGCAGCCAGGCTCAGGCCGATGGAGCCGCAGACCTGGGATATCTCATCAATGATGGTGATGTACTCGGCGTAACCCAGGCCGGTACCACCGTATTCTTCAGGAACAAGAATGCCCATGAAGCCGTAGTCTCCCATTTCGGAAAAAAGCTCGCGGGGGAAGTGCTCGCGCTCATCCCAGTTCATTACGTTAGGCCGGATGTGGGCCTCGGCGAAATCGCGGGCGCTTTGGCGAATCATTGCCATTTGTTCTGCGTTGGGCGTTGGAGAAACGGTAGTTACCATGAATTTAGCTTGATTGGTGAGGACTGAGGTAGTGCCAGGCTGTAGATTGTAAACTGTGGTGGAACGACAGCACGGCTTTGGATGGATATAAAGTAAAGAGCGTTCAGAGGTAATTGTTCGCTAAGGTAGCGGAAAGGTAGGCTTAGGAATCGTAAAAAAAGACAGTTTGTTTAGGTTTTATTTTTTCTTCCCTAGCTGATTGGAAGGAAAACACCCGGCGGCCAGGCCCAAGTGTAAGCGTCGGAACCGTTTTGTTGTCAGGCGCTGACGTAGATACTTCGGCTACGCTCAGCAGAACTATAAAGTGAGATATTTAAGAAGTGGAGTGGCGGCGGAGGGTACACTCCTTCGGTATCAGAACACTCTGGGCGTTCCTTAACTAAGTTGAATTGACCGGGGTGCAGGGAGAATCTGAAAACCCTTCCTTGCATCCCGCGGCCGCGCCTTATTCATAAACGTAAAGCAACAAAGGTCGCATTAAGGGCGTCCAGTAAATAAACGAACCAACATGCCTGATAACCCCTGGAAGACATTGACTACTTCCGTTCCTTACGACAACCCCTGGATAAGGATTGAGCACCACGAAGTGCTCAATCCTTCAGGGAATCTTGGTATATATGGTCTGGTAAAGTTTAAGAATCACGCTATTGGCATCGTTCCGGTAGATGACGAAGGCTTTACCTGGCTGGTAGGTCAGTATCGTTATGCGCTGGGTTCTTACGAATGGGAAATTCCCGAAGGCGGCTGTCCCGTCGGAACAGACACACTGGATACTGCGAAGCGCGAGTTGAAGGAAGAAACCGGCCTGGTTGCTAGTGAATGGACCAAATTAATGGACTTCCACCTCAGCAATTCCGTAACCAACGAATATGGCGTAGCCTACCTCGCTAAAAAGCTGAGCCAGGAGGTTGCGGAACCGGAGGAGACCGAAGACCTGACCCTGCGCCGGATCCCGCTGACCGAAGCCATACAGATGACTTTGGACGGGCGGATCAGGGACGCACTTAGCATTATGGCTTTGCAGCGGGTTGCCCTTTTGGGGAGTCGCTAATTCGTAAATTCAGTAAGGGAGACGACAAAAGCCCGATTCGAAATGATTTTCTGCCACGCTTAGGGGGAAGCTTACATTTTGGTGTCCCGATGATAGAATGGCCGCGCAAAAAGGTGCGCACACCTGGTCCGGCCAAACATTTTCTGCTTTGGGATTATAAAATTTGCCTTACGTATGACTATCACCACAAAAACCAATCTCCTCGAACAATTTCCTCTTTTTGACGCACTGACACCGTCCGAAAAAAACCGACTGTCAGAAGCTATGGAATTTCGCAGCAAAGCGCGTTACTCCGTGATTTACCAGCCGGGAGAAACCAGCGAGCATATTTACTTGCTTTGTAAGGGCGCGATAAAGATTAGTACGCATAGTAATGAGGGAAAGGAAGTCATTAAGCAACTGATTCATCCCGAAGCAATCTTTGGAGAATTGGCCCTAGTAGGGGAGAGTACCCGCAACGAAACTGCGCAATCGCTTAAGGAAGAAGTCCATTACTATACCATCCGCACTGTGGATTTTCAGCAGATTCTGGCCCAGAACACTACCGTTAGCCAGCAACTACTCCAACTCTTCGGCCAACGGATGATGGCGGCCGAGAGCAAGCTTGAAAACCTGATTTTTAAGGATGCGCGTAGCCGCATCGTTAACTTCCTGCACGAGGTTGTTCAAAAGCGGGGCCGTCAGGTTGGTTACGAAATGTTGCTCAAGCATAGCCTGACCCATCAGGATATCGCCAATATTACCTGTACTAGTCGTCAGACGGTTACGCTGGTACTTAATGATTTGCGTAAGGAGAACCTTATCTACTTTAACCGTGGTCGCATTTTGGTGCGCGATATGGAGAACCTGAAGGCCTGCGCGGCGTAAGAAAAACGAAAATAGGACGTTGAGCCTATCTGGACGGCTTCAATAACCACATTTCGGTGCAGGCTTATGCTAATCCTAGCCAGGCGGCCAACGGGGCTGGCTTTGTGGTGATTCGTTTTAATCAGGAGCGTAAGGAGGTCACCTTTGAGTACTGCCTCCGTAATGCGGACCTGAGCTCACCAGATGCTGAGCAATTTCCGGGGTCGCCGGTGCTGGAGGAGCTTTAAGGGTGCGTTAAGGTTACCACCGTTTCGTTTCAGGAGCAACTAAAGTGATGGGCAAGGTATCTTTCCTAAACTTAAGCCGGGTAAGCACACGTTGAGTAATTTTGCCCGTAACTATTACTATCCTCCATGTCAAGAATAACGCTCCTTTCCCTACTGACTATTTTTACCCTTACGGGCTGCTACACCCTCAGTGGCATCTCTATCCCGACCGGCGTAGAGAAGGCATACGTGCCACTGTACATTGATAACGCCCTGGGTGCTCCGCCGACTTTGTTCATTGACATGACGGAAGCGCTGCGCAATAAGGTCCGCGATGAGGCCCGGCTGGAGATCACGGAAGACGATCCGGACGTCGAGATGAAGGGGACGCTTGTAGACTTCCGTGTATCCGCAGAAGGAGCGAGCCCCGGTAACGAAACGGCAGCCTTCGCCAAGCTCAACCGGTTAACCATTGTGGTAGCCATCGAGTATAAAAATCTCCGTGACGAGGCTGATGAGGGCTGGAGGCAGAATTTCTCCAACTACTACGACTTTCCCGCTACTCAGACCCTGGCTTCCGTACAGGAAGAGGCCATTGAGGATATTACCAAGCAGATTAACGAGAAAATCTTTAATAAAGCGTTTGCTGAAGATTGGTAGGAAGTAGGTAGCATAGCTCCTACACCACCAGCAACCGATATCCCACACCGTGCACCGCCTTAATCTCCAGGCCTTCGGTTTCCACAAGCATCTTACGTAGCCGCGAGACGAATACATCAAGGCTGCGGCCGGTGATGATGCCCTCTTCTCCCCAAACGGCTTCGTTAATATCTGCCCGGGCGAGAACCTCATTGGGTCGGTTGGCGAAAAACCCAAACAGCTTTGCTTCACGGTAAGTAAGCTTGTGCTTGCTGTCGCCAACGATGAGGAGGTGATTTTTTTCGTCGAAAATACAGTCACGGCCAAGCTGAAGGTAGTCACGTTGGCCGGCGACAAGCTGAAGTGCCGGTTCTAGCTGTTGCTGAGGTGCTGGAGTTAGCTGGCCTGCAAAAAACAAGAGTACGCCAAACCCACCCAGTAACCAGGTGAGGAAGGGCGTACCCGCTTGCTGCTGCGCAGGGAAGGCAAGACCAATGTTGGCGCAACGGGTTTCCTGGTCTCTTCCCGCACAAGCCGCATCGCCTTCTCCGTGGGAACCTTCATCCGCTCGGACACCGGGCCAGAGGCTGCCGAGGAACACCTTACCTGACCCACAATCCTCAAGGGTCAGGGTGTAATCAGCGCGTATGCCGTAATCAGAAAGTACCGCGCGGGCAATTTGATGGAGGGTGTCGTAAACGATGTTTCGCTCCAGACGAAGCAGTAGGGTACCGTTATCACCTTCCTCAACGGCGGGGATTCTAGTCGAGACATCACCGATGAGCGAAAGGTAGTTGTGTCCGATCTGCCGCAGCGCTAGGGAGTTTTTTTGGTTGGTGGCGGTGGGGGCCGGCCACAACGCACTCGTCAGCGTTAGCAGCACCAGCAGCAGGCCTGTTGCCTGGGAAAGACGAAGTAACCACTTGTTCATACTTACAAAAGTACGACCTTAAATAGTACGTAACTTTAGTTTTACCAGGCCTTTACATCCTTTTACATTTAATTTCGGGCTTCGCCTGCAAGTGCTCCTACCTTGCGGATATCAAAATTAGCCACTATGAAATTATTCGCTTTCTTCTTATACATTGTGTCTTTCGGAGTTCTCGCCGAGGCTTCATTTCCTGCCGATCCACCGAATATTTACCGGAGTACGGACCAGGGCGAAAACTGGACCCCGTTCGCGGAGGGGCTTCCTGAGGGCGCGAGCGCAGGTGCAATGTTAGAACATGAAGGCAGGCTATTGTTAGGGACCGATTTCAACGGCTTCTACGTCCTATCTGCTGGAGCGCAATGCTGGGAGTCGCGCAATATAGGCTTGCCCGTGAAAATCAATATCAACTCCGTTGCCGCGAAGGGAGATATTATCGTTATCGGGACCTACCACGGCCGGGTCTACACTTCCCGCGACGCTGGTCGGCACTGGCAGAGCTTCGTGTTTGGCTTTATGGGCGGATCGGTCAGAGCACTGTATTTCCATGGCGACACCCTGATTGCTGGGACGGACAACGGTATCTACCGCTCCTTCGATAAGGGCACCACCTGGCATCAAACGGGCGACCTTGTGCAGGTAAATAGCCTCGCTGAATTCGACGGCAAACTCTACGCCGCCCGCCGCGATGGCATCGTGGTGAGTGAAGATGATGGTAAGAACTGGTCCTTCGTCTACTCCGACCGGACGGTATCTCGTCTCCTCCCGGCAGACGGTAAACTGTACGGCTTCGCAATGGGTGAACACATCCTCCGGACCAAGAACGGTAAATTATGGGAGCAGCCACTGATGGTCATCCCGGGGACTTCACGCAAGAGCCTACCCGCCGCACTTTGGGGAGGGCTTAAGCCTTCGGTGCCTGGTGTTGACATGCCCGTTCGCTCCATTACGGAGACGTCGACGGGCTGGTTTTTGAGTATGTCTACGGGGTGCTAAATCCTTATCCGAATTACGGAAAGCAACACTTTTTACCGCCTGAGCGGCCTTTAATAATACCTCCAACGTCTGCCACTTCTCCCCCGCAGAGGGGAAACCCAGCAATCACTATCCCCCCAATAACTAATGAAAGCAAAATACCATCACTCTATTATCCTTAAGGGGAGCTTCTGGACCAGCTGCTCCGGCGACTTATTTCGGCTGGAAGGGGAGGAGGTTGTCAACGTTACGCAGGATGGACGTTGGAAGCAAACGTAGAGGCGTCTGACCCTTTTTTAGCGCTCAATTCGCGTTATCTAGTCATTTCAGCAATCCAAAACTATGAAAACATTAATGAATACTTTTATCCTACTCCTCATTGCAGGCACCGCCCTAACGGCCCAGCACTCGTACGGCCCTTACAGCCCGAAGGTAACCATCAAGCAGGAGGTTGGGAATGCCAACATTACCATCGAAACCGATCGACCGATCGCCCGCGGCCGGCGAATCTTTGGCGGTCTCGTTCCCTACGGTAAACTCTGGCATACTGGCGCTAGTGGATCGTTCATTACTATCGACAAAGACGTAACCATTGCCGGGCAGTTTGCGCCAGCCAGTAGGTACGGCCTGTACGTAATCCCAACCAAAAAAGAGTGGACGATCATCCTAAGCCGCAACTCCGTGATGCCCGATTCCCCTGACTACAACCCTGAAAAGGAGGTACGGGTATGCATCCCGGTAACCAAGCCCGGCCATTTCTACGAAGCTTGGAGCATTGAGCTGGACCTCACCCCCGGTAGCGCCGAAATGTACCTTTCCTGGACGGACGTGCAGGTAAATATTCCGATTGAAACATCACTGACTACAGAAAATAGTGCTTTCATCGATAGCCTGGCTGCCGCTCCGCTCTCAACTCATCACGAGGAGTATTACCGGGCGGTTAGCTACCTGAATTTTAATAAACAGTCGATGGATAAAGCCGTTGCGTTTGCGGAGCACATTATTACGCTAGAGGAGAAAGACAGTTACTACATCTACGAGACCCTGGCGGAGGCGTACCAACACCTGGGCGAAAAGGACAAGGCATTGGCGGCGGTGAAAACGGCCAAAGACATCCTCCCGCGTGAGTTCCCCGGGCAAACGGAGACAATAAGTATTATTACGAAGAGGCTGGAGGAGAGACGGGCGGAGATTGAGAAGATGGAGTAGGTGGCGCGGACGCGGGTACTTCGGCTACGCTCAGTAAAGCTGCAGTGGAGGGATTAAGGGCTACGTCTCACGACTTTCTCTTCCGGTGCGTCTTTTTAAACGGGCGCCAGCTCAGGTTGAAAAGTTAGCTTCGCTGCTATTGCGCAGTCATCGGAGGTGTAAAGTTGCTTCGTACAACTAACTCTATTAATATCGTGTTTAACCTAAAGCGCTTGCACCCTAAACCGCAAGCGCGTAATTTTGCACCGTGCGCATCCGTAAATTCACAAGGCGGTTAACTCCCTGGCTAACGTTCTACCTTCTGGTAGTAAGCGTTGGTCTGCCGTTGCAGCGTGTGTACTGCGCGTGTGTGGGTGAATCAGCCCTAGTCTTACCCGGTAGCGAACACGAATGCGGAGCTCACGCCCCGCAAATAACCGAGCATGACCACCACCGGATGGCCTGCTGCCTGGTCACTAAAGACTGCCAAAAGCCGGAAGCTACTGACCATAAATGTGGTTCTAGCGAAGTAGTCATGGCCGCTCTTAATGCAGATTTTTTGCTGGAGACGGTAGGCGATTATGCGGATATTGCTACCCTCACAACGATGCCCGATTGGCCGGTTTATCGCCCTTTGGCAGCGCGGGTAGTTGCAAAGACACGCCCGATCCGCGGCCCCAATCCGCCCGCCCGATCCGCCGGTAGAGACCTGTTAGTAGCCCATCAGACTTTTTTGATTTAGCGACCTGTTCGGCAGCCTTGAGGCTGCTGTTCCTCCGCCTTAAGGCGGAGACGAAACTCTTGTTTCCAACAACGCTAAATCTAGAGACCAATGTTATTCCAACCTCCCTTGCACCTGCGCTCGCGCCTGCTGCTTCCTTTTATCCTTTTTCTACTCACGCCTTTACTCCATGCCCAAACCCACGGCGAAGTCTTCGACGCCGACGACTATCCGCTCGTAGGCGCCACCGTAAGGTGGGCCGACGGTAGCGGAACTACCGTGGACGTCGACGGCCACTTTCACCTGCCGGAAAAACTTAACCAAAACCAATTTGAGATCAGCTACCTCGGCTTCGCCACCCGCGAATTTCTGACCGATACGCTGGAGTTCCCCCTGCGGATTGTGATGATTGAAAAAGGAACTGCTCTCGGCGAAATCCAGGTGACCGCCCGCGACGGTGGCCGTTCAGCCAGCCTACTTAAGGCCCGTAACATCGAGACCATCTCCAGTAAGGAGCTGCGTAAAGCACCTTGCTGCAGCCTCGCCGAAAGCTTCGAGAACAGCCCGGTGGTAGACCTTACCTACGGCGACCCATTGACCGGCCGCCGCGAAATCCAGATGCTTGGCCTGCGTGGAAACTATACCCAACTAACGCTTGAAAAGCGGCCGATGCTGGACGGGCTGGCCAGCCCCTTCGCCCTTGATCTCATCCCCGGTCCCTGGGTCAATAGCATCCAGATCGGTAAGGGCAGCGGCTCCCTCGAATCCGGAGCTTCTGGCCTGACTGGAGAAATCAATACCGAACTGATCAAGCCTACCAACGGCCCGAAAGCTTACGTGAACCTCTTCGCTGGTAGCCAGGGCAGGGGCGAAGTGAATCTGCTGGGCAACACCCAAATTAGTAAAACACTCTGGCTCGGAGGTGCGGCCCACGGCAGTCTTACCGAGAACGGTCAGGACCACGACGATGATGGCTTCAAGGATATGCCCGATCGTCGTACGGCGGTTGGCTTGCTTCGCCTCTTCCGTCAAGGAGGAGACAACTGGGAAGGCCAGTGGAGCGTTCTTGGCGCCCGCGACCGCCGCACTGGTGGTCAGCAAGACGTAGCCAATCCTTACCTCATCGATCAGGATAACCGTCGGGTCGAAGCCTGGGGAAAAACGGGTTACTTTGGCTTTAATAAACCCTGGCAAAGCATCGGCCTCATCTACAGCGGAAGCTACCACGAAATGAATAACCGCTACGGACTGAAGTTGCACCAAGGCGAACAGAAATCCGGCTACCTGAACGCTCTTTACCACACCCGTATTGCTAACGATAACCACCAGATCAGCATTGGTGGAACGGCCCGGATGGATGACTTTACCGAGGTCTTTGACGAGACGAACTACAGCCGCTCCGAAAACACCGTTGGTGCCTACGGTGAATATACCTTCAGCTGGGAAGAAGCGCGGGAAGGCCGCAGCTTTCGCGCGTTGACGGCCATCCTCGGCCTGCGCGCAGACCGTCATAATCTGGGTGGTACCCAGCTCAGCCCGCGTCTAAACGTGAAGTACAACCCCAACGAACGTTCGGCCATCCGTCTCAGCATCGGTCGTGGTTGGCGTTCTCCAAACCTGTTGGTGGACAACCTGAACTGGCTGCCCAGCAGCCGAACCGTCACCGGTCTTGGCATCCCTACAGAAGGTGACGGTTCCGAAAACCCCGGCTTCCGCGGCCTGGAATCCGCCTGGAACTACGGTGTGAATTATACCAGAGACTTCCTCATTGCTGGAAGAGAAGGCCAAATCGTTTTTGACTTCTTCCGCACCGATTTTGAGAACCAACTGATCGTCGACGCGGAACAGGACATCGAAACCTTGCGCATCTACCAGCTGGACGGCAAGAGCTTCGCCAACAGCTTCATGGTGAGTGGTAATTACGAAATCCTCCCGCTGATCGACGTGAAGCTGGCCTATAAATACAACGACGTACGACAAACGTACGACGGCAAAGGCCTGCGCGAAGTACCCCTGACACCGAAGCACCGCGCCTTGGCTACCCTCGGCTACGACGGCCCTCGCATCAAAGCCCATCTCAACTATCAGTGGACCGGCGAACAACGGCTGATCGACTTCGACCAAATCCCCGAAGACGTCGTCGTAGCGCACCCACAGCGCTCGCCCGCCTTCGGCTTACTGAGCTTTAACATGACTTACGTAGCGAACGCTAAAACAGAGTTCTATGCCGGTGGCGAAAACCTGACGAATCGTACGCAGCGACAAGCCATCATCGGAGCTTTGTCTCCGTTTGAAGGATACTTTGATGCCACGCAGGTTTATCAGCCGCTCTTTCAGCGCCGCGCCTACGTTGGTGTTCGCTGGACTCTGGAGTGAGTTGCAGAGTATGTGAGTTATTGAGTTGCTGCCGCCGCGAACGGTACTTGCGGCAGCTAACGCTCTAACTCACTCCCTAACAAATTCTTATCTTTACCAATCAAACAACAATAACCATGCGTAACCTATTCCTTTTCGTCGCTCTCTTCGGTTTTCTCGCCATGGCGGCGCCCCCCAAGAAAATCGTCATCCAGACGAATGCCATCTGCGGCATGTGCAAAACCAACATCGAAGAAAGCCTTGGTGCGCTCGAAGGCGTGAAGAAGGTCGAGCTTGACCTGGTGACCAAGAAGGTCAAAATTAAATTCGACAATAAGGTCCTCGACGCAGCCACCCTGCGCCAGGCCATCGCCAACACTGGCTACAATGCCGACGACGTAGTAGCCCGGCCTAAGGCTCAGGAAGCCCTAGCTGCTTGTTGTAAGCCCAAAAAGGATGCCTGTTGTGCGGATAAGACCAAGGCTTGTGCTGAGCCTGAGTAGTTACCGCTCCTTCGGGAATTGAAAAACCGCCACCGGACATTGTCTGGTGGCGGTTTTTTTCGTTGGGGTGCTGCCGCAGGTGCAGTACCGTGTAGCGATCAAGGGTGCCATCATAAATGGACTAAGGGACGCCGTAGAGCATGTTCTACAACCACGTTGGTGACCTATTTTCTGGTTAAACAGGTAAGGTCAAGTTTCAGCCTTACCTTTCCTCCAACAATTATGCCGTTGATGTTACCGACGGTTTCACCAGCTGGTTTGGGGTTGGTGGCAATCTGTACTTCAGTGGTCACAACTTAAAGCTCTCTGTGAAATACGCACGCCAGAAGTGCCCTAGCCGTCTAGGGTATGATTTACTTGTAATAATTAAAGCAAAACTTACTGCTCATGCCACTCGATAAAAAAGCCAACGCTGCGGCGTACTGGAAGGAGAATATCCGCTACCTGACCATCCTGCTCATCATCTGGTTTATCGTCTCCTACGGAGCGGGAATCTTATTCAAAGAGCCGCTTGACAACTTCCGACTTGGCGGCTTCAAGCTGGGTTTCTGGTTCGCTCAGCAGGGTTCCATTTATGTTTTTGTAATCCTGATTTTCGTGTACGTTCAGCTGATGAATAAGCTGGACAAAAAATATGGTTACGACGAGGAGTAACGCTACGATTCACGTGTACACTTTCCTCCTCACTTTCACTATCTAAAAGAATAATAATGGACGTTCAAACCTGGACATATATACTAGTTGGCCTGACCTTCACCTTATACATTGGCATCGCCATCTGGTCACGTGCTGGTTCCACCAAAGAATTTTACGTCGCTGGTGGTAGCGTCTCACCTCTCGCCAACGGAATGGCCACTGCTGCCGATTGGATGAGCGCCGCCTCCTTCCTCTCCATGGCTGGTATCATAGCCTTCTCCGGTTACGACGGATCAGTTTACCTCATGGGATGGACCGGCGGCTACGTGCTGCTAGCTCTCCTGCTGGCTCCCTATCTGCGAAAATTTGGCAAGTTTACTGTTCCGGACTTTATCGGTGACCGGTATTATTCTAATACTGCCCGCCTGGTAGCTATTTTTTGCGCTCTGCTCGTATCCTTTACTTACGTGGCCGGACAAATGCGTGGCGTAGGCCTCGTTTTTTCCCGGTTCCTTGAGGTAGACATTAACACCGGCGTAATCATTGGCATGATCATCGTTTTATTCTACGCTGTACTCGGTGGAATGAAGGGCATTACCTACACCCAGGTAGCCCAGTACTGCGTTTTGATCTTCGCCTTCATGGTTCCGGCCATCTTTATCTCGTTGCAAATGACGGGTAACCCGATTCCACAGCTTGGTATGGGTAGTACCCTGGCCGACGGCTCCGGTACCTTTCTGCTCGATAAGCTGGACGGCTTGAGTACGGAGCTCGGATTTGCGGCATACACGGATGGTTCTAAATCGATGATTGATGTTTTTGCCATCACCCTCGCGCTGATGGTTGGAACCGCTGGCCTTCCACACGTAATTGTTCGCTTCTTTACCGTTAAGCGGGTGAAGGATGCGCGTAAAAGTGCCGGTTACGCACTGCTACTGATCGCTATCCTGTACACTGCCGCCCCCGCCATCGCGGTATTCGCTAAAACGAATATGATCGATAGCGTAGTAAATAAAACATACGAGGAGCAACCGGAATGGCTGAAGAATTACGAAAATATCGGCCTCATCGCCTGGACGGATAAGAACAACGACGGAGTCGTTCAGTACGGCCCCGGCGAAGCCTTCATTGGTAAGCCCGCTTTTGACGGAGAAGCCCGTACCGCGGTAGGTGCTCGCGCCGTCACGAACGCTAACCCAGGAAACCCTAACGAACTGTATGTTGACCGTGATATCATGGTACTGGCCAATCCAGAAATTGCTAACCTGCCAGCTTGGTTAATCGCTCTGGTTGCTGCCGGAGCACTCGCCGCGGCACTCTCTACCGCCGCTGGCCTGCTTCTAGTAATCTCTTCTTCGGTTTCTCATGACCTGATCAAAAAGGTTATCAACCCCAATATCAGCGAGAAGGGTGAGCTTATGGCCGCCCGCCTCGCCGCCGTAGCCGCCGTATGCGTAGCCGGTTACTTCGGTATCAACCCGCCTGGGTTCGTAGCGGCTGTAGTCGCCTTGGCTTTCGGCCTTGCTGCAGCTTCCTTCTTTCCCGCCATCATTCTTGGTATATTCTACAAACGGATGAACAGAGAAGGAGCCATCAGTGGAATGGTCGTTGGTATTACCGTGATGCTGCTGTACATGATAAAGTACAAACTGGGCTGGTTCGATGCTGTGCTTCCGAGTAAGGAAGAATGGTGGTTCGGCATTTCTCCGGAAGGCTTCGGCACCATCGCGATGCTCGTCAACTTTACCGTCAGCCTCGTCGTCTGTTACTTTACCGCACCACCACCTCAGGAAGTACAGGACATCGTTGAGAACATCCGTATCCCTAGCGGTGTGGGTGAGGCGACCGGACATTAATCCTTGTTCATGGCGCGGGAAGAATCGGTTGCCCGCTGATTTCGTCCCGCGCCTTTTTATGAGGGCATGAGTAGTTGCCACATTACCGGGAGCTGCACAAACGGGTTTACCGCTTTACCAACGTTCCGGCAGGGAGTAGCGAAGGTTTCTCTACCGGATCTCCGAGTTGGCCGTCTCGCTGCTCGCCTGTGCCCGCTTGGGTGCCGTCCACTTCGTCGTCTTTGCTCGCTTCCAACTTTTCCCTGCACCCGCGTCCGCGCCCAGAAGCAGGAAATAATAAGGGCGCGGACGCAGGTACAGAGGAAGTTAAAGGAGTAGGGTAGGGTACCGCCCCTAATGAAGGCGATAACCGGACAGTTATTGAATTGACGATCCTAAAGAAAATCTACCCCAACATTGCCCGTAAGCTGGCAATCTTAGCCGTCCAATCCGCCTGCTTCTTCTTCTCCATCGCCACAACAGCATCCGGAGCATTGGAAACAAACCGCTCGTTGGAGAGCTTCTTGGTAACGCCTTTGAGTTGACCTTCCAGGCGGGCGATTTCTTCGTTGATCTTAGTATTCTCAGCCTCAAAGTCAATCGCTTCGTTGAGGACTACGTAAGCTTTGTCGTTACCAATCAGGAAGGGCAGGGCGTTCGCCGGAGCCTCGGTCGTTAGTTCAACGGATTTAAGGACGCCTGCCTTCTTTAGAAATTCCACGGCACCTGCGGTCGCGCCCAAAAGACGTTCACTTGCGGTACTTTGGTTGACGAACAGCGCCAACGGCTCCCGCTTATTAACGTTGCGCTGGTTGCGAACGTCGCGGATGCTGGAAACAGTGCCCTGAAGTAAGGTAAAAGACTTGACGATATTGGTATCATAAGCCGCCGCCTTGGGCCAGTTTGAAACCACGCAGTCGTCGCCTTCCGCTCGGTCGCGCAGGTCGTGCCAAACTTCCTCCGTAATGAAGGGCATGAAGGGGTGCAACAGCGTCATCATGCGCTCGAAAGCGGAGACGGTTGCCTCGTAGGTTTGCTGGCTGATCGCTTCGCCTTCTGCGGGCTTGACCGCCTCCAGATACCACGAGCAGAAGTCTCCCCAAATGAATTTGTAGAGCGTCATCATTGCCTCGCTAACCCGGTAATTCGCGATCATACGATCCACTTCAACGATGGTATGGTTTAGCTTGGCTTCGAGCCATTTGGCGGCGAGCCTAGCGGTGGGGTTTGGCGTGATGTCCGCTACCTCAAAGCTCTGGATAAGCCGGTTGGCGTTGAAGATTTTATTGCAAAATTTCTTGCCCTGGTTGCAGAGTTCAGACTCGTTCAAAACCTCTTTAGTCTCGGGGTCGATCGGTGCATCAAAGACAATATCGTTGCCGGCAGCAGCGCTGGAAAGCATGCCGAAGCGAACACCATCGGCACCGTAGTTTTTCAACAGCTCTAGCGCATCCGGGCTATTACCCAGCGACTTCGACATTTTGCGCCGTTTTTCATCGCGGACCATGCCGGTGAAGTAAACGTTCTTAAACGGCATCTTACCGTTCTTCTTTACAAACTCCTCGCCGAGTAACTCCTCGCTGAATTCATAGCCGGCCATTACCATCCGGGCAACCCAGAAGAACATGATGTCCCAGCCCGTAACCAGGTCGTTGGTTGGGTAGTAATATTCGAGGGCCTTCGTGTCTTTGAAACCGTCGAAAACGGACATTGGCCAGAGCCAGGAGCTGAACCACGTATCGAGCACGTCGCCATCCTGCGTAAGGTCGTTGATGGTGAGGTTTTCCTGTGGGAATTTGTCCTGCGCCTGCTGGAGGGCTTCCGCTTCCGTTTCGGCGACGAATATTTCTTCTTTATAGTACCAGGCTGGGATGCGCTGACCCCACCAAAGTTGGCGGCTGATGCACCAGTCGCGGACGTTCTCTTCCTTCAGCCAGGAACGGTACATATTGACCATGTTCTCTGGGTGAAACTTCACCTCGCCGGATTCAACGGCGCCGAGGGCTGTAGCGGCGAACTCATCCATTTTTAGGAACCACTGCAGCGTCAGGCGGGGCTCAACGACGGCGTTGGTCCGTTCGGAGCGACCGACGCTGGTACGGTACTGTTTGGTTTCCAGTAGGTCGCCGTTTTTCTTGAGTAACTTGACGAACTCAACGCGGGCATCATCGCGGTCCATGCCGACGAACTCGATGGCGTTCTCGTTCATGGTGCCGTCAGCGTTGAGCAGGTCGATGACTTCGAGTCCGTACTTCTCGCCGAGGGCGTTGTCGTTCAAGTCGTGCGCCGGTGTGATCTTCAGGGCACCGGTACCGAAGTCCAACGCGACGTAATCGTCGGTGATGATCGGTACCTCACGGTTAGCGATGGGGACGATTACCTTGCGGCCGTGGTACTTGGTGTAGCGCGGATCGTCCGGATGAACGGCTAGGGCCGTATCGGCCGGAATGGTTTCCGGACGGCTGGTGGCGACCACGATGTACTCGTCTTCGGTGCCCGCAACTTTATAGCGAACGTGGTAGAGGTTCTTGTTCTCTTCGGTATGGATGACTTCCTCGTTGGAAAGTACCGTCTGGGCGGCGGGGTCCCAGTTCGTCATGCGCAGACCTCGGTACAGCTTGCCTTTTTTGTGGAGGTTAACGAAGACTTTGATGACTGCTTTGTACAGTTCCGGCTCCATTGTGAAGCGGGTGCGCTCCCAGTCACAGCTTGCGCCGAGTTTCTGTAATTGCTTCAGGATGATACCACCGTACTCTTCCTTCCAGGCAAATGCATGGGTCATGAATTCGTCACGCGTCAGGTCCGATTTCTTGATGCCCTGTTCGCGTAGTTTGCGCACCACCTTGGCCTCCGTGGCGATGCTGGCGTGGTCGGTACCGGGTACCCAGCAGGCGTTTTTACCGTCGAGGCGGGCCTTGCGGATCAGGATATCCTGAATGGTGTTGTTCAGCATGTGGCCCATGTGCAGCACGCCGGTTACGTTGGGTGGCGGGATAACGATCGTGAAGGGCTCGCGCTCATCGGGCTCACTGTGGAAATAATCCTTCTCTATCCAGTGGGCGTACCATTTGGCTTCGACGTCTTTTGCGGTGTAGGTCTTCGGGGCGGACATGGTTAGAATTGTTAGTTCGTTAGATATTCAGGCCGTTAGCTGTACTTCACGTCAGGCTAAATGCCTGACGTGCTAAAGGTCTAACGGTCTAAACCGGGTGCGAAGATAGGACTTGCTTTAGTGGTTTGGTAACGCTATTCCCATCACTATGAGTTGCAGTGGTTTGTGGGCGCGGTCGCAGGTGCAATGAAAGTTAAAGAGCGGGGTTGAAATAGGAGCCGGTGCCGAGAGCGGGCAACGCTTCTAGTGATGGGCTGATCGGCAGCAGGTAGGCGTCGATCAGCTCGTCGTGATTAGCCGAAAACCCTACCTTTAACTTTCATTACCTGTTCATCGTTTACAACATTATGGAAACGGAAGCTCAGCAAATCTTAAAAGGTCGTTTCACGGAAGAGGAATACTTCGAGCAACCTCAGCCAGATGAGACGAAAGGCATCGCCAGAACAACGAATTCTTGCCTGACCATAGAAGTACTCTCCGAAACCACAGCAGACTACGACCGCGGAGGAAAATTCCGTGCCTATCGCCAACTGGAAAGCTTCAAAGAGTACCTGCTGATTGATAGCCGTAAACTACTTGTCGACTACTTCTACCAGGAGGTTAAAATCAGAACCCCACGGCTAACCTTACCCGTGAGCGCTTTTTACGAAGGGCTAAACTTTCCACCAGAAACCGAAGAGCGTTAATGACCGTATTTATATCTCGTAAATTAAAGCCGGAAAGTCCGCTCCTCCGCTGGGCCGAAGCAAGGGGAAATGCCGTCATTAGCCGGTCGTTTCTAAGCTTCGAGGCCGTTCTCTTTACCGCACCAACGGATGCTGACTGGTGGTTCTTCTACAGCCCGCGCGCCGTGGAATTCGGCCTACGTGGGGTATCGTCCAAAACCTGCCTAGCGGCCATTGGCCCGGGAACGGCGGATTGTCTGATCAAAGCTGCGGGCCGGGTCGACTTTACCGGAGACGGAAACCCCAAACGTACCGCTAAAGCATTTGGCAAAGTAGCAAATGGGCAACGTGTTTTCTTCCCCCGCGCCAGCCAGTCCCGCCTCAGTATTCAAACGATGCTTATGGATAGGGTAGACGTACTCGACGCTGTTTGCTACGATAACGTCCCTTCACCTGCGACCGCGCCCGAAAATGCTGATGTCTTTGTTTTTACCAGCCCTTTGAACGTAGCGGCTTACGTTGATCATCAACCTTTACCCGAGAAGGCAAGGGTGATCGCCATCGGCCCCAGTACAGGAAATGCCCTGTTGGAGCGGGGGATTGATTGCGCTTGGCCGGAAGATGCCTCTGAGGATGGGATTATTGGGTTGTTGTAATTTAGTTTTCCATACCGGTCGTATTCCGGCAGTGTGGCCAATTTTTAAGCACAAAAACCTAATCAGTATTGTTAAGTACTCAGACCAAATTAATCGCATCGTCTTGCTCGGCACCTTTTGAGCCTGAACGCTGTTAAAAAGCCTAGCTAACACTACGGTGTTGCCTACGTTTCGCTTCGCGGCTTCTTCGAGGTTTCGCTTCGTTCAGACTCAAAATTTACCAGTTCAGCATGTCCTATTAACGCTGCCCGAGTACCTATAAAGCTAAATTAAAACACTATGCGCTACTTCTTCATCTTCCTTACCACCGCCCTGCTGGTAACCTCCTGCGGCCGTTACCAACCCGCAGAAAACTATCCTCCGGCAGACTTTGAGGGGCCAACGCCCAATAAACTAAGCGAGGAAATTCTGGAAACCATTAAAAACGGCCAGGACGCAACCGCTCTGGTGGATCAGCTCGGGGCTATAGAACCATCCGATTTATTAGCAGCGCTGAATTCTCGCGAAAAGAAAGAAGCCTTCTGGATCAATACCTACAACGGTATGGTACAGTACCTGCTTACCCGAAATCCTGAACTGTTTGACAACTCCAGCTCGTTCTTCAGTACGCCGAGCTTTACCGTCGCCGGTCATCTTTTTAGCCCTAACGAAATGGAGCACGGGATTGTCCGCGGTGGCGAAAATCGTTTTGGCCTTGGCTTCGTTCCCCAGGTTTTTTTCAATAAATTTGAACGCACCTTCCGCATTAAAGGCGGAGACTCCCGGGTACATTATGCCCTTAACTGTGGCGCGGCTGATTGTCCGCCCGTAGAAATATACCAACCCGAAACCTTTAACGAGCAAATCGATAACCGTGTCCGTAAGTACCTGGCCAAGCACAGCGAAATCAAAGAGGTGAATGGCAAACGGGTGCTCTACACCAGCCCTCTCTTTTCCTGGTTCAAAGGCGACTTCCGTGACCGCGATGGGGTTGATGACTTCCTCGTCGAATACGGTATTCTCACCAAAGAAAACAAGA